>JBAPNE010000059.1:0-53945 GCA_049278975.1 Candidatus Kryptoniota bacterium
CGGTGGATGCAACATTGAATTATTCCTCGACAAACGGTTGGGGAGGCAGTCTTGTATTCAGATTTGGCAGCGGGACTCCTTACACTCCGTCATCTGGCGAGGTCGCGACGGTCGGAGAACTAGCTTACAATTCAGAATTAATGCCGGCGACATATGACATCGACGCACGTGTGTACAAAGATTTCAAGTTCGGATTGCAAACCTTCACGGTCTTTGCAAGAATTGACAACATTCTGGATACGAAGAATGCAAACAACGTATATGATGATAGCGGTCAGCCGGACTGGTCGCTTCAGGAGGAGCACCTTCTCTCAAGTGTTGTGTACGAAAGGGTTGCAACAATTCAGGATTATTACACTAATCCCAGTTTCTACGCTCCGCCGCGTCGAATTCAATTTGGCGTAACCTACTCCTTCTAAAGATAAAGGTAGAAAAATGCGAAAAATTTTATTTCTTTGTCTTCTTATTGTAACAGGCAGTTCGAACATCATTGCACAGGGCACTGATGATTTAATTCCATATGCTAAAACACATAGAGGCAACGCACTCTATGTGCGCTTCGGCATTCATGATGGCAATCGTGTCGCAATCACCTTCCGAAACAGTGGGCAGATTGGCGGTACTGACCCGCAGGACATACGCGGTGCGTGGCCATATCCGATGACTCAGGATAGTTATATAGGGGATGTTACTCCGTTAGTAGCCGTGGAATTACCGGGGACCTATCCAATCGGAGTTAGTTCGCAGGGAAGTACTATTTATGGCACTGTCCATTCTGTTACAATCTCGCCCGGCCCACGAAATGGACAATCGGCAAAGGTGGATCCAACAGACGGTCACTTCCAGGGCGCTGAGCCAGAGCCGGGGTATGTTAACTTTGCGCAAGATACGGTCGCCTTAAGCAATATCCCATCATCCTGGCCATCGTTTTGGCCGGATCATCCTGACTGGAAGGATTCAACGGGAGCGGTCCAATGGAATGGATATTTCGGAAGAAACCAATTCAGTGCAGATCAAGAAAGTTACTGGGTGATGGATGATGCCCCTGACAATAGTGTGCAGCAGCGGACGAATAACCAGTTTCATCCGGACTCAACTGACACTACAAGAAACGGTATAGGGATCGTGGTCGCATGCAGAGGAATGCAGTGGTCTCAGGTGCAAGCACAGGATGTTCTCTTCTGGTTGTATGACATAACGAATATCGGCACAACAACGTACAGGAAAACAGACTTTGGTGAAATTGTCGGTGGCTGTGTAGGCGATGTCGGTCAGGACTATGTTGATTGTTCGGACGATCTCGGCTTTTTCGACGTCAACAACAACTTGACCTACTCGTGGGATTCCGATGATAAGACGGCGGACCCATTGTGGATTTGTTTGAGCACCGTCCTGACGGGTGTCAGGAACTGCATAGGCTATTGCGGCTACGCCTACTTGGAGAGCCCGGGTAACCCATATGATGGAATTGATAACGATAACGATGCAGTTGATCCAACCAGCCCGCAGTTTCAACAGACTGATTTTACTTTCAGTTCTGTCTCGAATTCATATGTTTCGTCGCGGACACTTTCCCGCACGAACGCCGGCAGCAACCCTAGTTGGCCAAACAATGAGATAATTTTGATTGATCCGGCAACCTACGCGAGACAGATCGTGTTGCTTGATACTTTGCTCAAGAGTGATACGGACACTGAGACAGTCTATTCCCTTGGCGTACCATACAAGATTTATAACGGCGAAGTCTTAATTGATACGGTAAATAATGGTCTTGATGATAACTTGAATGGATTGATAGATGAGAATTACAGCATTCATTATGAAAGAGTTTTCAAGACGACTACGGGAGTAGTTTACAGGACAGATCTCCGACCTCTTTATTACAAGGACTATTTCACGGGTGGGGGTTTGAACAACACCATGATAGACGAAAGTCGAAACAGTGGTCCGGGAACTATTGTAACCGGTTGGGTGCCTGACTACACGCAGCCAAGAGATCCAGTGACAGGCAAATATCCGGGGGTTGTAAAAACACACTGGTCCGGTGACGAAAATGGTAATTGGAATCCGAAGACGGACGATGTCGGAGCTGATGGTGAACCGAACACCCACGATCTCGGTGAGGGAGATGGCATCCCGACTGAAGGGGAACCTGATTTCGACGAGAAGGATGTGAATGAGTCTGACCAAATTGGTTTGACGAGTTTCAACTTCTTTAATCAAACTGCCTCTCCTCCAATGAATAACAGCGAAACATTATGGAGCAGGATGGTACCTGGATATTTCGATGTTATTCCGGCTCTTCCGCAGGATGGCGATTTCATTTACTCATCGGGGTACTTCCCGTTATTGCCGTTGCAGACTGAACGGTTCTCATTGGCGCTGGTATTCGGTGCGGACTCAAATCATATTTTTCAGAACAAGCAGATTGTGCAGCGAATTTACGACAAGAATTATGACTTTGTTCAGCCCCCTCCGAAGCCACATGTGACGGCGGTTGCGGGAGACAAGAAAGTTACTCTCACATGGGATAATGGTGCCGAGAAAGCGGCGTCATTTGAAGGGTATAAGATTTACCGATCTACCGATCCAGGTTTCACAGAAGCAGGTGGTGCAGCGATTGCAACTTTTGACCGGATTGATGAAGTGACTGGTTATTTTCTTCCGCCAAGTCAGGATATTGCTGGTCTGCCAACATTTTACCTCGGCAGTGACAATGGATTGGTACATACTTATACAGACAGCGGCCTCGAGAACGGTCAGGCTTACTACTACGCGGTTACCGCTTATACAACCGGTGATGAACAATCCGACACATATCCCGCCGAGGATCCAAAATATGTTACTGTGGCTTCAAACGGGCAAGTGCGTACGGATGTCAACACCATATTTATTACTCCTCAGGCGCCAACCTCCGGATACCTCGGGCCGAATGTTGCAAGCTTACTTTCCCCTGTGGGTTATAATGAGGGGACTGGGAAAGTGTATTTATCGGTTGTCAACCCCAACGAAGTTCCTAACAGGACATTCAGAGTTGGATTTGTGGATACGTCGAACGGCATCGTTCCTGTGACGACTGGTTACTACGTTATTGATTATACTCAGGCTTCTTCGCCTGACACAATTACTTTTTCGAATAACGGCGGCGCGTCGAAAATACGTCTTAGCTCTTCCCAGGTAGTCGGTGATATAGACGAGTTCGTCTTTGATGGAATGTACATTACAGTGAATAACGACTGGAACTGCGTCGTGAATGCTTCGGCTTCAGGATGGAGTACGACACATTCACTACCCAATTTACCTTATACATTTGCGCCGCTAAAAATTTCGGGAATCAAAGAGACCGGAATCGCTTACCCAGAAGATTATCTCTTTGTGTTTGATTCTGCACCAAACGACGCAGACACATCTACCGCGATAACGCTAACCCGCATTAACACACTCACAGGAGCGGTAATCGGGCAAGCAACTCTACCAAAACTCCAATCGAACTTTAGAGTTTATGACCGCCATACTGGACTGCCAATTCCATACGGTTTTCAGGAACCGAATTGTGCCAATTTCGGCCAGGATTGTGGCGTATTGGCGCCGCTTGATCGTGTCTTTTTCTTTGTGAACGGGAAGACTTCGTCGGGACAGGATTCAACTTACTTTACATGGTTTCTTTCTGTCAATGGTCAGGATAGCACCAATCATCTTCCGAGTGGAGGCGATACATTGAGATTGGTAACCGCAAAACCGTTTGTCAGCACGGACCAACTTGAGGTAACAACCACGGCTGCTATCGTCAATGACAAACTTGCTTCGAACCAGTTAGACTTGATAAGAGTCGTTCCAAATCCTTATGTCGCGGCTACCAGTCAGGAACCTCCACTACCACCGACTATCACGAGTGGAAGAGGAACGCGCAAGATCTCGTTCATTCATCTGCCACCGAATTCAACTATTTACATATACACCTCACGCGGTGAGCTTGTGAAGAAACTTCAGATGCCGCCGGGGCAGAGTATAAGTGACGGTGACGTCGATTGGGATCTCACGACAAATGATAATCTCGAAGTTGCGTACGGTGTGTATTTCTTTTTGGTCGATGCACCCGGTGTTGGGCAGAAGACCGGTAAACTTGCGATTATAAAGTAGATGAGGCCTACGATGAGAAAAGGAATTCTGTCAGTTGCAATATTACTTACATTTTCAGGACTCTTTGCCCAGAATAAAGTTGGTACGACCGCCGCACCGTTCCTGGGAATTGGGGCTGGTCCTAGAGCAATATCCATGGGCGGCGCATTTGTGGCCGTTGCCAGTGATCCTTCCGCGCTTTATTGGAATCCCGCAGGGATTTCGAGAGATGGGTTGACACAGGCATTTATGGAGCACACAAATTACCTTGTCGGTACGAGCTATAACTTCTTTGCTGCTGTTGTTGCTATCGATGAGGACGATGCGTTAGGGCTTAGTGTGACTAATCTTGCATACGGCAGCTCAGAGGTGACTACGGTTGCTGAACCGGATGGAACAGGAGAGACGTGGAATGCTAACGACTGGGCGATAGGAATATCGTATTCAAGGAATCTCACCGATCGCTTCTCCATTGCCGGCACTGCAAAAATGATCATCCAGCAGATCTGGAGGGAGTCCGCGACAGGATTTGCGCTTGATGCGGGGCTACTGTATATAACGCCCCTCAATAATCTCAAGATCGGGATGGAGATCGCAAACTTCGGCACCGAAATGCAGATGTCGGGTGAAGATCTCTTGATAACTGTCAGCCCGGATGCGTCAGTGGCAGGAGCAAACTCTAAGATTCCGGCTGAGTACACTACAGATTCGTATCCCATCCCATTGATTTTCAGGGTAGGTCTGGCTATGGATGTCATCAACTCTACAGACAATCGTCTGACACTTGCCGCAGATGCAATTCACCCGAGTGATAATGTCCAATCTTTGAATGTTGGTGCCGAGTATTGCTGGGGGAATCTGGTATCGGCACGTGTCGGATATAAGTCACTTTTTGTGCCTAACAGTGAAGAAGGGATTACTTTCGGGTTTGGTCTGAATTACGATGTTACAAATCATTTCAATGTGAAACTCGATTACGGTTTTGAAGACTACGGACTACTGAAAAATATTCAGGAGTTCGCATTGACTGCAGGGTTTTAGAGAGGGATGGTTAAATGTTCCAATTGGGAATGATTAGTCATGCTTTAATAAGGAGGTGGAACATCGGAACAACTAAGAAATGTACGCTACAAAAATCGGCTTCATGGATATGGTTCATGGATTCCGAAATATACGAATTACATCATCAACTATTCAGTACACTAACAAAAAGAGGAGTAATAACATGTTAAAGCGGTTATTGGCTTTAGCGATTATGGCATTCGCGGTGACGTTGGCGGTCGGCGGTCCGGCGCAAGCAACCGAGAATGTCACGTTTCAAGTCCACATGGGGGCGTTAATGCAAACCGGCGCCTTCAATCCTGCTGTCGACAGCGTTCTCATACGTGGCACTTTCCAGACTTTGGCGGGAGATTCGATAACCTGGGGTGGGAATAAGTTTGTCATGGCACCGTCCAATTCTAACGATTCCATCTACACACTTACCGTGGCTTTTCCCGATTCAGCTGTAGGTGACACGATTCAGTATAAATATGTAATACACACCACCACTGACACGTGGGAAAGTATAGACAACCGTACCTACACTATAACGAGCGCAGCAACTCAGCAGATTCCACTCGCTTATTTCGATAACGAGATGCCGGGCGTTGTGGCAACGGTTAATATCACATTTATTGCGAACGCCAGTGGCCTGCTCGCTGAAGGGTTCAATCCATCGATCGACTCCATTTATCTTGTCGGCGATGATCCGCCACTGCCAGCGGAATGGGGATGGGCGGCAGGAGAAACCATGGTCGCAAGCTTTGACAATCCCAGTCTATATGAGACAACTATACACGGAACCGGGGTTGTCGGGACGACTATCAACTTTAAGCTCTTCGGACAAGGCACTGATCCTTTCAGCAACGGCGGATACGAGAGCGGCAGCAACCACACATACCCGTTTCCTTCGGCTGATACGACGATCACTTGGACTCCCGATCTTCATGTAACCAAACCAAGTACCGTACCCGATACGGTTGTATTTCACGTCGATATGAACAACGCGTATGATGGTATCCATTATAAGCCCATCAGTCACGTAAAAGGCGTTTGGATAACAGGTAGTGTAAGACCACTGAATTGGCCGCCGTCCGGCTGGCCTCTTGCTGACACCTTAAACGCTGATACGTCTGGTACTATTGACACCACTGGCCAGCTTCACAGGATGCACGATGACGGTACACACGGCGACAGCCTTGCTGGAGACAACAGATGGACGATTACGTTAGTCTATAGTCCCGGTGTATCCTCATATGTTGAGTACAAATATGGAGCAATCTTTGACGGATACGACACCCTCACCGTCGATGGAGTTGTAAGTGGGGGAAGCCTCATTGATAACGAGTCGGCGACAGGTGTAAACCACAGCTTTACATTGACCGGATCTAAACAATCCATCTATAACCATTTTGGGGACGAGGATCCAAACAATCCCGGAACCCCAACTGGCGTTCGCAAGAATCCCAATGGGGTGCCGTCGAAATATGACTTGACGCAGAACTATCCTAACCCGTTCAACCCTACCACACAAATCAACTATTCATTAAAGGAAAATGGCTTTGCGACATTGAAGATATACAACGTCCTAGGCCAAGAAGTTGCGACTGTGTTCCAGGGTAATCAAAGGGCAGGGAGCTATACGGCAACATTTGATGGTTCTCGGTTTGCCAGCGGCGTTTACTTCTATCGCTTACAGGCGGGAAATTTCTCCAGCGTCAAAAAGATGATAATGTTAAAGTAATTCTTCTCCTTACGTTGATGTCAGCTGCGACTCGCACTTCGGAGTGAGTCGCAGCATGGCTATAGGCTTGTCAGGGCAGTTATGGTGGGGTGCAATGAAAATTATTTAGGAATGAAGATGCGCGGGATTATTTTATCAACGTTGGTAATTCTTTTTTTTGCAGGCTCAATACACGCTCAAGACAGTGTGGATGTAACTTTTTATTATAAGCCCACCGACAAACCTGCCGTCGTTTACCTGCCCGGCGAATTCAATAATTGGGCGAACAATTCAAACGGAGTTATTCCTTCCGGCTCGCCGACTGCGATGACTAAAGATTCCTCAACGGGCATTTGGTCGAAAACGTACAGACTACAGGTTGGCGGGTCTCCACTAGCAAATAGCAGCGCGAACGGTGAAGTTGCGGGTGCTTATCAATACAAGTTTAATGAAAACGGGACTTCTACCGGCTGGTCTCCTGATCCTCTTAACCCTTATCAGAATTCTGCGAACAATAATAATTCGATACTGTATGTGAATAGTCCGACCATCTTTCACTTCCTTCCGAATTCAGTATCCGGGATTGTCAACTCGCAACAGCCAGTGTTCTCTGCTTATATCTTTCCATCGCTCGCGAGCGGTGTCGACACGTCAACTTTTGTAGTTCAGATCGACACCGCCTCTTATAAAATTCCCGGGACCGCATTTAATTCTTCTACAAACCTTTTGAGTTTTCTTTGCCCCGTTTCTTTGCAAAATGGCACACACAAGTTGAAACTCGTGATGGATAATCTTTCGAGCAATCCGGTATCTGACTCAACTTCAATTATTGTGCAAAGTGGGGCAATTCGAATTCTGAACCAAGGTGGACAAGTTACAATTTATCCAAGCATTATTCTCGTCGGCGTTCTCGAAGACACATCGATTCATAGCGTGAGGATCGTTCAGAATGGAACGGATACGTCAACGGAGGTTCCCGCAAACAACGGAAACTTTTCTTTTGACGCAAAGTATGTTGATGGACTGAACACTTTTGTCGCGATTGCAAAGGACAGCACAGGAGCAACAATTGTCTCAAGTCCATTCACCATGACATATTTTGTGAATCATTCTCCAAATGCCGTCATTAGTTTTTCCAATGACGGTGGCTCGATAACAATCTCTGCACAAAACAGCACCGATCCGGATTCCGGACAGACAGCGGAGCTGACTTATTTGTGGGGTGTCGATGCAACGAATCCTTCCGTGGTGAGCGGAGTCCAAGGTTCGACATCGTCATCGATGGCTGTCTCGCGGCCGTCAAAGCCGGGTGAGTATTATTTCTCGCTTATCGCCTTTGACCCGAATGGTAATAGAGACACAACGCGCTCTTATTTCACCATCGACAACTACGACTCCGTGACATTTCCAACTTACGCATCAAATCCGGAGTGGGCGAAGGTGGGACGAATCTATGAGCTCTTCTTCAATTCATTTACTCCGCAGAAGACAATTAATGCGGCGACTCAAAAGTTAGCTTATCTGCAGGAGATGGGTTTCAATATTATCTGGGTTATGCCGGTGATGAAGAACAATCAACCTATGGATAACGGCTCGAACACTGGATACAACATCGTGGATTTCTACACAGTCGCTCCCGAATATGGCACGAATGCGGATTTCAAAAATTTCGTCGATGCGGCTCACCAGCTCGGCATGAAAGTAATTCTTGATGTCACTCCTAATCATACAAGTTTCAACCATCCGTTTGTCCTCGATGCGCGATTATTTAAATCTTATTCGTTTTACTGGAATTTTTACCAGCATCAGCTAATCATAAACCCCAATTACCATCCGAATATTTCAGAGTCGATTACGAGCGATGGGTTCGTTTACTACAGCGGCTATAGCGACGAACTTTTGAATTATAGCTGGAGTGACGTTGATGCGCATGCTTACATGGATGGGGTTTATAAATGGTGGGTCCAGCAGATGGGTCTTGACGGATACAGATTCGATTCGTACTGGGGGCCGCACGACCGCGCGGATAATGGAAATGGCGGCGAGAATGAGATGGGAACTCCAACGAGGATTTTGCTCAAGCATATCAAGCCCGATGTTTTCCTTCTTGGGGAAACTGCAGGTACCGGCGTCGGAACGGAAGTTAATTATGCCGATGATGGAGGTGGGGTCGATGCCGCTTATGATTGGAACCTGCTTCACAATGCGATCCAATCTTTTAATTTTGGAAGTTCTTCGAGCGTCTCGACTTTGAATACCTACGTCACGAACTATGGTGGTACGCAAATGGGATTTGTCCCGGGTCCCAACACGTTATTCATGCGCTGCATGGAAAATCAAGATGAAGATCGAATCGCCTATACCTACGGTTCTTATGTGAAGACAATGCCAATGGGAACGGTGATCTTTACTGTGCCGGGAATCCCGATGCTCTATTCAGGGCAGGAGGTCGGCTACGGGTTGGGTATTTCGGGCTCTGACCAAGCCGACCTTGATTTACGCCGCCGAGGTGTAATTGATTGGAACAGTGCTGGTAAATCCCTTTTGACTCCGCATTATCAAAGGCTCGCCTGGATACGCGCAACTTATCCTGTGTTTTCAACTCAATTGTTCGATGAGTTGACGACAGGAAACTCTTTCGTATACGGTTACACACGCCCATATGCCGATCAAAATGGCATTGCGCTCGAGAACTTTAGCGGCTCAGCTGCAACTGTGAACATTACCCTCGTCGGTACGGGCAGCGACGCGAATGTCATTTTTCCGGGCGGAGAGATGGACGGCAAGACTTACTATTTGAACGATGTTTATAATGATTCATCTTCTGAAGTAACATTCTCAGGGGGGTCGTTAAATTTTAGTGCGACTCTTCCGGCATACGGCTCGGCGGTTTATGTCCTTAGCGACTCGCTAATAAAATTGTCGGTGCCTGTGTTAACATCGGTAAAAACAGGTGACGATAAAATCCCCACTAACTACATGCTGGAACAGAACTATCCGAATCCATTTAACCCGACCACGACGATCGGCTATCAGCTGTCAGCGGCCGGCAAGGTGACATTGAAGGTTTACGATGTGCTTGGAAGAGAAGTCGAAACACTGGTGAGCCAAAGACAGAATGCAGGAAGCTATTTGGTCGGATTTGATGGTTCGCGTCTTTCGAGCGGCGTTTATTTCTATCGTCTCACCGCCGGAGGATTTACTGATGTGAAAAAGCTCATGCTTGTGAAATAAAATTTGAGTTCCTTTTTTATTTGCGGCTGTTGCGGAATATTGAACATGATTCAGTTGATGAATATTTCCAAGTGAAGAAATTGAAAAAAAGAATTCGAGGGCTGCCTTTCTCCTTTGAGAGCCTGCTTGGAATGGGTGCGGGTTTTTTACTCTTGGCTTCTGTAACGTCCTCGCAAGCGTTTGCTCAAATCCGGGGCGATGCCGGGACGCGCAAAGTTGATACTCTCGCCGTCGTAAATGGCAAGCCTATAACGAGCGAAGACTTCAGAAATAGGTTCGACCTCTCTATATATCCCGGCGAAGATTATCGTGACACGACGAAGATGGAGTTTCTCTATTCTTTGATCGCAGAAAAACTTCTTTCTGAAGCGGCAACAGGGAGCTCTAATGCCGTCACCCCCGAAGAGAACGCAGTTGAAAAAGAGATGAGGGAAGTATTTCTCCGCGACGCACTTTACAGGTCGCAAGTTATGCCTGAAGCAACAGCGACAGGACAAGAAATGTCAACCGGTTTGAGGCTATCCACCTATTCCTACATGGTGGACGCGTTCTATCTTCCCGGCAGCATAAATGCAGAGAGGTTCTACAGTATTCTAAACAGGGTAGGCAAGAACTACATATACAAGCTTGCCGATAGTCTTGCCATCAGCCATGATACACTAGAGATTAGCTACGGGGAATCCACCCAGCTGATTGAAAATGCGTTCTTCGACCATACGGAGGGTTTCGTTTCAAAACCGGTTTTTACTGTTGACGGATGGATAGTTTTCAGAGTAATTGGCCGCAAAGTAAATTCAAAATTCGCCGGTGCTGCTCCCGAAGATAGAACCGAGATGGTACGCAAAATCATCGTGGAACGAAAAGAAAACATCCTCGGTGACAAATATCTCCTCGATGTCATGAAAGGAGTGCGAGTAAGTGTAAATTATGCAATCTTCCGTCCGATGGTGTTTGCTATTCAAAAACTTATTATGAAGAAGCGGCCGGCCTCATTCGATCCTTATTATTACCTGGGGCCGGAAGATCTTCTCCAGATTAAAGAAGAGTTTGTTTCTGATCTCTCTCAACCGATGCTGAGTTTTGAAAAAAGTGGGATAAGCCTGGCGGGTGTTCTTGATGAGCTTCCGCTCACGGGATTTCATTGTATCGATACGACAATTCCGCAAATAACTGTCGCACTTCATTCTGCCTTGAGATTTATCTCCCAGAATTATTTTCTTGCGAAGAGAGCGGTGCAGCTGGGATTGGAGAACTCCGGGGAAGTGAAATATAATGTTGAAATGTTTCTTGATGCGGTGAGGTCTTCAAGAATGGCAAAGGAAGTTACGGATACGGTTACTGTCACGCAGGATGAAGTTGACAAGTTTTTCGAGAAGCATCAGGATGAAGTGCTGAACGGTGTTGAACTGAAGATAAAAAGGTTCGAGGCTTCGAGTGTGAACGACGCTGTAGATACTTATGACCGACTTTTGAAATTGCAGAAGGCTGGCCTTGTCGACACATCGGGAACATGGATGACGGCTTCGCGCCTCGGTGAAATCGGTGCGGTTCTTGCTGAGCAGCCGAATGGAACTATCTATGGGCCGGTTTTTAATGACAAGGAGTTTATGATTTATCAGGTGATCGACAAGAAATCCCAGATTACTAAAGATGCCATAGGTCATAGCATCGAAGTCGCAAGAGAAATGCTCCTCGAATCCAAGAAGGAAGAGGTGATGAACCGGTATATAGCAAATCTTGCCGACAAAGCGGGGATAAAATTCTTTTACGGAAATGTCCGTTCGCTTCAAATAACTCCAATCGAGATGCTGACATTCAGGTATATCGGTTTCGGCGGACGTATTCTCGCGGTTCCGATGCTTTATCCGCGCGAGGGCTGGATAAAATACTTCCAGACCAAGAAGCCGCCTGTGCCATGACGAGAGCTCTTCGGTTCTTCGCCGGGCTATTCTCTATTTTCTTTGTCTCCACGCTATTGGATTCCTGCGCCAAAAGCACACTCCAGGACCCGCACCAGATAGTAATCTGGCACACGATGCATGCTGATGAACGGGTGGCTCTCGATCAAGTATTGAATGAATTCATGGCGCAAAATCCAGGCATAACAGTTACAGCTCTCTACAAAGAAACCGAGGAGCTAAGATCGGGTTTTCAGATTGCCGCGATTGGAGGTGCCGGTCCCGATATTGTCTATGGCCCATCGGATCAGGTCGGGCCGTTCGAGGCGATGCAAATCGTCCTTCCGCTCGATACGCTATTCAGCAAGGAATATCTCGCCAAGCTCGATGCCAAGGCACTTGTTTACAGCCATGGCCACCTATACTCGATTGCGGATAAGATCGGCAACCATATCATGCTGATTTACAATAAGTCGCTTCTTCCCAATCCGCCTCAAACGATGGATGAACTTATTTCCGCAGGAGAGAAGTTTGACGCTACGTCAAACAGCCACGCTCTTGTTTGGAATTACACTGAACCATATTTCTTCATTCCGTTCCTGACCGCGTATGGTGGATGGGTGATGGACTCGCTGGGCAATCCGACGCTCGATACGCCGGCGATGGTGAACGCCCTGAAGTTCATGAAGGACTTGCGCGACAAATATGAAATCATCCCGAAGTCGTGTGACTACGAAACTGCCGACGCACTTTTCAAGGAAGGCAAAGCCGAGATGATTATCAATGGCCCATGGTCTTTCGGAGATTACAAAAGGGCAGGAATAAATTTCGGCGCCACAAGAATTCCTTTTATGAAACAAACGGGTTTGTGGCCGGCACCAATGGTTTCTCCTATTGGGTATTCGATAAATGCTTCAATTCCTTCATGGAAAATACCCGAGGTGGTTAAGCTGATAAAATTTCTTATGAGCAGGGATATCCAGCTCGAGTTCACGGCGCGTTTCAATACGATCCCAACGCGGACGGAGCTGTACGACGATCCGGTTGTGCAGGGAATGACGATCGTTAAGCAATCCGAATACCAGATGGAAGTCGGAAAGCCAATGCCGATCGTGCCCGAGCTCAGGGCAATCTGGGATGCTATGAGGCCGAGCTATCAGGCGGTGCTTGGTGGAACGGAGACTCCCGAACAAGCGGCGCAGGAAATGCAAAGAAGTGCCGTACAGAAGATTAAGGAGATGAACGAATGAAGTTTGATTCGGAAAAATTATCTCCGAATGTCTTTGCATACGTTCTCATGATACCTGCAGCGGTCGTCATGTTTGGCGTCGTGATATATCCATTCTGTTACAACGTGGTACTCTCTTTTTCAAACATGAGTCTCAGGCATTTTAAAGACTGGCACATAATCGGCTTCGGGCAATACGAGCAGGTGTTTAACGAGAAGAACTTTTACGCGGTATTCTTTAAGACGATTATCTGGACATTCGTGAATATTTTCTTTCATGTTACCATTGGAGTCGCTCTTGCGATGGTACTGAATCGAAAGCTATTCGGGAAGACGGCACTCAGGACTTTATTGATTTTGCCCTGGGCAATACCGCAAGTGATTGTCGCATTGACATGGCGGAGCATGTTCAATTACCAATACGGCGCCATCAATTTGTTCATCGCGCAATATCTTCATATGACGCCTGTTGAATGGCTTGGCAGGCCGCTCCAGGCGTTCAGCGCGTGCATTATCACGAATGTCTGGCTCGGCTTCCCGTTTATGATGACGATCGCGTTAGGCGGGCTCCAGAGCATTCCACAGGAGCTTTACGAAGCAGCGGACATCGATGGCGCATCGGGCTGGCAGAAGTTCTGGACGGTCACTGTACCACTATTGCGGCCGGTGATGATTCCTGCGATCACGCTCGGAATCATCTGGACTTTCAATAATGTGAATATCATCTGGCTTGTTTCAAACGGAGGCGAGCCGTCGGATCAGACCCACATACTTGTCTCTTATGTGTACAAAGCGGCGTTCAACCTTTACCGCTACGGTTACGCGGCGGCGTTGTCGATGGTGATCTTTGCGATTCTCCTAATATTTAGCTTGTTCTTTTTGAAGAGAACGAGAGCATCGGAGGCGGCGTACTGAAGATGAATCGAAAACGATATGGTACAACAATGACTTTGTATACCCGGAATGACATGTAGATGGCGGTACGATCACTGAAAAGTCTTGACATGAAAAAGAAAACTCTTCCAAACAAAATTGTCGCGTTGGCTCTTTACTTTCTCCTGCTTGGATTCACTCTCGTGACGCTTTATCCGGTAATAAATGTTTTCAGTATCTCGCTGCGCCCATCCGACAGGCTTCTTTCAACTTCTTTAAAGATTATTCCCGACGGCGCTTCATTAAACGCATACAAAACGCTTTTCACGCAGACTCCGTTTCTTCATTGGTTCTTAAACTCCATCATCATCGCTGTTGTCGTGACGTTTACAGGCGTGATGCTGGCCTCTACCGCAGGCTACGCCTTCAGCCGGTTTAATTTCTACGGCAAGAAGAGTGCCATGGTCTCACTCCTGGTGACGCAGATGTTTCCACCGACAATGCTTTTACTTCCAATGTATATCATGCTTCTTCAGCTGCATCTGATAAACAGTTATTTAGGGATAATCGTTATCTATACTTCGACCGCATTGCCATTCTGTGTCTGGCAGATGAAAGGATATTACGATACCATTCCGTTCAGCCTTGAAGAGGCGGCGCGCATTGACGGCTCGACACGGTGGGGAGCATTCACAAAAATCGTTTTGCCGCTTGCGGCACCGGCGCTCGTTATCACCGCGCTCTTCTCCTTCATGAGCGCGTGGGCGGAATATGTCGTCGCAGCTCAGGTGCTCCAGGATACCAGCCTGTTTACGCTTCCGCTGGGGTTGAAACAGTTTGAAGGAAGCATGTCTACCCAATGGGGACTTTATGCAGCGGGCTCACTGATAATCAGTATACCGGCAGTAGCATTGTTCCTTTTCCTGAGCCGGTGGTTGATTTCAGGACTTACTCTTGGAAGTGTGAAAGGTTAACGATAACTCGTAGCTGATCTCTCATAGGCCATGGCTGATAGCTAAGAGAAATGATTTATTAATCTCCCTGCATAGTCTAGATTTTAGAATGTATATTAAGAATTCAAAATTGAGAACTTAATGAATAAGCCTCGCTTAAGCTTTTGGCAGATCTGGAACATGAGTTTCGGATTCCTCGGCATCCAATTCGGCTTCGCGCTTCAAAACGCAAATGTCAGCAGAATATTTGAAACGCTCGGCGCGAAGATCGACGCTATCCCGATCTTATGGATTGCCGCGCCTATCACCGGCTTGATAGTCCAGCCGATAATCGGGCACATGAGCGACAAAACATGGAACAGGCTCGGCAGGCGACGCCCATATTTTTTGACCGGGGCGGTTTTAGCTTCTATCGCTTTGTTCATTATGCCGAACTCGCCAATCCTCTGGGTTGCGGCCGGGATGCTGTGGATCATGGATACATCAATAAACATCTCGATGGAGCCGTTCAGAGCATTCGTCGGCGACATGCTTCCGTCAGAACAAAGGACTTCCGGATTTGCGATGCAAAGTTTCTTCATCGGTGTCGGCGCGGTCGTCGCTTCGGCGCTGCCGTATATCATGACCAATTGGTTCGGCGTGAGTAATATCGCATCTGAGGGAATGATCCCCGCGTCGGTTAAACTGTCGTTCTACATCGGAGGAATGGTTTTCCTGGCTGCCGTTTTGTGGACTGTGATCAGCTCAAAGGAATATCCGCCTGAAAAGTTAAAGAAGTTTGCGGAAGGAGGTGCCTCTCCGCGCCACGATGAGGATCAGATTGCATATTCGAAATTTGTAAAGAACGGTTTGATCTGGGCGGCGATTGGTGTCGCACTGTTTCTGATCTTTTATCTTTTCATCTATATGGATTATGGTCTCGGAGTTTTCTTCGTCGGCATTGCGGCGTTCGGGCTATTGCAGATTGTTGCCGGTTTAATCTCTAAAAGAAATACCGTTTCAGGCGGACTCGTTGTCGTCATGAACGATCTTTTCAAGATGCCGAAGACCATGGTGCAGCTTGCTTACGTGCAGTTCTTCTCATGGTTTGCGCTATTCGCGATGTGGATTTACACAACGCCGGCCGTCACCCACCACATTTACGGTGCCAAAGACGCTGCTTCGGCATTATATAACGAAGGTGCAAACTGGGTTGGTGTCCTCATGTCGGTTTATAACGGCTTTGCGGCGGTCATGGCGTTTGCGCTGGTCTGGCTCGCAAGGAAGACGAGCAGGAAGACCGTTCATGAGGTCAGCTTGATTTGCGGCGCGCTCGGCTTGATGTCATTTTATGTCATCCAGGATCCAAAGCTCCTTTTGATTTCGGAATTAGGAATTGGATTGGCGTGGGCGTCAATACTCGCGATGCCGTATGCAATCCTAACAGGCTCACTGCCTGCTGAGAAAATGGGAACTTACATGGGTATATTCAATTTCTTCATCGTCATACCTCAGATTACTGCAGCAGCAATTCTCGGATTCTTCGTGAGGAGTCTTTTCCACGGCGAGGCTATTTATGCTTTGTTACTCGGTGGAGCGTCATTGGTTGTTGCGGCGCTGCTCGTTACGAGGGTTGATGATAAGGATTAAGGAGAGTGTCCTGAATGCGAAGCGAAGGGTTATCCTGATTTCATAAATGAATTCCGGACATGAACCCGGGTTGGCAGCTTACTCTTCTCTCTTTACTTCCTTCCCCAATTCCTTGATCTGCAGCGCGACCTTTTCGGTAACACTGTCTATTGTTTCCCCTTTCGCCAGCCTGACGCCCGACACGCGTACCGCTTCATCTATTGTCGGGATAGTGCCCATTAGGTAGCGATATATATGATAACCGAGCCTGTTGTTATCGTTGAATTCTCTTGTCGAGAATTGTTCGGCAATCTTATAAGCAATTGCCTCCAAGCTGTCATCTGCAAACTTGTTCACCTGCGCCGGCGCTTTTGTCGTCATCTTGTCTCCAATCTTTACCGAAAATTAATTACTGCGGCTGATATCTTCAATATCTTACGGGCGGGAAGGGAGAGAGGCTCAAAAGCTCTAAGGTGCAGAGACACAAAGCGAAAAAGTGGAATGATGGTACGGAAAAAACAGGACGGGCGAAGCGGCAATCCTAACGGCTGTACCACCAAATGACAGATTGCCCCCCTTGACCTTCCCAAAGAGGTTATGTCGTTCCCGCAAGTCGTTGGCGGGAATCCATTTGTTGATTTGTTCTGGGTTCCCGATGCGAACATTCGGGAACGACGAGGCAAATGTTTTTTCCCCTTGATGGAAAGGAGAAAGATATAAAAATAACCCGTCATTGCGATCGGATCCCTCGGGAAGTGTCGCTTTGGGCATCCCGACATGTAAAAACTATTGACGGGACAATTCCAAACATGAAATCACTAAGACAGAACCCCGAACACTTCTAAGGATTTGCTTAGAAATTCCGAAATACACATTGATGAAGAAATTGTATTTGTTCATAATCGCCATAGGTTTGATGTTTGATGGTTGCGGTGGAGGCCTTGACATGACGATGAAACCCAGCACCGGTTTTAAAAAGACTTCGTCGGTGGCAGTCGAAAGCGACAACTTTGACAGCGCAAACCTTCGACCGAAAATTGAAGAAGCCTTATTTGCAAATGGCATCAACGTCATATCGCCTTCGATTGTTCAGACGGGTATTCAAGGTAATCTAACCAATCAACTTTCAAATCAATCCTCACAGAGAGCAGCGGATTCTGCTTCGGCTCGCTCCTCTACACCTAATGGGCAGGGAAACGGGTCCGAGTACTTGTTGAAGTTTACATATAATTTCGACTATACCTTCTTAGGGGAAGTGATTACAGATTTCTCGGCGGCGATAGTCGAACCCAAAACCGGAGAGGTTGTCGGAATAATGAGTTATCATGGCGACGCCAAAGGGACCGCGCCGGACGAACTCGCAAATACCGTCGGCAAAAAACTTTCACAGCAGTTGAAGTGACTTCATAAACAAAACGACCTGAGCCTAAGGTCGTACAGCCATCCTTTGATTAGTGCTTCTTTCACACGCAGCGGCTCGGCAAAAAGCCGAGGGGGGAGTTGTCAAACTCAAAAACTGACTCCTGACAACTAATCACTGTCGAAGATCCCGCTTGTCCCGAAGCGACTCCTTCGGAGCGGGAATAATTATTTATTGACTACCATTCCCTGTCTTCATAACGTTGAATCTGAAGTCCATGTCGCTTACTTTTAATCAACTTGTCCCGAAGGGATGCCTTTGGCAGAAAAAGAAGCGTGCTCAGAAATAGTCGATGAAGTCATTTATTCAGGTCGTGCGTCATGAAGCCGGAAGAAGAAGCTCGAAGAATAATTGATGATTTACTTTCGGGGGCGGGCTGGGCAATTCAGGACTATCGCAAACTGAATCTTGGCGCTTCGCTTGGCATCGCAGTTCGAGAATTCCCCACGAAGACCGGTCCCGCTGACTATGTCCTCTTCGTAGATCGCAAAGCAGTTGGAGTGATAGAGGCAAAGCCGGTCGGCACAACATTGAGCGGTGTTGCCGAGCAGTCGGCAGATTACATGAGCGACATGCCGGAAAACATTCCTCATATCCAGTTGCCCCTCCCATTCGGTTACGAAAGCACCGGCAAAGAAACTTTCTTCCGAGACATACGAGACCCTGACGCACGCTCGCGCCGGGTGTTTGCGTTCCACAAGCCGGAGACACTTGCTGAGTGGATTTCACAAGACGATACGCTTCGAGGAAGATTAAGGAATCTTCCGGAGCTAACGAAGGATAAATTGCGCGACTGCCAGTTCGAGGCAATTACGAATCTTGAAGAATCGTTCAGGGAGTCGAGGCCGCGTGCGCTAATTCAAATGGCGTCTGGAAGCGGTAAGACATATACTGGAGTAAGTTTCATCTATAGGCTCATCAAGTACGCGAACGCAAAGCGGGTTCTCTTCCTTGTTGACCGCAACAATCTTGGAAGGCAAACGAAACGAGAATTTGAACAGTACATTACTCCGGACGACGGCAGGAAGTTTACTGAACTTTATAACATTCAACACCTCACGTCAAACACTATCGACCCCGTGCCCCGTGTTTGCATAACGACAATCCAGCGACTCTACTCCATGCTGAAAGGCGAAAAAGAGTTCGACCCTGAAGCAGAGGAAGCTTCTCTGTTTTATTTAGCTCCACCTAATGGTCAGCCTAAAGATGTTGCATATAATCCTGACATTCCAATTGAGACGTTCGATTTCATAGTAACTGATGAATGCCATCGGTCAATTTACAATCTCTGGCGGCAGGTGCTGGAGTATTTTGACTGCTTCCTAATCGGGCTGACAGCAACACCATCGAAGCAGACGATCGGCTTTTTCGACAAGAACCTCGTAATGGAATATAACCACGAACGCGCCGTCGCTGACGACGTGAATGTGGGATACGATGTCTATCGCATCCGCACAGACATCACTGAAAAGGGAAGCAAGGTGGAGGCAGGCTTCTATGTTGGCAAGCGCAATAAAAGAACACGCGAGACAATATGGGAACAGCTCGACGATGATTTCACATATCAATCGAACCAGCTTGACCGCGATGTGGTCGCGCCCGACCAGATACGCACGGTTATTAAGACTTTCAAAGAGAAGCTGTTCACCGAAATATTTCCGGGACGGAAAGAAGTTCCGAAGACGCTGATCTTCGCCAAGGATGACTCTCACGCCGAGGAGATAGTTCATATTGTCAGAGAAGAATTCGGGAAAGGCAACGATTTCTGCAAGAAGATCACGTACAAAACTCCAGGAGAGAAGCCGGAGGAATTGATACAGAGCTTCCGTAACTCGTTCTATCCTCGAATCGCAGTCACGGTCGATATGATAGCAACGGGAACCGACATCAAACCGCTTGAGTGCATTATCTTCATGCGCGATGTGAGATCGGTTGTCTATTTTGAGCAGATGAAAGGCCGTGGCACAAGAGTGATCGATTCAAACGATTTTCAGGCAGTCACTTACGACGCGAAGAATAAGACGCACTTTGTCGTCGTGGACGCTGTTGGAGTCTGCGAGTCCGACAAGACAGACAGCAGACCGTTGGAGAGAAAGCGAACGGTGCCGTTCGAGAAACTGGTCCAGTCCATCGCAGTTGGCGTCAGGGATGAAGACACCATCTCATCTCTTGCCGGTCGGCTCGCGCGATTGGAGCGAGAAATAGGAGATCAAGATAGGAAAGAAATAGAAAAGCTTTCAGGCGGGAAAAGCATAAGAGAAATTGTGAACTCCCTTCTGGATGCGATTGACCCTGATATTCAAATAAAACATGCAAAGCAGGAATTCAAAACTGACACTCCAACCGGCGAGCAATTGAAGAAGTCGGGAGAGCAGCTTGCCGCGAGAGCCTGCCTCCCGTTCGATAATTCTTCTCTCCGCGAGACCATCATCGAGATACGAAAACGAAACGAGCAGGTCATAGACAGAGTGAGCGAAGACAAGCTCATCTTTTCTGGATTCGACGAGAATGCGAAGGAGAAGGCAAAGAGCACAATTGAGACGTTCAAGAAGTTTATTGAAGATAACAAGAATGAGATTGATGCGCTTCAGTTGATATACAGGAAACCTTATGGCCAGCGACACCTGACATACGAGATGATAGAGAATCTAGCGGCAGCGATAAGAAAGCCGCCGTATCGTCTGACGGAAGAAGTGGTGTGGCACGCTTATGAACAGCTTGAGAAATCTAAAGTTCGCGGGGCCGGTCCGGCGAAACTCATGACCGACATTATCGCATTGGTGCGCTACGCCATTGGAGCAAGCGATGTGCTTGAGCCGTTCCCTGAAATGGTTGAAGAGAAATTCAAGCGATGGATTGCGAGGCAGGAAGAGCAGGGACGTGAGTTCAAGCTGGAAGAGATGGCGTGGCTCACCATGATAAAGGACCACATCGCAACGTCCGCCGTTATCGGATGGGATGACTTCGACAACATTCCGTTCAGCGACAAGGGTGGAAGGGTTAAGGCGTACCAAATATTCGGAGACAAGTTGGAAGGCATCATGGTCGAATTGAATCGGGAGCTGGTGGCGTGAGGCGGAGTTTTGAACCTCTCCCTGGCCCTCCCCTTTTAGGGGAGGGAACGTATCCCCAAATTGTGAGGCGAGGAATAAGTTGTTCCCCTAGCAAAAGCACCGCACTAAATCCTGGTATCCGCCTAAAAGGGGGATTATAGGGGGTTCCTATGCCACGGTACTTCAAATACGCCAAAGGCTCGATTGACAAAGCCAGAAGACTCCGCCGCGCGATGACGGACGCGGAACGTAAGCTATGGTCGAAGCTGAGAAACGAACAGCTTGGCGTCCAGTTCAGAAGACAAGTCCCCGTCGGTCCTTACATAGTGGATTTTATTTGCATCAAGCGAGGGCTTGTCATCGAAGTGGACGGCGCTCAGCACTACACCGATGAAGGAATGGAATACGATAAGATTCGCACAACGTATCTGGAGAATGAAGGACTGACCGTAAAACGGTTCGGTAACCACGACGTGCTGACGAATATTGATGGAGTGGTACGGGAAATACTGGAGTTGCTGGAGAAGCAGGAAATCCGCAAACCTCATCCTGTCCTTCCCCTGTTAGGGGAAGGAACGAGTTCGCAACCAGCAGAGGAAACCCACTCTTCTGAGGATGAAAACACAAAAACAAACCGTCCCCTGTTAGGGGAAGGGACGAAATCTTCAAAGTCAAAGAGAGTCCCTGGTAGAGTTCCTGAAATAAACTGTCCCCCTAAAAGGGGGACCACAGGGGGTTGATGAATCGCATCGGCAATATATCATGGATAATCCGGCAAAATGGGAATCCGAGAGCAACGAAAATGATGGTATTATGCGGAGGAGTTGAAATAAAGCCATGAAAATCAAACTGGTCAAAGACTGGGACACAGGGATTCAACCACCAATCGGCAAATCAAAAGTGAAAGGACACTTTGCCGGAAGGAAAGATGAAGTAAGCAAGTTGACTAATGATCTCCTCAATAGGGAAGAAGGCGCGATTTTGATCAGTGGCTACCGAGGTGTGGGAAAGACTTCCTTTGTTTACAAATGTCTATCGAACGCGCTAGTCAACGAAAAGGGTGCTCTCGTAGTCCTTCTCAATGCGCCCCAACTACAAGACGACGACGGTAAGGTTGTTAAGAATCTTATTCGTCGACTTTACTCGGCAATCAAAAACGAAGATACCGTTAAAAGAAACCTTAAAGAAGATCTCGAAACCTTATATAGAAAAGCGGTCTCAAAGGAGTTCAGTCTCCAACAAGTTTTTCAAAAGCAGGCTGAGATGTCGGTTTCATCTAACAAGGAACAAGGAATCGATATCAGTATTTCCGAAAGAGATTGGAGAACAATTGTACTAATCACTTCTTGGTCATTGGCCATGATATTGCAGCTCTTTCCTGCCACAGACTGGAGTTGGTTTAACAAAATTGTTCCATTGCTACTTGCCCTACCTGTTCCTTTTGGATTTAGTCTCTGGTATAAAAAGAAGAAAGTTAAGGAAGAAAAGAAAAGTCTGTTCGGATCAGCTAAAGAGCTTTACGAATTTGACAACAGCGCGGGTAATTTAGAGTCGGATTTGCGTGATCTTCACGAGCAGTTGTATAATGGCGGACACAAGGTTGTATATGTGATAGATGAGTTGGATAAGTTGGCGAATGCTCAAGCAGCGTTAGACATCTTCAGCAAGCTAAAGAATCTCTTCACTCTTTCGAAAGCTCTTTTCATTATCATCGGCGATGAGGAACTGTATAGCAAGGCTAGCGTGAAAACGAGTTCGCAAAATGGTTTTCGGGCAAAAGAATACACATACTTCACTCATAAGTATTTCATTGCGAGACCTTCATGGACTGACCTAAGTGATTATATCGATGAAATAGTTGACAAGAAGGAGATTGACGAACCTAGTTACAGCAATTTAAAGCATGCATTGCTTTTTGAATCTCAAAACGATTTCTTTGACCTTCTTGAAAGGATTAGAGACAGGATCACTTCTTATGATGGTCGTCAACCCGTAATTGAGTTCGAAGCGCTCTCAGACGAGGATGTCAAGAAAGCAAAATTGCACAAGGCAGTCGTCTTAGTATTCGAAGAGAAATACAAAAGCGAAATGATTTCAAAATGGCAGGAGAACGAACTAATCATTCGCCATCTTCTCGCACATGCGAAAGGGATTGCAGAAGACTATGTTGGGTTCGAGATTCAAGATGGTCAATCAATAGATATGTTGGACTCAGCAAAGAGGAACTTTAATGGACTGCTTTCGCGAATCGGAGCGTTGACCGTGATTCAAGAAGATACCTGCAACGTGAGTGGATCGTCCGTCCGAGTAAATAAATACAGATACGAAGGTTTGGTGCCGCGAGACCCACCGAAACACTTAACTGAACCCAGCGAACTGGAGCTAAAATTTCTGGATGCTTTTGGGCGATATTGCGATTACATCGTGTCAATTATCAACTCATTTCATATTCCAACCGGAAAGCCAACACTTTCGAGACATGAACTGCTTGAACATCCGACTGAATATCTTGAAGAATTGAGATCTCCACAAACAGATGTGAGTAATCCATTCAGTAGCGGGCGAGAAATTTATCTTAACCTGACCACCAAACTGCCGCCCACAGTTTACAAAAGAGACCAGATAGAGCAAGCCACATCGAATGTCTTGAATCAAACCAAAAACCTTCTTGCCAACATTCGATTGATCTTTATGCATATGATTAAAAGGTTCAATTCCAATGAATTACAGGATCAGTTGCTTTCATCAAACAATAACTTGTTTGTGGGCTCGGCTCAGGAGATCAGAAATTTCCTAGGAGCTTTTCAACATATCGTCGTCTTTAAGCGCGACTTATCAAAGCAACTATTGATTCTTGAAAAGACTGATGCTAGCGGCGAGAAGATTCGGCAGGTACAGGGAATCATATTGACACTCACAGACAAATTCATGATTTTAGTGATCGGTGCCGGTGCTAAACCTATTGATGACGTTTTGAACGTAACAACTGATTCTCCTGACGAATTGCGGAAGACAGGGATGGATGCGGTGGGCCAAATAAGAGACTTTTTCGGGCTCTGATGGAAAGCCCGTCTAACGTGGAACATTGCCTGCCGAACGGTTGGGTGCGTACAACCCTCGGTAGTGTGCTTAGTTTCGTAAAAGGGAAAAAGCCTTTGAATCTTGGAAGCAAATTAGACAATAGCTTCCTTCCATACGTCAACATTGAGGCATTTGAAAAAAAGATACTTTCGCAGTACGCCAGGGCTGATGGCCATCCAACATGTAACAAAGACGATGTATTAATTGTCTGGGACGGCGCAAGATGCGGATTGGTCGGAAGAGGTGTTGATGGAATAATAGGATCAACTCTTGCAAAGCTTCCTTACGACGAAATGGACGGTTCGTTCATCTTTTATTTCCTGCAATCGAAATATAATTTGATAAACAAGAGACCAAGGGGTGTAGGTATCCCTCATGTTGAACCAAATCTATTCTGGAGCATCGTTTTTCCTCTTCCTCCACTTCCCGAGCAGCATCGCATCGTCGCGAAGATAGAAGAGCTGTTCTCCGACTTGGACGCGGGCATCGAGGCGCTGAAGAAAGTCAAAGCTGAACTGAAGCGATACAGGCAATCAGTGCTCAAGGCAGCCGTGGAAGGAAAACTCACTGCTCCATGGCGTGAGGCTAACAAAGGGAAGGTGGAGCCCGCGGCGGTACTTCTTGAGCGAATACGAGCGGGACGAGATTCTGTAAGGGCACGGCATGCCGTGCCCCAACGACAGGCAAAAGACCTTCCACCAATCGATACGTCCGAGTTGCCAAAGTTGCCGGAAGGGTGGGAGTGGACAAGAGTTGGTACGGTTGCCGAGACGTGCCTGGGGAAGATGCTTGACAAGGTGAAAAACAAAGGTGAGTATCAACCATATCTCCGCAACATAAATGTTCGATGGGGAGGGTTTGATCTAAGCGATTTGAGTCAAATGAAGTTTGAACAAGATGAAGAACAAAGGTATGGGTTGCTCCATGGCGACCTCGTTGTGTGTGAAGGTGGAGAACCGGGGCGAGCCGCTGTCTGGACTGGTACACCCGGCATGAAGATTCAAAAGGCGCTTCATCGAGTTCGCTTTGTGGCAAATACCGTGACGGCCGAATTCCTCCAATCTTACTTGGAACACGCTGCCAAAAACGGAATCTTGGAGAAATATTTTACTGGAACCACCATTAAACACTTCACCGGAGTCAGACTGGCTGAGTTTGTTCTTCCGTTGCCACCATGCCAAGAGCAACTTCAAATCGTCTCCGAAGTCGAGCGGCGACTCTCGGCTGCCGACGAAGTAGGGACATATTGCGATATGTCCCTACGGCAGGCGGAACGGTTGAGGCAGAGCATTTTGAAAAGGGCGTTTGAAGGGAAGTTGGTGCCGCAGGACCCGACGGATGAACCTGCATCGGTTTTATTGGAGAATATAAAGAGGAAAAAAATAGAAGAAAAAGCGATAAAAAGTTCAAATAAAAGAGGTAAAAAATGAGATTAATATCGATGAAAAACGTTATTTAAAAGTCTCATTTTAACGAAATGACTTTTATTATATTATAACTACTTATAATTTAGTTTCGAGCGTGAAACTAAATTATGGGAATCTATAATAAAGTTTCGATATCGAAAATAGAGTTACGATATCACAAATAAAGTTTCAATATCAGAGAAAGTCAAAAATAAGGAAAAATGGACTTCAAAGAGTTCACAGCCGGAACGTACACTCAACAGTATCAGTACAAGAGCTTCGGCCCATCAACGATAAATCACGAGTGGACGTGGTCTGATCCTAAAATCAATATCCTCCTAGCCGATGCCAGTCGAAAATTGGGTGAACTTAACGCCTTTGCAGCGTCGGTTCCTGATGTCGACATTTTCGTAAGGATGCATGTGGCGAAAGAAGCGACCAAGTCGAGCGCAATCGAAGGGACAAGAACCGAGATCGAAGAGGTTGTTTTGCAGGAACAAGATGTTCTTCCAGAGAAGCGAGACGACTGGAATGAAGTCCAGAATTATATCTCCGCGATGAACACTGCCATTGAACGGCTGAAAGAAATGCCGCTCTCCACCAGAACGTTGAAGGAAACTCATCGTACGCTACTCCAGGATGTCCGGGGAGAACACAAGACTCCAGGCGAATACCGCACAAGTCAGAATTGGATCGGCGGTGCAACGCTGGATGATGCAACGTTTGTCCCACCTCATCATTCTGAAGTCAATGCGTTGATGGGTGACCTTGAAAATTTTCTTCACAATCCGAACATCGATGTTCCGAGACTGGTTAGAATTGCGATAGCGCATTATCAGTTTGAAACTATTCATCCGTTCCTCGACGGCAACGGGAGAATCGGTCGGTTATTAATAACGCTTTATCTTGTGAGTGAAGGGCTTCTCTCTAAACCGACTCTCTATCTCTCTGACCATTTAGAAAGACACAAGACTTTATATTATGACAATCTCATGCTTGTCAGAACTCGGAACGACATAGGCCAGTGGGTGAAGTTCTTGCTCGCCGCCGTAATGGAGACCTGCGACAAAGGAATTGAGACCTTCAGAAAAATACTCAAACTGAAAGATGAAATTGAAGGCAATAGGCTTGTGACTCTCGGCAGGAAAACGAAGATTGCGAAGTCCTTCTTGAATCATCTTTACAGTAATCCTGCTACCGACGTTGCGAGGGTGAAGGAAGTTCTGAACTTGAGTCAAGCATCGGCGAATTCGCTTGTGGCGGACTTTGAAAGGCTCGGGATTCTTAAAGAAATCACTGGGTTCAAGCGCAACAGGTACTTTCTGTTTTCGGAATACATAAACCTCTTCAAATAGCGAATCCAAATGTCTAATGAATCATCCACGATAGTTCAGCGTCTCTGGAACTACTGCAACGTCCTCCGCGACGACGGCGTAAGCTATGGCGACTACGTCGAGCAGTTGACGTATCTCCTTTTCCTCAAGATGGCTGATGAACAAACGAAGCCGCCATTTCGTGTCGGGGCACAGCATGCTGTGCCCATACCAGATGGTCTCGACTGGGAAAGTCTTATCAAGAAAGACGGCGACGAGCTTGAGGTTCATTACCGACATGTCCTCGATTCTCTCGGCAAGGGATCTGGAATGCTTGGCGTGATATTCAGAAAATCTCAGAATAGAATTCAAGACCCTGCCAAACTTAAGAGGCTTGTCGAATTGATCAACGATGAGACCTGGATGGGTTTGGACGTCGACATTAAAGGTGAGATTTACGAAGGCTTGTTGCAGAAGAACGCTGAAGACGTGAAGAGTGGCGCGGGACAGTATTTCACTCCGCGACCGCTGATTAAGGCCATGGTTGATGTCACTCGTCCTGAATCCATGATGACAATTTGTGACCCCGCATGTGGGACCGGTGGCTTTTTCCTTGCCGCACACAATCACCTTGAGCACAAGCAGCTCGACAAGAAACAGAAAGATTTCTTGAAGGCAAAGACTTTCAAAGGCTGGGAGATTGTAGATAGCGCGGCAAGGCTTTGCGTAATGAATCTTTACCTCCATGGCATCGGAGGTGAAGAGAGTCCGATTACCGTAGCTGACAGTTTGGCATCGGAACCAAGCGAGCACTTCGATACTGTCCTAACAAATCCGCCTTTCGGCAAGAAGAGCAGCATCACGATAGTGAATGGAGAAGGAAAGGCCGACAAAGAATCCATCATGTATGAGAGGCAGGACTTTTGGGCTACGACTTCCAACAAACAGCTAAACTTTCTACAGCACGTGAGATCGCTTCTAAAACAAAATGGGAAAGCAGCAATCGTCGTTCCCGATAATGTTCTCTTTGAAGGCGGTGCAGGCGAGACAGTCAGGAGAAAGTTATTGCATGATTGCGACGTGCATACACTCCTTAGACTTCCGACTGGTATTTTCTATGCACAAGGTGTGAAAGCAAACGTACTTTTCTTCGAGAGAAAGCCCGCCAGCGAAAAGCCATGGACTGAGAAACTCTGGATATACGACTTGCGAACGAACACACATTTTACTTTGAAAACGAACACCCTCAAGTACGAAGACCTCAAAGATTTCATAGACTGTTACAATTCGGACAACCGTCGAGATCGTAAGGAATCCGAGCGGTTCAAAGTATTCACGTATGAAGAGCTTATGCAGCGCGATAAAGCCAGTCTCGACATATTCTGGCTGAAGGATGACAGCCTTGAAGACTCCGCGAATCTACCCGACCCCGATGTAATTGCGCAAGACATCGCAGAAAATCTTGAGGCTGCGTTAGAGCAGTTCAAGAGCGTTAGGGAAGGACTAGAGAACGGGAAGTAGAATAAATAGTGTGGCCGCCCCTTTCGGAGCGACCAACACGTGATGGATCCTACTTACGGTCAGTCCGTCAACGTAAGTGAGCTTGAAAGCGTGCCGGAATACTTAACCGGTTTGCCCGCCGCATCGAGGGTCAGCAGCGCCAGTAGGATTGTCCTACCGGAGTAGCTTCCAATGCTCGCCGCATCCTGACCCGACAACGCGATGTTGAAGGTGAGTGCGTTGTTGAGATCAACCGGCTTCGAGTCCGACGTTCCCGATGCGAACAGGAACTCAGGATAGGTCTCGTTCGAAGGGTTCGTCAGGCTCAGCACGTAAGCCATCTTAGCGTTCGGCTCTTTAGTTACGTCGATGCCGGCGGCACTTCCAATCGTCGCCATCGCGACCGCTATGGCGTTTCCCGTAAGGCTTGCGCTGGTGCAGCTGACCCCGAAGCTGTGCTCAGGGACTATCGTCGTAAGGTCGGAGACCGAGCTTGGGTTCACGATCAGGATGTTTTCCTGTACCATGAAATTGAACGTTGTCATCCCGCTTGGTGTCAGGGGCTGCCAAAATCCGGCAAGCTCGGGGACGGAATAGATCGCCTGAGCGAGCTTGGCCGAGAACTTGAAACGGGCCCTTCGGTCTATCGACCCCCTGGTCGTCGGGGGGAGCGTAGCGGCCTGGCCGCGTCCCCACGAAGTTCTTGCCGTTGCGTTGGCGGAATACAGTGTCGCCGATTCTTCCGCTGAATCTGCCGAGTACGGCTTTTGTTAGTTCTGCCATTGAAATTGTCCTTTCATTTTGTTTTGTAATGGCAAATTAGTTAATTAGTTACAGAGCGAGTCAGTGCGGATGCATCTCTTCGTGAGAGGCGCCATGGAGCATCTCATTTCCGGGAAGCAGGCTCAACCGAGAGATAACCGGGAGATAGCCGAGAATGAAGCGTCGGCTCTCTGTGCGCTGACTTCGTTTCTCTGAATATTATTACTCACTACTAAACATATTTTGCCATTAACAAATATTTTTTCCCGACGGCAAAATCGGGCTTTTTGTGAGTAATAAGTAGTAGAAGAAGCATGAAGGTAAATTTGATACATACTTATGAGAATTCACTATGGTGCGCTTCTAAAACGTAGGAGGACAGAAATGACACTCAGACAAATTGATTTCGCAGTAAAATCAGGGAGTGAAAATGGGGACAGAGGATGATTGTAAAAAAATAGGGCTTATTGAAAGTTTCGTAAGAGATAAAAATAGACTTGAGAAGGTTGTTGCAATAGCGGAAAGGCTGTTGAGATGGAATGAAGACGGCAGCTCTTGTAGCTATGGAGAGTCTGAACGGGCAGTGACCGCAGAATGTATCGTGCATGAACTGGTGGCTGATGCTTTGTGCGGAACCCGTAAATGGAATATTAAAGAAATGCCGGAATTTGACGGCTGGATAATAACCCAATTAAAAAGCAAGAAATGGAATCTTGTTCGTGAGCTGCTTCGCCCTTTGCCTTCTAAAAGAAAGGCTAACAACGAAGAGGCTACCGACGATCCGGACGAAAATTATTTCAGACCGACTGTTTCTTTACAAGAGGAGATCGAGAAAAATGGGTTTGATCCGCCCGGCGATCATGACTACGTCCGAGATTACGAGGATGATGAATTTGTCAAGGTTTTGAAACGTGAACTTGAGGGCCGGGTAATCGACTACTTTGTGCTTGAGGGAGTATTAGATAAACAAGGTAACATAGAAATCGCTTCTGATTTGAAAATAAAAGTGAGTGAGGTCGTGAATGCCAAAAAGAGAGTCGGTCGAGTGATCGACGAGTTGAAAAGAGGAAGAAGCAACGATCGTTCGAAATGAGTCTGCACGTCTTGGAGATCGACCGGTTTAAAAGTTAGAACAAATAATCAGCAAGAAGAAAAGGACAAACGCTTAATATCTTATGAAGGTACCTATGACTAGTATTTCGGTATCTTCGTTCCAGAGGCCGTTATGAGGAGCACGCTGTCAGTTAGTAGGTTTATCGTCTCATCTTATCATGACACCAACGAAGTTGTGTCTAAGAGAATTTGTGGTACACCGCTTTTCCCTGCGTATCTATTCTATCCTATAGATAAGTATTTCCTTCTCAGGAAGCCGTCTGGAAAAATAAGACTCGGAACTTTGCATCAAAGAAGGTTAAGATGGCACATGCCCGGGACGGAAATGCTGATAAAACTTGCCATGTGTTTTAAGAATTAATCAGGCAATAAAATATGGAGGAACAAATGGACCGAGAAGCTTTCATGGATTTCTACTTGGACAACAGCGATGAAGATCCGGAGTATATTCATGAGTATCTCGTCAAGGAAGGTATTGATATCGATGGGCTTCAAGCGAGGTTGTTGGAGTTGATTGCAAAACGTAAGGCCGAACAAAAGTTGGTGGAAGGGAAAAAGTTCAAATCAGCATATGAGGAGATGAAGCGGAAAGCGGATTCAATATTTGGAAAGAAAGTCAGCGAGGAAGTGAACACAACAGCAGTTGCTTACAGGAAACACCAAGGGGAATCTGAAGAGGATGCAACGGAAAGTGTTGATGACGCTAAAAAGTTAGCAATGATTAAACAGGCGAAGGAATCTTTATCTAATGGAAAGAAGGCAAAGTGAAAGTCGGAGAAGTGCGTTGTGTCCTGCGAGCCGACTACCGGCCATTGCGAGGAGGGCGACCAGCGAAGCGGACGGACGACGCGGCAATCTCGATCATGGCTGATGGACGAAGGGCTTTCTATGTCCGCATCGTGGACAAGTGGAAGATGAGATTGCCTCGCTTTGCTCGCAAAGGCGAATTCGTGGCTTATTATCCAAGCTCCGACAATACGAGCCACGAAGGAAACAGGAAAGAAACTGATGACCGCATTAGCTGAAGGAAGAGCGCGTGAGCTGCTGAACGCCTACTGTATCAAATCTCCGGAAGGACTAAAGAACTTAGATGAGATCGCGAACGCCGAGGGTCTAATAGTGGAAGACGCAGACTTAAGTAATTGCCAGGGGAAAATCGCATATGAAGAGACCATGGGGCTTATCAAGGTAAGCACTGCTGTACGTGAGCCGGGAGCGAGAAGGTTCGTGATCGCGCATGAGATGGGACACTTCTTTAACGAGAAGTCGAAGCTGAATAGATGTGCGTCGCAAGATATGCTGCCGGTAAAGTCAAAGAAAGTCGGCGAGGACGATGCAAATGCTTTCGCCGTCGAGCTTTTGATGAAGAAGGAATGGTACTCCGAATTCGTGAAGGACAAGGATCCGGGCATCGAAGCCATTAGAAAAGCCGCGGAATACTTCGGAGTTTCGCTCAGCGCGGCTGCAATTCGATATTCGCAGGCAGGAAACTTTCCTGTCGCGGTAATCATGACGCATAAGCGTAAAGTGTCCTGGAGTTCAATAAGCGAACTTTTCCCGTACCAGTATGTCGGCAAACATCATCCTGTCAACAGTTACTCCGAGGCAGAAGCGTTTTATAGCGGAACGAAGGTGGACACTGCGCCTCACTCTGTTCTCGCCGACTCGTGGTTCTTAGAAGACCGCAGCTTCCGGCGAAACCATTCTCTTGTCGAGCAAATCCTGCCAATGCCGAATTATGATTCGCTGCTCGCGGTTGTGTGGGAGGGGTAGCTCGCGTCTCATCGATCAGTCATCGCGAAGAACCCCGCCTCGCGGGGTAAACTCCGGCCTGTGGCAATCTCAATCTGGTGTACCACCAAGCGACGTGCGAGGACTGAGGCTGAGCTTCAGAAGGAGGAAAAGAAAACATAGGTTCCCGCCACGAGCACGCGGGAACGACAGTTGGGTGGTGAGCATCGTCATGGTACTCGTTTGAATCAAGCGAGTCATGGCCCAGGCAATGAACGGATCGCTACGTGATGCTGAAGCGCCTCTCGCAATGACAGGAGGCTGAAGATGGTAGAGCACCATTCCTTCGGGCAAGATGATGATCGTATCGCCTGTACCATGAAGCAATAAACTGGCAAGCGACGCTAACACATCTTGTGCCGCAAGTGTGATCTGTCTCTCTCTGTCTCCAAAAAAGTGTACCACATTGCTTGACAATTAATAATAAAGGCTTATATTTAACGCAAGCAATGAACGCTTCATTGACATATCGAAGAGCCTCCTGCAAGCGGGAGAAGCTCCGGCGAGACAAACTGAAGTCGCACCAGTGTCGGAAGACCTTATGAACGTTGCTCTTGTCTTTAACATTAAAAGAGAGAGCACCATGGAGGCTGACGCTAATCTTATCTCTTCTCCTTCCAAAACCACCTCAACATCTCAATCGAAACTCTCCTACGAAGGAAAGGTCATCGATAAGTATGCAGAGTGGGACACCGCCGAGACGATCGACGCCGTAGCCCGCGCTTTATCGCTGTACCACGATGTTACGTTTGTTGAAGCTGACGAGAACGCCTACGACAGGCTTCGCGGCGGAGAGTTTGACATCGCCTTCAACATCGCCGAAGGGATGAATGGCGTCAGCCGGGAAGCGCAAATCCCCGCCATGCTTGAATTCCTAGGAATACCTTATACCGGTTCCGACCCGCTTACTCTGGCAACCTGCCTGGATAAGTCAAGGACAAAAGAAATTTTGAGTTATCACAGGATACCTACTTCGAAATTTGTCGTTGCAGATTCATTTGAAGAAGCATCGAAAGCATCATTGCGTTACCCACTTTTTGTTAAGCCGCTCCACGAAGGTTCGAGCAAGGGAATCTATAACTCTTCCTATGTCGTGAACCAAGCAGCGCTCCAAAAAGAAGTTGAACGAATACTAAATGATTACGAGCAGCCCGCACTTGTAGAAGAATACTTGCCCGGGAGGGAATTCACCGTAGCACTGCTTGGTAATGGGAATGAATTGAAAGTCCTGCCACCCGTTGAAATAACTTTCGATTCACTGCCATCAGAGGCACTGCCTGTTTATTCTTATGAGGCCAAATGGCTTTGGGATACAAAAGATTCCCCTATTGAAGTTTTCAAATGTCCGGCACCAATCAGCGATTCTCTGAACACAAAAATTGAGAATGTGTGCAGGAAGGCATTTGAAGTTCTAAATTGCCGCGACTGGAGCAGGATTGATGTGCGCCTTGATGCTGAAGGCGAGCCTAATATAATCGAAATCAATCCGCTGCCAGGAATTTTACCAGATCCGGAAGAGCATTCATGTTTCCCGATGGCTTCGAGAGCCGCGGGCCTGGACTATGGTCAAATGATGAATGCGGTCCTAGATGCGGCAATCAAGAGAATAGGTAAGTCATAGCTCGTAACTTATTGTGCATGTTTAACTTATAAAGGCGGCTTATGTCAAGAAAATTACCACGTAGCGGAATCCAAGAGACGGGAAAAAAGCTTTGTGTTGTCTATGACGAGGCGGCGTTAGACATCAGATCGGAACTTGAATTAGCTTTTAATGGAAAACTATCTTCCGAGGCAACAGCTTCATTGATTGATACTTCCACAACGAGTGTCATCGAGCAAGTCGATACAGTGGTGTCGGTATTATCCGAAGCCGGTTATAATGTTTCGACAATCATCACAAGCTCGGATATGAAACAGCTTATCCATAAGCTTCGCGAAGAAAAACCCGACATGATCTTTAACTTCTGCGAATCTATCGAAGGTGATTCTTTCCAGGAAATGAACGTTGCAGGTTTGTATGAGCTGCTTCGATTGCAATATACCGGAAGCAGCCCTCTCACACTTGGAAGCTGCTTGAATAAGGTGAGAACAAAAGAGATTTTAACTTTCCATAAAATAAATGTACCATCCTATCGGGTTTTTAATTCGCCCGATGAAGTGTCGAGAAAAAAAATAGGATTTCCTGCGATTGCAAAACCGATACATGAAGATGCGAGCATCGGTATTTCAAATGTTTCTGTTGTATATGATCGTGACCACTTACAGGTCTTGCTTGCCGACATGCTGAAGAAATTCAAACAGCCGATCCTTGTCGAGCAATTTGTAGATGGAAGGGAGTTTAATGTTGCGATCGTCGGAAATGATGAGGTCGTCGCGCTTCCCGTTTCCGAAATAGATTTTAGTACCATGCCTTCAGGTTTTCATCACATTGTTTCGTATGAAGCAAAGTGGATGCCCGATAGTGTGGAATACAAATCAACGGTGCCGATTTGTCCTGCAAAAATAAGTCGTCGGCTCGAACAGAAAATTCAGAATACTGCAATCAAAGCCTATCAGGCGATGAGATGCAGAGACTACGCCAGAGTTGATATGAGAGTCGATAAAACAGGAAAGGTATTCATATTGGAAGTGAATCCAAATCCTGACCTATCGCCAACCGGTTCGGGCTTTTCTAGAAGCGCCGCGGCATTCGGCTGGTCTTACAGCCAGCTCATAAATAATATTGTCCAATCAGCTTTTAAGAGAAGGCTTGGTTAGGATCCGACCCACTATCCGGGAAGATCACGGCTCTATCCTGGACATCCTGAAGAGGACAGATAATTTCACGGCAGAAGAAATAGAAATTGCTGATGAACTATTGAACACGTACTTCACTCAATCTTTTGAGAGCGGATACTGGACTTACACGGCAGCGAATGATAAAATTGCAGGCTATATATGTTACGGACCTACGCCTTTGACAGTCGGGACCTACGACATTTATTGGATCGCTGTTGATCCGGCTCTGCAGGGGAAGGGGATCGGAACTGAATTATTAAATTTTGCCGAAGACGATATATCGAAGCACAAGGGAAGGTTGATAACGGTTTATACGAGTTCGCAGGAGAAATATTCTCTAACACGGAGTTTTTATTTCAAACGAGATTATCACGAAGGTGCGAGGATAAGTGATTATTATCGGCCGGGAGATGATCTCGTAATATATGTTAAACAAATATCGGAGGACTAATTTATGGAACTGTGGCAGCAGATGCTGAGGCAGAGTATCGATAGCGCTGATGACCTTGTCAAAAAATTCAACTTTGATAAAGAGACTGCCGAAAGGCTTAACAGCCTTTTCCACATCAGAATCAATCCGTACTATTTAAATCTCATTCGTTACCCGGGTGACCCGATCTGGCTTCAAAGTATTCCCGATGGGAAAGAACTTGAAGAAGATGGTTTGCCCTTGGATCCGCTGAATGAGGACAACGATAGCCCGGTTCCAAGTATTACGCACCGTTATCCCGATAGAGTTTTATTTCTTGTTACGAGCCAGTGCTCGATGTACTGCAGGTTCTGCACAAGAAAAAGAAAAGTCAGTGACTCGACGAAGATCAGCATGAAGTACATCCAGGATGGCTTGGATTATATCAAAGCGCATACTGAAGTCAGAGACGTTATCGTTTCCGGCGGCGATCCGCTTATGCTGACCGATGTCATGCTGGAGAAGGTGCTTAAAGGTCTCCGAGAAATTCCGCACGTCGAAATAATTCGCGTGCATACAAAGATGCCGTGCGTGCTGCCGCAAAGGATTACGCCGCAGCTTGTTGAAATGATGAAGAAGTATCATCCCATTTATGTCAACGTCCATTTTAATCATCCGTGGGAATGCACTCCTGAAGCAAAACAAGCGTGTGATCTTCTTGCGAACGCCGGTTTCCCGCTCGGCAATCAGATGGTGTTGATGAAAGGCGTCAATGACGATCCGGAAGTCGTCAAGGAACTTAATCGCAAGCTGCTCATGATGCGAGTGAAACCATATTACATTTATCAGGCAGATATGGTAAAGAGCACGAATCATTTCAGGACTCCGATTCGCGTCGGACTAGAAATCATGGACAAGCTGCGCGGCCACACTTCGGGACTCGCGGTCCCATATTTTGTAATCGACGCTCCCGGCGGCGGCGGCAAAATTCCGATTCTCCCACAGTATGTGCTGTACCATGATGACGAGAAAATGGTCGTCCGCAATTATAAGTACGAAGTTTTCGAGTATGCCGAGGCAAAAGATGAACAGGAACCTGTTCACGACGATATTGATTCTCGCTTCTTAAGAAAATCACCTGTTGTCATCAGGGAGAGAAAGCGGAGAATTTCTAAACCGAATACTAGAGCAAATGTAAAAGTAGAATTAGAAAAGCAGTCGCTTGTCGACGAAACCGTAAGCGAAAAAGAATAGATTTCTGGTTTGTGCCGGAGTTCACCTCCGGCACTGAACTTTTCCTAAGAAGTTGTCATTGCAACGAGCAATTCGACGAAGCAATCTCGTCTTTCATAGGAGCTAATGGATAAGTAGAGGCTGAGATTACTTTCCTTCGTTCGCGACGACAGCTCAGGTAAACTGCTATCGGCAAAGTCATTGCTCCCTCGCCACTGCCGCAGTCGGTGGGTCTCTACTTCGTGTTAAAGTAAACTCCTAAGAACATTCCTCTCTCTTCACATCAAGTTTCTCGCTTGGGAACCTCAAATTCGCCATAATTGGAAAAAGTTTTGCAATAACTGCCGATAACTTTATTTGAGGTTAGCATTTACTAAAGTTCGTGCAAGAATTACCGATAATTCTATTTGAGAAGCTGAATAGCGCCTCATAAAGGGGCAAGGATGCCCTAATCATTAATCATAAACACATGGAGGTAGTTATGTGTAAATTTAGGTTTAGTGTTTTCTTCCTTTTGTTGTTTTGGGGTGCATTAGCATATGCACAACCGGTGCTACAAGTGCCTACAAAAACAACCACAACTTTTTTAACCACAAGACATCCAACATTTAAATGGAGTCAAGTGTTAAGTGCTACTTCGGGATACGAAATCTATATTACAACGTCTACCGCAGATACAACTCTTGCAAACAGAGCATCGGTTCCTGCTGCGGCAAGTGTGAACAAATCAGATAGATATGTATCCGTGGGAGCAGCGGCAACAGACACAACCTATACTTTGGCTGACACACTTTTGTTGAAGAATACAATTTATTTCTGGAAAGTCAGAGTAAAGGGAGGAACATGGGCATATCCATATTCCTATTTTAAAATCGGTGCGCCGGTATACACGATGTCTAATGCGAATGCATGGATTCAATTTAATCACGATACCTTGGGTGCTATTACAGGCGTTAAGTACGTGCAAGGATCGGGTCAAGAGATATTGGACACTGCCTACAATGCGACGAATCTATATGGAATAGGAGGCAATGGTGCTCAAAAAGATACGGTAATATCATGGTACACTTCCGCGAATACCGACACGAATATTTTCACATATCAAAATGCCACAAAATATGGAATGACCGGTTCAAAGGTTATGACAGTTTCCCGTGGGACGAATGGTATTACGGCAAATATAGCCCTAACACTTGAAACTGGAAAAGCTGTAAACATAGCAACAGCATGGAAACCCGGTGGCGATGTTAGCGGCTCTGGTATTGACAATGTCCTGTTGGTAAAAAATTCGCCTGTTAAGACACCGTTAACTTATCCATCAAGTGCAGCGTGGTTTGGTGCTGATAGTATTACTTTATCAGCGATGTATGACAATAGGTACAATGAATATTTTGGGATCAAGTCATCCTCACTTGTTGCAGTTACGGACACTCAAAAGACAGGTATGTTGAAACAAGTATTGTCTTTTAACAATACAACAGGATCAAATGCAACATATACATTCGGTTTTGCTGTGCGGAATTCAAGACTTAATTATTTTGATACGTGGGCTAATGACAGGCCGATGATTATATCAAAACCGGCAGCGGGCGATTCTTTAACATCCACAAGTAAAAAGATAGTTTGGGAATCGTTTGGTGCGAGTCCGTCTTCTATTAGCTTTTCTAGTGATGGTGGAACGACGTTTGGCAATAGTGCAACTATTGTGACGGATACCAGTTCAATTGACAGCGTTTCGTATACTATGCCTAGTGGTCCACCCCGAAATACTTGCGTGGTGGAACTATCAACATCCAAAGGCGATGTAGCCCAGTCTGGTGTCTTTAAACTCGTTGCACCTTATGCGGCTATTACTTCTCCGAAGACAGGTGACAGCTTAACAATAGGCCAACATGAAATTAAGTGGGTCAATCAAGTTGGTGATATACTTACTAACGCTGCTTTTTCTTTGGATTCAGGAAAAACATGGTCCGGAGCAATTTCGCTCAGTACAGCGGACACGACAAATGATAGCGTGTCGTTTAACTTTTATGGTGCAAAGAACGTATCTAATTATGCTGCTGTAAAAGTTTACGGCTCGACCGATACGATAGTATCGTCATTTTTCAAAGTCGAAAAGCGTTACGCTACTGTTACCACTCCGGCATCTGGTGCTAGTTTGTCAATTGGCAAGAGTTATGTCGTTTGGACTAACTTAACAGGTTCTGCCGTTACCTACGTTGATTGTTCCTTGGACTCAGGAAAAACGTGGGTTGGGCCAGACACTCTAAGTCCAGTGTCAACAGCAACCAAAGACAGCGTGTTATATGATTTCCTTGGTGGAAAAACTTCTTCGAGCAATACTGCGGTAAGGATTCGCACGACTGCCGGAGCTGACACAGCACAATCAGGTTTCTTTACTTTAGGAAACGGCGGTGCGGTATTCTCCATTCCCACCGTTATTGGTAATCCTGGCGCAGCCGTAGTTGTCTCGATTAGAGCCAAAGATTATATGTCGGGTGACTCAATTAAATCATTTGATGTCGACATGACATTTGACACTACATATGCCCATTTCGATTCCTTGAATTATGCTCCTCTGTTGCTGGGTAACAACTGGATAACAACGATGGATTCGAGCAATTATAAAACTACGACCGCAAATTATGTGAGGTTAGCTGGTTTTATGTATCAAGGTAAGGGAATCAAAGATTCTGCGATTGCTGAACTGTTCTTTACAATAAAGAATAAACAGTCTATTATTGGGAGTACAAGTTCGCTCGTATTAAAAAATTCGGTTCTTGCTGCTTCCGGCAATGGTGCATACTCATTGGATGTTTCCGGTTCAACGAATGGCACTCTTAAAATCTATTCAAGTATCTCAGGAAGCCTTCATTACTTGCATGAGGATACTATAGCAGCTAGTTATAATATATCCGGAGATAATTTGATAGTCTATCGCGATTTTGCCGATACGCTGAATAACACATCGTTCGACGTTGCTAGTGGACAATTCGATTTGACGAATAGAGAGCCGAACGATAGCATCACTTTCTGTCCTTCCGCAAGCATCTATACGACGGCTGGCTGGAATTCTATTACTGTCGCTGACGCAAGGCTTGCTTTCTTGGATTTCTATGACACTCTTAGCGCTCGAGCAAAAATTGCAGCGGATGTCAATGGAGATGGAGTTGTCAATGCAACTGATGCCCAGGCAATCATGGAAATCTCGGTTGATTCGACATATCTAAAAGGGATTGGTCTATCTAATTGGATATTTATCGATTCAACATCCCTCGTGGGCTTTGAACATGCAAGTGATTCAATGACAGCATGGTACACAGGACAACAACACTCTGATTCTTATACACTGACAAGCCAACGGACACATCAAGATTTCTTTGGTGTATTACGTGGAAATGTCACTTTCAGTTATGGCAGTACACAGGATGTTAATACAGCGAAGACAATGAAGAATCCAATGGAGAGAACAAATTCTTCCAGTCCTATATTATTTAGCACAAATGCTAATATTAATGTTCGTCCTGGAGACACAGTGTGGATTCCTTTAAATATTAATCCTGGTGATACCGTCATAGGTGGTTTCAACGCGAGCATGCAAGTGGACCCGAAGATTTTGAACTATACTGGTCAATTCAAAATGGGTCAAACCATGCCGCAAAATAAAAATTGGTTCACCGCTGCTAAAAGCGATGCCAAGGGTAATTTGAGAGTAGCCTCAACAGACTTTTCTACCGTTATTACTCCGATTGTAAATAATGGAACAGCACTTCTGTTTGAGTTTGTTGTGAGCAAGAATGTCCAGCTTGGAACTTCTAGCTCTATTGCGATCCAGACGCAGTCTGTAGTCGATACGAAAATGCGCAAGATCGCAAGTCTGACAGAGAGCGGGCAAGTACAAATTTCAAGTATGGGATCGGCAGTTGCCACACACTACGAACTGTCACAGAATTATCCGAACCCATTCAATCCATCGACAACAATTCAATTTGCTGTACCGATGGACAGTAAAGTGGACATCGTCATATACAATATCCTCGGTCAAAAAGTAGCCACGCTGGTTAGTGGAACTATAACCGCGGGTTATCACGATATAGTATGGAATGCAACCAACTATAGTTCGGGAGTTTACTTCTCTGTGATGAAAGGTTCTTCTCTCTCTACTGGAGAAAGTTTCAAAATGGTGAAGAAACTTATGCTTGTGAAGTAGATAATTAGTAGATAATCACAAGTAAGCATCTAAAAGGTGCACGATTCATCGGGAATTGTGCACCTTTTTTGTTGTTTATGATCCCGCGCTGGAACTATCGCTTTCTCAACTTGAGACACGGTTACAAAAACGTTTGGTGGATTTGCGAACTGTGATCAATTTATGTATAATAATTACCTCAATAGAGAATTAGAATGAAACTTCTCGTGTTTAGCAAAAAGGGTTGCCGTGAAAAATTTTAAATTTGTTGCTGTCACAATCGCGATTTGTACCACTATATGTCAAGCTCAAGTTCATGTTCCCGATTGGGCGAAGAAAGCCGTTTGGTATCAGATCTTTCCCGAGCGGTTCCGCAATGGAGATTCCACAAATGATCCCACTGCGAGCGACGCACAAGTTACCGGCCGTGATTGGCACATATCTCCATGGACGGGCGATTGGTACAAGTTGCAGCCCTGGGAAGAAACATTTTCAAATAAATTCTACGACGTTGTTTTCGACAGGAGATACGGCGGGGATTTAGAAGGAGTCATCGACGAATTGCCGTATCTAAGGAATCTTGGGATCAACTCGATCTATCTCAATCCTATATTTGAATCGCCGTCGCTACACAAGTACAACACGGCGACTTACATTCATGTAGATCATAACTTTGGGCCGGATCCCGCGGGCGATTTGAAAATTATGTCTGAAGAAAACCCTGCTGATCCTTCAACATGGAAGTGGACTTCCGCGGATAAAGAGTTTTTAAAACTTGTGAAGAAAGCCCACGAGCTGGGAATACGGGTGATCATCGACGGCGTGTTCAACCATGTGGGCACAGACTTCTGGGCGTTCAAAGATGTCGTGAAGTATCAGCAGAAGTCGAAGTATAAAGATTGGTTTGTAATTAAGAACTGGGATGATTCTGTAAAGGGGACTAAGTTTGATTACAATGGCTGGTGGGGAATTAAGTCATTGCCGGTTTTCAGGAAAGATTCCATCACAGGCCTTGTGCATGGTCCCTACGAACACATCATGGAAATAACGAAGCGGTGGATGGCACCAAATGGAAATCCTAAAGATGGTGTCAACGGATGGCGTTTAGATGTCCCAAACGAGGTACCACATCCCTTTTGGAGAAACTGGCGGAAGCTTGTGAAGAGCATTAATCCTGAGGCATATTTGGTCGGTGAAATATGGGACACCGCGACACCATGGCTGCAAGGCGATGAGTTCGATGCGGTGATGAATTATCAATTTGCAAAGACTGTCGTGAAATTTTTCATTAACAAAAAGCTGGCGATTACTCCAGTACAATTTGACTCGACTCTAAAGGCGGTTCGTGATTCGTATCCCGACAGTGTCAACTACGCAATGCAAAATCTCTTAGACAGCCACGATACCGACCGACTTGAGTCTATGATCGCAAATCCCGATCGCGATTACAACTCCGGTGACAGCCCAAGGAATAATCCACAATACAATATTTCTAAACCAGACGCAGCCGCGATTCAACACCAAGAGTTGATCGTCCTTTTCCAGATGACGTATGTGGGTGCACCGATGATTTATTACGGAGATGAAGCAGGGATGTGGGGCGCAACCGACCCTGATGAAAGGAAACCGATGTTGTGGCCGGATTTGAAATATGAAGACGAGAAAAGCAGTCCAGTATCTGAAATTAGTAGGTCGGATGACAAAAACATTTTCAATAAAAGTCTGTTCGATTACTATAGGAAGCTGGTATATGAGCGCGAATCAAATTCGGCGCTGACTATCGGCAGTTACAAAACTCTCATCGCTGACAATTTGAAAAAAGTATTTGTGTTCGAAAGGGAATCAGGGAATCAAATTGCGATTGTCGGATTCAATTTGTCAGGTGCGAGACAAGTTGTGGATGTACCTTTGGATAAAGAAGTGAAGGCGTTCAGAGACGTGATAAGCTCGAAAATTTTAACTGTGAAGAATGGTACATTGCATATCGAAATAAATTCTAACCGGGGTGTCTTACTCGCGAATTAATCTGGGTAATAATCACTCCGCCTATTGTAACGAGTGCACCAAACGCAAATGTTAATGTAATGCCTTGTTTCAAAAAAATGTAAGCGAGGATCGCTGTAATTACCGGCTGGCCATTAGTAAACACCGCTACTTTGCTTGCCTCGATCTTGCTCAAGGCATAGTACCACAGCACGTAACCCGCTATTGATGTGCCGAGTGCTAAGTAGAGAACTTCCATCCATTGCCCGCTCGATAATGAAGTGTATTTATATCCGATGGATGACCATATTCCGATGGGCGCGAACATAACCGTTCCAATCAGGGCAGTAAATACCGTACTGTTGATCGCTCCATGTCTTATAACCAATTTCCTTCCGAGTGTTGTGTAAACAGCCCACGCCATTACCGCCATGAAAATGAATGCGTCTCCTTTTATGTGCGACATTCCAATTTGAAATCCATTTCCCCCGATGGACCCTTTCGACAAGACTATTACTGCCACACCGGCGAACGCCATGATCGTTCCCATTGTCTTTCCCATCGTGATTTTTTCATTCAAGTAAGTTCTCGATAGGAGCATTACAAAAATCGGTGTGAGCGCATAAAGGAGGGCAGCTTCAGTCGCCGTTGTAAATTTTATTCCGTAAAGAAAGCCGAATTGATTTAGCGAAACGGAAACAAGACTTAAAAATAGAAGAAGTTTCAGGTCGCGTCCCTTGTACCTGAAGGGCAACTCCGCATAAAACATGTAGAGAACATAGACGACGCCGGAGATCAACGTCCTTAAGAATGTAAGGTTCGCGGGCGGGATCGTTTGAGTTGCATCGTTTGCAATGATGTAATTACAGCCGGAAAGGAGAAGCTGGATGACTAGAATTATGTACGGATTCATGGTGAGCTTGTCGAAGCAATCACCGGAAATTTTCTATAATTCCGGAAAGAGTATCCATCTTGAAGCCGCTATCTATCGCATCAGTCAATAGCCGCTCATAAATTTTCTTGTAGCCCGGGAAATCAATAGGATCGGCGAGGGAATTGTGGAAAAGAACCGATGCCGCTCCGTGCGCAGGTTTCGTTTCATCAATCAGGGTCTTCATCTTGTCAATGGTTTGGTCCGTGGTCAGGTTTCGATTATTTGCGAACGTGTCGTCCATGATGAGAAGTGGTAATTCCGTCACGGTTGAAATTCTGTCTTGTTTGAAATTATATAAAGGGAAGGGAAAGGCGACACTGTTTCGGAAACCTGCTTTACGTGAAAAGCCGAGAGTGCTATCGTATTTCATGGCGGCATTTTCCCAAACGCCAACGGTTTTACCGGCAGTGAATTTCAGATAATGCTGGCGAACGGAATTGATTTCTCTTCCAATAACTTTTTCAAGTCTTGTCTTTTCAGTAATGAATTGTTTGTCATCAAGATAGGTATTCATACTCGGATGGATGCCAATCTCGAACCCGAGGCCAATCAAAGAATCGACAAAATTTTTCATCGATCGTGAGCGATAATTGTAATTCATGTCCTGCTTTGCGGTTGAGCCGGTTTTTATAAAAAATGTTGACTTGAGTTCGCTCTGAGTTTCTATGCTTCTCAAGAATTTTAATCCGTATTTTGGAGGATTATATCCCGCAATTGCGAGAAACGGATAGAGAAGTTTCATGGCACGTTCATTCGGGGTAAGGTCGCCGTTGTTGAGAATTGCATGGCCGAAGACATTCCTCCTTATCATCTTCAGATTGAGCGAGCTGGTATAATCGACATCGTGGGTCAGGGCCAATCCATGATCGGCACCATCATATTGTTTCAGTCCGATCTTGACGTTGAAGAAATCCTCTAGTTTCTTTTTCAGCAACATGGAGTAATAATTGACGACCGGGAAATCTAAGACGCCGAGCTTGTCCTGCAATGAATCCATGGCGCGGAGTCTGTCGAACTCGTCTCTTTCAAGGCTGACTAAATCCTGGAATTCAGATGCGAGCATGAATGTCGCCGCGGCGATATCAAAATCGAAAACGGCGCCGGAAATCGGAAATAACTTCGGTAGTTTTTTGCCGGCAAAATCAAACCAGCTAAGATGTGAAATATCGGGAAGTCTTGAATCTGTAATGCAATCTTCAAACTCACTTGATGGATTCAAGCAAAGGGCTTTTCCCTTACCAAACAATGGACCGTCCCCGTAAGCGATGTTAATCGCATTTTCCAGAAATTCATCGGAAAAAATAATTTCCGCCCGAAGGGGTTGAAACAGGAGATTGAAACCGTACTTTATTTTTTGCCTGAGACGTTCACCGGCCTTGACGACGATATTGATTCTCATGCAAAGAAAAGTTTCATCACGTCAATAATTAGCGTCGGATGTTTTATAACTGCCTGCTTAAAAAGGTTGCCGAGAGTTTGCTGGGTTTCCGGCAGCTTGGTGATCTCATCGGCTATCGAATTGAGGTCGTTGTCTTTGAATTTGTAGATCACTTTTTTGATTTTATAATATCGATCATGACGGCTGCCAAGTGAGTCCTTCCACTCCTTCTCGTAGTGTGCCATCAAGCTCATCTCATTTTGCCTGACAATTTCTGCGGCGACCATCCCGGCAATTTTCCCACCTATCATTCCGCTAATTATTCCACCGCCGGAAACAGGATTAACCTGGTGCGCCGCATCTCCGACCAGCATCAGTCCGGGCAGTGTCATTTTCTCGAGTGATTCCGCGCAAGGAACCCCGCCTGCAAGTTTTGTGAGGATAGAAGCCTCAGGAAAAGTTTCTTGCATGAACTCATCAAGAAATCTTAGTGCGTGCTTTTTCTTGCTCTCGTCCGCCGCGACGCCAAGTCCGATGTTTGCCGTCTTGTTTCCTTTCGGAAAGATCCATAAATATCCTCCAGGTGCGTATTTCTGTCCGAAATAGAAATAGCATGTGTCATCTTCGACGTCGATATTTGCTGCTGTGACCTGTGCCGCTGATTCCATGTCGTGCATCGAGACGGTCGTGTCTATTCCCGCCCATCTTCCGACTCTCGATTCGACGCCGTCCGCACCGATTACAATTTTGCTTTTGATTGTAAGCCGTTCGCCGTGATATTGAACAGAAATGCCGGTCACTGTGCCATCATCTCTAGTGACTCCATCGACATAGGCTTTTGTAACTACTTCCGCACCTTCGTCTGCGGCAATCCGTGCTAATTCATAATCGAAAACTTTTCTATCTAAGACATAGCCGACGCCTTCGATATTCGGTTTGACGACTTTTCCGTTCGGCGCAACCAATTTAAAATTCCTAATTTCTGCCGCAACAAATTTTTTGTTAGGCTGGAGAAACTGCACAAGTCCTTCATGATCGACAGCCTCGCCGCAACGAACCGGCACGCCGACTTCCCGGTCCTTTTCCAGCACCAGAACTTTTGCTCCTCCGTTTGCAGCAAATCGCGCTGCGGTGGCGCCGGCGGGGCCTGCGCCGACCACGATGACATCGTAAGAATCTTTCATGCAACAACTCCTGTACGCGGGATCTCAGACTTTCCAGCGAGGTGTTCCATCTTATCGCGTTTGAACTCGAACACTTCAAAGGGGCAAGCCCACTCGCATTTTCGGCAGTTTGTGCAGATTTCGTGGATGATCGAAATCCGGTTCTCGGTCAAATCGATGCAGTTCTCCGGGCAAACACCAACACAGCAGCCGCATAAGTCGCATTTATCTTCAAGTATCTCGATCATTTCCTATCTCTTAGTTGTTAGCTTTGAGCCATGAGCCGCAGCTATCGCGCTTCCTGTGAATTTTTCAAAGCCTGAAAATATTGTTCGAACAGGTTTTTATCTCTTGTTTCGGAGAGAAAGTTTTTTCTGTTCACACATTCTCGGTATTGCAAGTCGAGATCATCGGTAGAGATTCCTTTTCTTTCCGCATCTAATGTCCTCACGTTTAAGATCTTCATCTTTTGTTCGATCTGTTCGACTTCAAATGAAATCAAAAGCTGTGAAATCCACTTGAGATAATCCGGCGTTTCGCTTCCGGGCCGGATATCTTCCCATCCTTTGCTCCTTTGCGGAGTTGCGAACGATAATTCCGCAAAAATCTTTCTAACATTTTCATTTGATAAGTCATCGATGATTGCCGACAATTCATTACCGGAGAGTCTTGTTTGTAAAATTTTTTGAATGATCTCTTTGCTAATCGGATTCTGAATATCGAGCCTGTCAATTTGATTTGCGATAACCTCCAAAAGCGATTGGTCCACATTAACCAAAATGCTGACTAGGTTACGATCTGTCGTCGATAGCTCGTAATAAATAGCGGGTGGTTGGGAGTTGATATTTGATTGACGAGAGCCGGCCGCATGCTTCTTCTTTTTCAACTCTTGATAAATTGCTTCTTCTTGCAGCCCAAATTTATCGGCAAGGTCCTTCACATATAGATTCACTTTGATGGCATCGCTAATTTTTGACAACGACTCGACTATAGATTGAATGATGGTGATCTGGTTGCGCGGTGCGTCGCTCCGTCTCTGGAGAAGGGAAGCTTTGAACTCGACCATGTTCATCGCATCATGGAGCAGTCGCATAAACTCTTCACTGCCTTGAGACAGGACGAATGTATCGGGATCTTCGCCTGCGGGGAGCTCTACGATAAAAACGTTCATTCCTTGTTCGAGAAGAATGTCGGCTCCGCGCAGCGTCGCGTCTTGTCCTGCCGTGTCCGCATCGTAAACCAAATAGACATTTTGTGTGTAACGCGAGATATATTGGATTTGCTCGACTGTCAGCGCCGTCCCGCTCGACGCAACGACATTTTTTATTCCTGCTTGATGAAGTGCGATAAGGTCAGCGTATCCTTCGACAAGTACCGCCGAGTCTTTCTCGATAATCGCATCTTTCGCATGATAAATTCCGAAGAGAGTTTTTCCTTTTATGTATGCCGCAGTCTCCGGTGAATTAATATATTTTGCTTTCTCATCTTGTTTCAGTGTTCGACCGCCGAATGCAATTATTCTTCCACTCGGCGATTGGACGGGGAACATAACGCGCGCTCGGAACCTATCGTAATATCCCGTTCCATCTTGTCGCTTGAGAATCAATCCGGACTTTTCCATAACCTTTTCGTCGACTCCTTTTTTCCTGAGATAATTCAGGAGTCCATCCCATCTGTCGAGTGCATAACCAAGCATGAATTTTTCAATAGTCTCCTCGGTAAACTGTCTTTTTTCCCGCAAGTAGGATATTGCATCGTTACCTTCGTCGGAATGAAGCATATCCCGGTAATACTTGTTTGCCTTTTCATTTATGTCGAGAACTTCATCGACTTCACTTTGCTTCTCATTGTTGTAAGATGGAAGCGAAATATTTGCGCGAGCAGCAAGCTGTCTGAGTGCTTCACCGAAAGAGATTTTTTCGTACTGTGTCAAGAACGTAAAAACGTTTCCACCGACGCCGCAGCCGAAACAGTGGTACAAGCCTTTTTCGCGATTCACGGTAAACGATGGGGTTTTCTCCGTGTGAAACGGACAAAGCCCAAGATAATTCTTCCCGCGTTTTTGCAGGCGAACATACTGCGAAATGACATCCACGATGTCTGTTGCTTGCCTAACTTCTTCTACGACGCTGTCGGAATTAAACTTTGCCATTTTCTAAGTGACTAATGAAAAATTAAAAGTGAAAAGTTAATTACCTTTTTCCCATTGCTCACTATTAACTTTTCACTTGATAAAACATAATCAAGAGCAGGGTGAGATTCAACTTTCGGAATCGGCTATAAAAAATGATTCTCCAGCTTTCTTGAATATTATTCGCATGGGTGATAACTTTTTACGACATGATAGAAAGATCACTATTAGTTATTTCGCGGACGCCGCTTCCGAAGGAGGTTGGTGCTAATCTTGTACCACCGTTGACTCACGAGGAAGCTGCTGAGTTTCACGCTTCGCTTCTTTATGATATCGTGGAACGTGCTGCGCTTCAGTTGCATCTCCAGCCTTACGTGTATTTCGACCCGGCCGATGCTCGTCCCGATTTCGAGCACATTTTCCGGCATGCCGGATTTGAATACAAACTGAAGCCTGCAATCGGAGGCAAGCTTTCGATTAAAATTGCTAATGCGGTTGAAAATATTTTTTCGGATGGCGTAAAAAAACTTGTCTATTTAGATCTCGATGCGGCGCTCATGTCGTCGGAGGCAATAAAACAAGTTTACGAGTTGATGAGTCTCGACGATGACGTTGTCGTCCTTGCGCCTGACTATGTGGACCAGCTATGTCTTGTCGGTTTGAAAAAACCGCACACGCAGATTTTCGACGCACTTAATGCGAAGGATCAGTTTGAGGTTGCGATGAAAATTTCCTCTCCGCTTTCAACGATGATGTTCACATTAGATAGGATTCATTGCATTAGAGATATGTCCGGTCTGAGAAAACTTTACAAAGCCTTCGTGGAAAATGGCCAGGTGATTGAGCATGCTCATCGCACAACCGGCTTCTTGAACGGTTTGAAAGGGAAGTACGGCTCACTTTAATGTCTGAAATGCCTTCTGAAAAGGTTGGCATTTTCGGCGGCACGTTTAACCCGCCTCATGTTGCGCATCTTGTGGCCGCCGAGAATGTATGCGATCATTTAAAGTTAGATCGGGTGCTTTTTGTTCCGGCTGCGATTCCCCCTCACAAGTTGAATGAAAAAATAATTTCTGCAGAACTTCGTCTCCAAATGGTTAAACTCTCGATAAGAGACAATTCGAAGTTTGAAGTTTGTGACATCGAGCTTCGGAGGAGCGGCCCGTCTTACTCGATCGATACTATTGTTGAATTGAAAGGGAAATTTCCTGGCGATGATTTCTTTTTCATAATGGGAATAGATCTCCTCACTGATTTCTATTCGTGGAAAAATCCCGACAAAATCTTGAACGAATGCAACGTCGTGGTGATGGACCGGCCTGGTTTTGCTCTTGCGTCTGTTGACAAAGAATTACTTCGACGAGTCGAGGTAGTGAATGTTCCAAGCATGGATATATCCTCCTCTGATATTCGCAGACGCGTGAAGTCCGGCAAGTCTATTAAATTTCTGGTCCCACCGGCTGTCGAAGATTATATTTATGCTAACTCCATTTATCGTTGAGTAATTTTAGGAAGTAAGAAGCCATAGCCGCAGCGCTAAAGTCAAAACTTGAGTCAAGTTATTTTTGAGTTGTGGATTTCTGTTTCATCATCTCGATATCCGAACCGCAGGATTGGAAATACGTCGATGGAATTTTATATTACACATTGTAATTTAGCATAACTTTTAAATGGAGTATTAAATGAAAAACTACAGAATACTGGCAATCATGGTTGCCGTTATTGCTGTCTCATTTGCGTTTGTCGGGTTCGAATGTTCATCTGCGGAGCTGACAAGCGCCAAGTTGTATTATAGCAAAAGTGAGTGGGATAAGGCAGAAGCCCAGCTTCAGAAAGATTTGAATAATAACCCTCAGGACGAGGAAGCATGGTATCTTTTAGGAAGAGTTAGGGCACAAAAGCAAAATTGGTCCGGAATGTTGGATGCTTTTCAACATGCATTAAAGATTTCCGATGTTGACAAAAAAGATATTGATGCAGTTACCGAGCATTATTGGGTGCAATTCTACACCGAGGGTGCCAAATATTTGCAATCAGGTAAGGATTCGAGTGATGCTTATGCGAAAGCAGTAATCGCGTTCAATAACGCCATCCTTCTTGAGCCTGACAGTTTGATAAATTACAAAGGCATGGCCTACGCTTACCTGAACATGAATTACAACGACAGCGCGATAGGTCCGCTTAACATCCTATGGACAAAACAGAAGGACGAAGATGCCGCGAAGTTTCTGTCCGAGATTTATTTAGAGAACGGTCGGAAGCTGAAAAGCGATTTTCAAAATGACAACGGCGGGAAATTAGATACGCTGAAGAATGTAAATTCGATTGAGCAAGGTGTGAGCGAAGAAGAAGTTAGTGCGACATTGGGTCAGCCCGATCAAAAGAATTCCTTGCAGCCAACCAAGGCAAAAGTGAAAAAGAAAGCCGTAACCCAGAACGCTTCGTCGGATGTTTGGACATATAAGACTTACGGATTGACTCTTACTTTTGAAAGTGACAGGATAACGGAAAAGAAAGTCGATTTTGTTTATAACCCGCAAATCGATTCTTCGAAATATCAGTTGGCGATGGTGCAATTTGACAGTGCACTTAGCATTCTTGTTCCGGCGTCGAAGATATATCCGGAGGATCAGACGCTGATAACTCTTTTAACGAATACATACATTGCGGCCGAAAAGACACTGGAAGCTACCGACGCATTCAAAGTTGCCGCCGAAAAAAATCCGGATAACAAAGATTATCAGTACGATTATGGAGTGATTCTTCTTAAGGGAAATAGTTTTCAAGGAGCAATTGATCAGTTCACAAAAACTCTTAAGATTGATCCTCAGTATTGGAATGCCGTTTACAACTTGGGGGCCACCTACGTTAATTGGGGTGTTCAAATTCAGGGTGTAGCTTCTCAAAGCAGTGATCCCGATTCGTTGCACAAAGCAGTGAGCGCTAAGTTTGAGCAGTCGATTCCATATTTAGAGAAATACTCGACGTACAAAAATGATGATCCGAATCTTTGGGAGTTACTTGCAAAGGTTTATGCTTTCATGAATAACACTCAAAAAGCACAAGATGCGATTCAAAAATCAGATTCTCTGAGACAGGTTCATTAAAATATTCCTGCAAGTGTTGTGATATGCCGCCATGCATGTTGGGTTTCAACTGTGTGGCGGTTTTTCTTTTAATTGTGTTCAAAAGCTAATTACCGTGAAGTAAGTTGTTGTAACAATCATGTCTAAACGCTATTCTTTTGCGGAAGTTTTTATAACGGTTTTGAGCCACCATAGAATTGAGCGCGATTGTGTGAGAAAGAAAGTGTTGATGATCCAAAACCAAAGAACAACTTTAACAATTTAGTGTCATTTAAGAATTCAGGAGAAGAAATGCCAGAAGAAAAAAATGTTCCACAGCAAATTAACATCGAGCTTGGCGATAAGGAAGCGGAAGGAATTTACTCGAACCTCGCAATCATTTCTCATTCGCCGGCAGAGTTTATCATTGACTTCACTCGTCTTTTGCCGGGCGTGCCGAAAGCAAAAGTGTTTGCTAGAATTATAATGACACCGCAACATGCTAAGATGCTTCTCAGTGCCTTGCGGGAAAATGTTGAGAAGTACGAGCACAACTTTGGTGAGATAAAAGTATTCGCGGGCCCCGTGCCGAATGGACCGTTCGGATTTCAGCCGCCGGGAGCATGAGAATAGTAGGTGATCAGCAATAAGTAAGTATGTGGTAAGCAGTGGATGACTGTCTATAGTCAGTCGTGTAAATTTAAAATTGGCGGGCAAAAGTAGCGGGTAAAGTCTTACGGCGTTCTTCCGATATAACAATATCGAGTAAATTAAAATCGGCGGCGGAGAGTTATGTGTTTTTCGGTGCTTGTTACTTGTTGTTGAATTCTAATCGCTGTGACTAAGATCAATTTCTTTTTGATCAGGCTTGGTTATGTTGAAGTGGAAGTGCAGGAGGAGGTTGGCAATTCACATTTTAATGGAAGGAGATATTAATGAGGAAGGGAATAATCGGTTTATCGGTTGTTGTTTCTCTTCTGATATTTTCGAGATGTTCGAACTGGAAGGCTGGCTCGTTCGTGATGCCGTCATGGGACACACAGCTTGCAGCGCCGATTTTCAATCGATCGTACACTCTTGAAGAGATTCTATGGAAAGACTTAACGACAGTTTCAAACGGGGATACGACGTTCTTAAATCCGGTCGGCTCAATAAGTGTGTTTTCGCTTTTTCGAACACAGCCAGTGACAGGGGTATCGTTTGCAGGGCAACTTAAGATTGAATCGGCGGGGATAAATTATGGAGAGACAAACCCGGCATTGCCGGCAGCTGGGTCATTAGCTGCTGTTCCTCCAATCCCGTCACAGAATTTTACTCGAGACTCATCGTTTGAAAATTTTCAATCCGCAACAATAAGCAGCGGGACATTGAATATCATGATAAAAAATGATTATCCGGCAACCATAATTGTATCGAACATCAGTGTACTAGATCCTTCCAATAACCGTTTTATACTCAGCGTCCCGATCCCCGGTAACTCATTAGCTCCTAACCAATCAGATAGTTTAAGCCAATCTCTTGCAGGAATTACTTTACCAAACAATCCGGAAGTCTCTTTCACATACAGTTCTCCCGGCGACCCCACACCTCGAATTTTTCAATCGGAAACTGTGGTGGAGGTTTCATTGAACATGTCGGATATCGTGGTTTCATCGGCTACCGGTCAGATTCAGCTGAAGGATCCGATCAGTATTGCAACCGACACACAAACAGTAAATCTCGGAGATTTCAAGACGAAGTTTCATGGAACAGTAGTGTTCAGCCCATCGACAAAGCTGACATTAAATATCAACTTGAGCGGTGGATTTCCGACATTGGCGCATCTCGTGTTAACGCCGGCGAATAGTAATGTGAACAACGGCCCGATCTATGCCGATTCAGTCGATCAGATGATATATCCGGCCCAGAATAACTCCGTTGATTTTGGATCGAACTTTGCAACAGCTCTTAATTCTTATTCAGCAGCGACTAATACTATCCCTGATGAATTCATAATAAGTGGTTATGCGATTGTTAATCCGGGTCCGCCTTACGCCGCGTACGCTGACGGAACAATCACCAACAATGACGGGGTTGCTGGTACAGGGACGTTATCGATACCGCTTGATTTGGGTATCACGAATGGAGTGTTTATTGACACGTCGAACTCTCCAGTGATCAAAGACTCGAGTACGTCAACGAAACTCGCTAACGTTGACAGCGGAGAAGTTACTTTTGAAATTAACAATGGATTGCCGTTACGATTATCTTTCATAACCCAATTGATCGACACTACGACCCACAGGGTGATAATGACATTTCCGCAGGACAGCATCGTAATTCCGGCGGCAACGCAATTCAACGCCGATGGTACAGTCAGCTCACCTATGTACAGCAAAAACGAGGTTCCGCTTACTCACGATCAGGCGATGGCACTTGGTCATTCATATATGAAGTTTACTTTTGGGATGCTGACTTCTCCCGACCAAAGTACCGTTGCGTTCACTAAGAACAACACAATCTCCCTGAAGGTTTATGCGAACCTTGTCTTCAAGGTTGATAAAAACTTGGTCGGCAAGTGAGAGGA
>JBAPNE010000060.1:0-2340 GCA_049278975.1 Candidatus Kryptoniota bacterium
GCATCACCCTCATCGTCGTCGTCTTCGTCGTCGATTTCCGAATCTTCCTCGCCGATCAGCGAAGAGTAGTCGTCTATATTCGGATCAACATCCGAAAAATGCAGGAAAGCATCCTGTTTGTGTCCAACGTCGATGAAAGCTGCTCTGATGCCGGACATAACTCTCGCGACTTTTCCGAGGTAAATGTCTCCGACCATCCGTTCTTTGCCCGGCGATTCAACAAAAATTTCTGCGAGCCTGCCGTCTTCCGTAATTGCGATACGAATTTGGTCGGCAGCCTCATTGATTATAATCTCCTTTTTCATAAAGACCTGCTCTGTTGTGTTTGAGCGGAGATCGGTTTTGACTGTCGACCGGATTTCTATCCTTTACATCATCCATAGCAGCGATCCGATTTCTTGACAATTTCCTAGAGTGCCTATATTCGTGGTACGCGACAGTACCATCATCCGACTTTTTATTTTGCGCGAACATTTCAATCCCGATAGTTGACGACCGATAGCTCGCAGCTTCGTCTGATAAGATTAAAAGAAGCGGACCAATATATTCCACTTTCCCCGATAAACTTGTTACACTCTTGCTAAAACTCTGGAGACAGTCTACAACGACTCCGATAGTTTTGAAAAATAGTTTTAAAAATTGTTCCGATAGCAGTCGGAATTCATTTGATAGGTATATTAATTTCCTAAAAAACGGAACTGTACCATAAACCGACAATGCCAGACCTCCGATAATCGCTAACAATCCTTTCTCCGATTTGCGGTTTCCGAGGCTTTTAAAAACAACTGTATTCGAAAAATTAAATTTTCTCCTCCGAAGGAATCCTTCGGGAAAACAACCGATTTAAAAATTCAACCGGCTGCTCAAAATAAAATATGAAAAATATGAGGTCAAGCTTACTGTGTCACACAGTTGGTACGCTTACCGTTGCTTCCTTCCAGACCTAGCGGGATTCGGCAACCTTCCGTTGCACAGGACTTGACCTCAAAGAACTCACTCAGCTCATACTTCATAACCATGAGCCAAGAACTATGAACAACTAACTAATCTCATCGTGGAGCAGAGGGGAGTCGAACCCCCGACCTCCAGAGTGCGATTCTGGCGCTCTCCCAAACTGAGCTACTGCCCCGGTTATCTTTGTGCGCACCCAGACAAAGCTTTTTTCCTCACGTTAAGCGCTGCCGCCATGCGGGATATTTGACTTGCTCCCACACAACTATATCAGTTTGTGACAGGAAAACGCACAACAATCAATAATTCCAGTTATAATTTAACATGGCGGGCGAACGTGTGCAAATCAAAAAGTAGAGACATAATATGTTGCCTCTCTACAACTTACATTTTTTCCGGTGCACTTATCCCCAAAATTTTGAATCCGTTTGCGAGGACGACTTTCACCGCAAGACACAATGCCAATCTTGACTTTGCTAAATCTTTTTCGGGAATCACCACGCGATAAGCGTGATAAAACCTATGGAATGCTTCAGCAACTTCCTGAAGATAATTAATTATACGATGAGGCTCAAAAGTCAACGCCGCAGCTTCGACAACTTCTGGAAAATCTCCCAGAATTTTCGAAAGGTCAATTTCTTCTTTCTTCTTCAGCAGATCAATGTCGAAATTCATTTTGCCGGTGTTAATTACATCTGTCAAAATTCCCTCGCTTTCAGCGAAGCGAATGATGCTGGCGATCCTTGCATGAGCATACTGTAAATAAAAAACCGGGTTCTCCTCGCTCTGCTTCTTCGCGAGATCCACATCAAAATTCAAATGCGTTCCGATGTTTCTCATCAGAAAGAAAAATCTTACGGCATCAGCTCCAACCCAGTCGATAAGCTCGTCAAGAGTTATGAAGTTTGCCTTTCGTGTTGACATCTTGACAACTTTGCCATTTTGAAAAATTGTTACAAATTGGTGGATCAGAACCTTGATCTTGTCCGTGTCGTAGCCGAGCGATTTCAATGCAATGAGCACATCGGGGTACGTCGCGATATGATCCGAGCCGAAAATATCCACGACAAGCTCGAATCCGCGTCGAAATTTCTCAATATGGTACGCAATATCCGGGAGACGGTATGTTGGCTCGCCCGTGCTTTTTACTATCACCTTATCCTGCTCGCCGCCGGCTGCAGTTGCCTTGAACCACTTTGCACCTTCCTTGTCATAAACGAGCCCATTTGATTCAAGAGCTGCAATTACTTCCTTTATTTTTCCGGTTTCGTAAAGCGAGTTCTCGTTGTAAAAGACATCGAAATTTATTTCAAGCCGGCTCAGCGTATTTTTGATGTCATCGAAAATTTCCCGTTCGGCTTTTTCTTTGAAGGTGCCTTCCGCCGGTTC
>JBAPNE010000061.1:0-16623 GCA_049278975.1 Candidatus Kryptoniota bacterium
CCCATATACTTGCCGATTCGTGAAGCAAAGGTCGCAAAGTCAGGAGCCCCATTTCCTTCCTTGAAGACTTCCCACGCCATGGAGAGCGGCAATGTCGAATACTGCACAAAGAAGCCGCCACCCACAATGTAATTATCTGGATGGTGGAGTTTGAATAGAAATGGTTCACCAGGCTGGAGATTGGTCAGACGGGTCATCACGCTTGGCTTCCAAAAGTTTGCTTCTTCGGGCGCAAGATCCGAAAGGAATTTGTACCAACCTTTATCAGTTACGCCAACGTAAAATTTCATCAGCTATTTCCTCGCGCGCTTCTCTTTTTCCAATTTGGTTAAAAGTAAGCGACATGGGCTTCAGATTCAACGATTGCTAACTCGCCGTCACTGCGCGAACAAGTCCCCCAGCGGACTGACGTCAACTTTATTCGCTATCTTCCCAAGCTCAGGAAAATACTTCAGGGTGGTATCGGGGACGCTGATCTTTTCCATGTCACGCATCCGCCTTATCAGTTCTAACGCGTTCACGACAGCCTTGCCGAGCGGATGGTTGTTCAAGACTAAGTACATGTTGGTACAGTGCTCTTTCGCTCTCCGGAGCTTCTCTTCAAGCTCATCAAGCTCCGGACTGCTGTATAAATAATTGTACCGCGCGTTCCTGTCGGCACCTTCTGCTTCCATGCCTTCTGCCAGAGCCTTCCGACCGAGGTCCCACATTTCCGAGTTCCGCCCATGTAAACGCACATACGCAACTTTTCCGAAAAGCTCGCTGTCGAAGCCTATCATTCCCTTCAGCTGCGGCTGGTCTATGGCGATGACATTGATGTCGTTCTGTTTCAAAAACTCCTTAGCCCGTGCCGTGTACCATGACGTATGGCGAAGCTCGAAGAAGAGCGGGTAATCGTTGAACGCATCCCTTATCAAAGCGATGTACTCCTGTGATTGAACGGAATCCCTGTAATACTCGGAGAACTGGACAAGCACTCCTCCAAGCTTCTTCTGGTCCATGAAAGGCGAGAGGAATTCCATGACGGTGTTTCTGTTTTCGATGAACTCTTTACCTCTCTCTCTGCTGCCGTGTGTGAACTCCTTAAAGAGCTTCACCAAGAAAATGAACTTAGGATTCTTCTTCACCTCCGTCAGCCATTTTTCCGCAGTGCTCGGCGGGAAGTGGCGGTAGTAGGTGCTGTTGACCTCCACGCAGTCGAAGAAATCGGCATAGAACTTTAATTCGGAAAACCCCTTCTCTTTCCTTTCAGGATAGAACGGGCCGTGCCAGTCCGCGTAGCTCCATCCGGCTGTGCCGCCATAAACTTCCATAGCGACTAAAAGTAAGTGAGACGGATTATAGAATCAACGTTTGTAGTTTCGTGTATAGTGGCATTGGTGCTGTAATTGCTTCGTGATGGAACTGCTCGCAATGACGTGTTACTCCTATTCCTTTCTCTTTTCCCTCCACGGTTCTTCGGACAAGGAAAAAGAAAGAACAATTACCTTGTCGTTCCCGAATGTTCTCATCGGGAACCCAGAACAAATCAACAACTGGATTCCCGCTAACGACTCGCGGGAATGACATGGCCTCTTCTTGGAATGCCAGGGATTGACAATCCGTTATTTCGTGGTACAGGCTTTGGGATTACTTCCTCCCCGCTTGCGGCGGATCTCCTCGCAATGATGAGTTATTTCATTTTTTTTCTCTTCCATTAAGGAAAGGATATTCAACATGTCGTTCCCGAATTTTCTCATCGGAAACCCAGAACAAATCAACAAGTGGATTCCCGCTAACGACTTGCGGGAATGACATGGGCTCTTCTTGGGCACTCAAAGGGACAATCCGTTGGTTCATGGTACAGCCGCTGGGATTGTCCCGCTCAACTATTTCAATCAGAATGCGGGATGCCGCAAAGCGGCACTTCGTCTCCGTCTGCGGTGGAACTGCTCGCAATGACGGTGCACGTGAGAGGACGACCCCCAAGGCTTCTCGTCATTGCGAGTGATGCGTTAGCATCACGTGGCAATCCGTTGTACGTGGCACAGCCGCTGAGATTGCCACGTCGCCCCGCAGATGCGGGTCTCCTCGCAATGACAGGATTACCCTTTCCATGACGCAAGCAAACATCGGGATGGCGCAAGCAACTCACGTGTGCTATATTTCTTTAATGAAACTCGCCCTGTACATATTGAAGCGACATCTAGGCCCGTTCATTTTTTCCATGGTCGTCATTACCTTCATTTTCCTTCTCCAATTTTTAATGCAGTCGATGGATCAGATTGTCGGAAAGGGTTTGACCCTCTTTGTCATTTTTGAGCTGATCGTTTTTAATCTTGCGTGGATCGTGGTACTCGCAGTGCCGATGTCCGTTCTCGTCGCTGTCCTCATGGCATTCGGCGGCTTGTCGTCAAATAACGAAGTCACGGCAATAAAAGGCTCCGGCGTAGGGCTCATCAAGATGATGCTGCCGGTCTTCATCGCCTCGATCTTTGTGTTCTATCTCTTAGAATTATTCGACAACCATGTTCTCCCCGATGCAAATCACCGGGCTAAGACGCTCATGATAGACATAAACAGGAAGAAGCCGACTTTCACTATCGACCCGGGCGAGTTCTCTCAGGAAATCGAAAACCATGCTATATTGGTACGGAAGACGGTTCCGAACTCGACCGATTTATATGGGGTTACCATTTTTGATTTCTCGAATCCCCAGAAATTCGTAACTATCACCGCAGAGAAAGGAAAGGTCGGCTTCTCTCCCGATCTGAAAAAAATCGTAATGCTTCTGTATGATGGTGAGGTTGACCAGTATGACTATTCTCAAGTCGGAGTGTATCAAAAAGTTCGCTTTCAACACCAGCAGATTATTTTGTCTGCCGAAGGATTTGCGTTTGATGAATCTTCTCAAAGCGCATTCGGGCGCGGCAACCGCGAGCTGAGCGCCGATTCAATGAGGGTCGTTCTCGCGGGCTTGCAGAGAGATGCCGATATAATGAGGTTGCAATTGAACTCCTACATGCGGACGGATATCAATAAATTCATATCTCCCCCCGCTAACCGTTTCGTGACTTCAATTCCGAAAGATTCGTCTCAGGTTTATCTTCAAGCCGAATCCGCTGTTAACTCAAGCGCCTCAATGATAAAAAGTCTTTCGTTGAGCCTCGATAATATGGAGGAGCAAATCTATTCCACTGAAGTCGAAATTCAAAAGAAATACTCTATCCCATTTGCCGCGATCGTGTTCGTCTTTTTAGGGGCGCCGCTCGGTATGATGGCACGGCGAGGCAACTTCGGCGTCTCTGCCGGCCTGAGCCTTCTCTTCTTTGTAATATATTGGGCGTTCCTCGTCGCCGGAGAGAAATTATCCGACCGTGAGATGCTGAGCCCTTTCCTGGCTATGTGGCTCGCCAATATCGTGCTCGGCGGATTGGGGCTCGTCCTTACGTATAGAGTTTCAAAGGAAACCGTTGTAATAGATTGGAATTTCTTTGTAAGATTCCTGCCAAAGAGGTGGGTCTCCGAAGAAACATTGAATGAAATTGCAAAGCAAGATCGATGAAAAAGATAGACACATATATCATAAAGCAATTCGTGAGCGTGATTTTCTTCGCTTTGCTTGTCTTTGCGATAATATTTATTCTTGTCGATGTCATGGAACATTTAGACGACTTCATCGATCACGGAGTTGGCCTTGGGTTAGTCGCAAAGTATTATTTAGTTTTCACTCCGGAAATCCTGAAGCTGATCACGCCTGTAGCCGTGCTTCTCGCATGTCTGTTCACCGCAGGAAGAATGTCGAACAACAACGAGATAATAATCATAAAGAGCTCAGGCGTTGACATTTACAGGCTTCTCCTGCCGTTTCTGTTAGTGTCAATGATAATCTGCGGCGCCATGATTTACTTCAATGAGTGGATCGTGCCGAAGGCGAATCATGAGAAGTTCAGAATCGAAAAAGTTTACCTCCAGCAGCACTTAGAAAGCTGGTGGAAGTACAACATCTTCATGCTTGACAGCCGCGATAGGATTGTCTCGATCGGTTATTTCGATGATGCGGCTAATATCGCCTCAAAAGTATCCGTCCAGGAATTCGCCGATACGAATCTGACTTATCTCGTTCACAGGTATGACGCTCAGACGATGAAGTACGATACGACACAAAGGGTATGGATTCTCGGAAATGCGATCGAACGTAAGTTCGACGGCACAAAGGAAAATTTCAAAACTTACGCATCCCTTCCTTTGCAAAGAATATCCTTCAAGCCGGCAGACATCCAACAGAAAGAGCTTAACCCAAACGATATGAATTACGACCAACTGCACCGTTTCATCGAGCTTCAGGAGAAGAGCGGAAACGACGTGGCACGCTACAAAGTTGACTACTACTCGAAAGTATCCTTCCCTTTTGCCGCCATCATAGTGGTTCTCTTCGGTGTACCACTTTCTGCAAGAAAGAAACGCAGCGGGCTTGCGCTTGAATTTGGGGTCAGCATTCTCATCTCGTTTGTGTATCTCTTGTTCATAAAGATAAGCCAGGTCGTCGGCTATAATGGACTCGTTAACCCGCTGTTAACAGCCTGGCTGGCAAACATCATTTTCTTAGCTGCCGGATTGTATAACACGGCCATGGTTCAACGATAAGAAATATATCATGGCTGCACCAAGAGGCAAAGATATCCTTCCAGAGTGCACGCTAATCTGAGATTGCCACGGGACGTCGTCCCTCGCAATGACAGTTCAACCTTATTTGTCCTTCGTAAAGACAAATTAATTTCAGATTAATCTTTTGATAGGTAAGTCTTCCCCCGCCGAGGACAGACGCCCCCCGCGATTGAGAAAGAATCACTCATGTGAGTGAGTAATGTGAACGGCATTGAGAAAAAATGGCGTTAAGAACAGTTCGTAGCGAAGCGTCAAGAAACAAATATGGATCTACTCGCAGCATGTGGGAATAAGATGTGTTTTATTTGTTTTAGCTGAGCGTAGAAATGTTTAGCCATTTTTTCTCCAGCCTTGATTTTTTATTTGGTTCTTTCTTTTCCATCAAGGAAAAAGAAAGAACATCCTCATCGTTGTTCCCGAACGACTCTGTCAGAAACTCAGGGCACAGAGATGACACAAAACAAGACTTACACTGTTTAAAACATGACGAGCAGAGAGAACGTGAGGTTGTGAACTATACCATAGGAGCTATTCTATCCTTGTCGAATCTTGCTCAACATCAAACTCCTTCTCCCTCGGCCGCAACTGATCGTACATTCGTTTGAGAGCATCGTACGCGCTTTGACTTCCCCGCTCCGCGCAATTGCGATAGAGCCTGACTGCCTCCTGCGTGTTCTGGCTAACTCCAATTCCTTTTTCGAAACAATATCCGAGCGCAAGCTGTCCGACTATCGAGCCATCATTTGATGCTTCGGTCAGGGTACTGATTGTGTCGGCAAGAGACGCTTGCGCTTCGCCGCTGTCGCTTAGAACCGCAGCTGCGGCAAGTCGAATCTCAGCGTCGCGGCTTCCCTCATTCGCCGCACGAAGCCAACACTGTCTGCCAAGTACCGGATTACGAGTCGTCCATTGCCCGGTATAGTAACAGCGTCCAAGTTCGATGAGTGACGGAATGTTGTCGTGGTCTGCCGCCGTCGCAAGAAGATGAAATGCCTGCTTGTCATCAATTCGTTGATCCAAACCTAATTCGGTCAATCCCGCCCAAACGAATGCTGCGTCATCATCGCCCTTCTTGCAGCGCGATTCGACTTCTTCAAAGAATGCTTTCTCGTGCACGAGGCTTAACAGAAGCACCGGGGCACGCCGTGAATCCATCCGTGCCGCACGAAGATATTGCTCAGCAGCAAGTATCCTGTCCACCGGAAAACCGATTCCTAATTCGAAGCACCGCCCAAGAACTGTAAACGCTTCGGGACTTCCTGCATCCGCTGCACTCGCAATCATGCTTATTGCGGTTGAATCTTTTTCCGCTCCCTTTCCACCAGCCGCGGAAGGCTTTGCCGCAGAAGCGCTGAATATGTCCGATACTCCGAGTGCATTCTTAAATTTTTCATTCCCTTCGCGAAATGCCTCGTTAAGCAGCGTGAGATCACTAACGTGTGATGTCGTGTCCGGTCCGAAATTGAGAAAGATAGGTTCCTCCGCCTGCGATCCGGCGGACAATGTTGAATCATTTCCAGCGGCTGTCGTTGAAGATCCGGCACTAGAAACACTATCGTTCGGCATCGGATTCATTCGGCGGATCAACTTTGGCAGCACTTCTTGCGCGGGCTCGAACTTCGCCTCCGCAGCAGCTTTGATCCATCGATATGCCTTCGTTAAATCCATTGGCACGACCAGGTTATCCGTGTATGATATTCCAACGGCAAACTCCGCTTCCGGAAGATCATGTGCAGCCGCGGCTTTGAACTGACGATAAGCCTCGAAGGGGTTCCATTCCACTCCCCAGCCGTTATTGAGGAACACTCCGAAATTGTATTGAGCAATCGACATATTCTGGTCCGCCGCCTTGTGAATCCAATATGCCGCGCGAACGGTGTCGATTGGGAAGCCTTTGCCGAAGAAATATCGTGAACCTAATTCTTGCTGGGCTGCCGGATCGCCATCATTCGCACTTCGCACAAGCATCAATTCCTCCCAAAGCTGGTACTCAAGGTCGGATGGTTGAATCAATTGCGTTCGGCCGGACTGATAATCCCTGAAGACCGAACTATTCGAATGCCCTCGCAGGCTATCTTGTCCAAACACCAGCGAAGAAGAAACTAAAAGCAAGAAACAAAAGGCAACGAGATTAGAGCGGAAATGTTCCATATACACAATCTATAATATCATCTACAATAAAATCCGTCCATGCATCACGGACGGTATTGAACTATACAAATCACTATTTGGAACGACAAGAAACAAGAATTCGTGGTAGTGGGCTACTTTGCTTTTGGAAAAACTTAACCACGAATGACACTCCCGCAGGGATACCCTCGGCAGAATAGTTATTCTTTGAACACCAATGCCACGAATCATTTTCTCGCATTCGTGTCATTAAACGATTCAACTCGATTCATTCGTGTTATTCGTGTTCAAAATAGCCCACTACCGAATTTGTCGTACCATTTTATCAAATGACTAAATAAATTACATTATCTTTTTATTAGACGACCAAACTTCATTTGGATTAAAACCCAAACAGTTGTTTAATGGTCTGTGTTTAGTATAAACGAAAAACGCCTCAACAAAAGATTGGTATTAACCGGCTGCAATGAGTAGTATAAAACCCCAAGGCAACAAAAGGAGATCGCGTTCTTCTTCGACATCACGATTGGAGTTTACACCGAAGGCGCATCATCCTCTGTCTGAAATGATATGATGGTACGAGAACCAAACACCTCGAATATCCAACACGCGGAAATGGCAGCAAATCAAACTATACCTCCGCTCGATCCGGCGAATATCGATACCACTATCAAACCAACCGACAATTTTTATCTTTATGCTAATGGTGAATGGCTGAAAAGGAATCCCGTACCACTCGCGTACAGTAGATGGGGCAGTTTTACGGAGTTGTTTGATCGCAACTTAAATACTCTCCATGAAATAGCTGATGATGCTTCTGTGAACACCAACTCGAAGAAAGGGAGTAATAATCAGCTTGTTGGAGACTTCTACTACAGCGGTATGGACACTGCAGTGGTAGAGAAGGAAGGCGTCAAGCCTCTCAATCCTTATTTCAAGGAAATCGCAGCAATAAAAGACCTAAAAGGACTCGAGGACGTAATCGCAAAGCTCCAGCGCCATGGAGTGAACGTCCTCTTCCATTTCACATCTCAACAGGATCTCAAGAACAGCGAGATGATGATAGCGGGCATCTACCAGTCCGGTCTCAGCCTGCCGGACCGCGACTACTACACTAAAAGCGACGATCAGTCGAAGAAAATTCTTCAAGAATACTACAGCTACATGAAGAAGATGTTCACGATGCTCGGCGATAGCGAGAACACAGCAGCTGATGAAGCAAAGACAGTCCTAAATATCGAGAGTCGGTTTGCCGAGGCATCAATGACTAGAGTCGAGAGGAGGGACCCGAAGGCAACTTACAACATGATGTCACTTACGCGGGTCAATTCGCTCACCCACGACTTCTCATGGAGTGGTTACATGAGATATTTTAGGCTATTTGGAATCAAAAAGATCAACGTTGCGCAGCCAAAATTCATTAAAGAAGTTGGTCGTATGCTGAAAGATATTCCGCTCAACCGTTGGAAAGTCTACCTCCGCTGGCATCTGATCAATTCAATGGCGCCATACCTTAACCAGAATTTTGTGGACGAGCATTTCCATTTTTACGGCACCGTGCTGACGGGTGCGAAGGAATTGCAGCCCAGATGGAAACGTGTGGTGCAGGAGATCGACGGTTCAATCGGGTTCGCGCTCAGCAAACTCTACGTCGAAAAACATTTCTCTCCGCAAGCGAAAGCTCGGGCTGAAGAGATGGTACACAATCTCGAAGCCGCCTTCGCAGAAAGAATCAAAACTCTCGATTGGATGAGTGATGCGACAAAGAAGCAAGCGCTCGTGAAGTTGAGGGCGATAGTCAATAAGATTGGTTATCCGGCGAAGTGGAAAAGCTACAAGGGTCTGGAAGTTGACCGTGGAGCTTACGTCTTGAACGTCATGCGTGCCAACGAATTCAATCTCAATTTCGAGATTGGGAAAGTCGGTAAGCCGGTTGACAGAACCGAATGGGGAATGACTCCTCCGACCGTCAACGCCTATTACGATCCTTCGATGAACGAGATTGTCTTCCCTGCCGGAATTCTCCAGCCGCCATTTTTCAATCCGACCGCCGACGATGCCGTGAACTATGGTGGTATGGGTGCGGTTATCGGACATGAAATGACGCACGGCTTTGACGATCAAGGAAGCCAATTCAATGCAAAAGGAAATTTGAAGAATTGGTGGACAGACTCGGACGCCGCGAATTTCAAAAAGAAGGCTGAAGTTCTCGTAGAACAATTCAACGGCTACTCTGTCCTCGATTCTCTGCGTGTCAACGGAAAACTTACCGAAGGAGAAAACATCGCAGACCTCGGAGGATTATCGATCTCATTTCAGGCGTTCGAAGCCACACTCAAAGGCAAGTCGCGACCGGTAAACATCGCCGGCTTTACGCCTGAGCAGCGCTTCTTCATTGCGTGGGCACAAATGTGGCGCGAGAACGACAGACCGGAGGCTTTGCGCCAAAGGATAATTGTCGATCCACATTCCCCGAACGAATATCGCGCAAATGGCCCGCTGTCAGACTTCCCGCCGTTTTACGAAGCGTTTGGATGCAAGCCGGGAGATCTGATGTACAGAGGAGATAGTGTAAGAGCAAAAATCTGGTAGGAGAAAACATGAATGTGGCGGTCATTTTTTCATGATTGCCACATGTCCTTTCGGTCATTATATATTTATTCCAAAGACTGTCCTCACTAAAATCCCGACAGCGTAAGTGACACCGACTGCAATCAAAAGAATAATGAGGTTCGTCAGAATTCTTCTCGACATTCTCATGCCGGACAGGAATGCTATCACAGTCGATATGAATATTATTACTACGGCAGCAACGACGAGCGGCCAAAAAATATTCCTTGCGCCAAGGAGCATCGGCAATATAGGCACAGTTGCACCCAGAATATAAGAAATGCCGACCACCACTCCCGATTCAAAAGCGCTCGATGAGTTATTTCCTTCTTCCTCCGTGCCATCATGCCGGGACGAAATGTCCTGCGGCTTCAATGTTTCGTTTAGAAAATCTTTCTTTGCCAATTCCACCTTTTCAACTTCATTCTCGGAATTCACAGCGCCGTAAGCGCCGGCCGCCATCGAGATTGCTCCGGCAACCGCAACTGCTATGCTGGCCGCAATTATTGAAGGGAGGTTCGAGAAGGCTGCAAAGAATCCGGAGACAGCCCCTAAAATTTCTACAAGCCCGTCATTCAATCCAAGAAAGATGTCCCGAACTCGCTCAGGATGTATATGCCTTTCTATCGAAGATGAAACAATCTCGTCTTCATGCTGGAATTCATCTTCCAAAATTTTTCGTACAGCCTCCCCTGTCGGTGTTCCTTTATACTTTTCCCAAACGTTTACATATTTTTGCACTCCATAAACTTCTATCGCTTCGAGGACGAGATGCGCGCCGAGAGTGCCGAAGACTTTTACTACAGAGGTGAGGAGCTTGAGCTTCAGCCGCCTTCTGAAATCTAACTTCTCAATCTTTATCGAGAAGAAATCCTGCCAGAAAGCAAAGTGTTTTGTCTCCGTCGGGATGAGTTCGCTAAACATCGGCTTCATATCCTCGGAAGTAATCTCACGCATCGCCTTGTAAAGAGTGAGATCGAAAAGTTCGTCGAGAACTAATTGTTTTCCTAATTCCTGTCCCATGATAATGTAAATTATGTATTTTCGCCAAAGAAATCAAAATTTGTTTTTACTGCAAAGAAAAGGCGTGGAACTTGCAAATCACAAAAATGTGTTCTTCTACTTATGAACAATAGAAGCCGAATTGCCTTGTTCACGTTAGTGGCAACGTTTTACTTACCTGCTGCAACCCTTGCGTGTGCCTGCGGGTGCAGCGTCTTTTCGGTGGGTGCTAGATGGATGTTGCCTATTTCACCAGGATACAAGCTGTCTCTGCTTTACAATTTCATGAACCAGACTCAAGATTGGAATAATTGGGGGAGTGCCTCGCCGGATTCAAACGGTGATAAGCAGATCCGGACGAATTTCTACACGCTGGGTTTTCAAGATATGATAGACAGGGAATGGGGAGTGATGGTTGAGGCTCCGATCTGGAACAGATACTTCAAAACTATTGACGATGAAGGAGATCTTGCATCAGTCGATCACATGGCGGTCGGCGATGTAAAGATAATGGGCATGTATACGGGAATTTCCGAGGACATGTCAACCGGAATTCAATTCGGCGTGAAACTGCCGACCGGGCCATTTAACGAATCGCTCATGGATAGGGACACACAAATTGGCAGCGGAACGATGGATTTACTGCTCGGCGGCTATCAGATGGGGCAGGAAACCGGTTGGGGATGGTACGCGCAGGCGCTATGGCAGCATGCCTTTGACTATCGTGAAGGTTATCGACCAGGAGACAGCTTCGATCTGAGTGTAGGCGCACATTACGACAAACTTCAGCAAACGTACAGGATCATTCCCATGGTCCAACTTATCGCGTCATTCCGCGGTTTAGATAGTGGAGTCAATGCCGATCCTTCCAATACAGGATACGAAAGAATTTATGTTTCACCGGGCATCGAATTAAACCTGGCACAGCAGCTCGACCTTTATGCGGATTTGAGAATTCCTGTCCTGACTCATGTCAACGGTTATCAACTTATTTCCCCGGCGCTTGTCAGTGCAACGATGAGCTTCAATTTCTGATATGCACCCCTTTGATATCTTATTAGAAATTGGAATTTACTTACTTGATTAATAATTCGGCAGGTACTTATCCAACTCCCATGGTGTCACTTCTAACCGATAGTCTTCCCACTCGAGCCGTTTTGCACTGATGAAGCGCTCGAATGTATGAGCGCCGAGCGCATCGCGAATTACAGAATCCTTTTCCATCTCGACAATTGCTTCTTCAAGGGATCCCGGAAGGACGTTAAGCTTTGCCCCGCGTTTAGTATTTGCCATTTGATAAACATCCTCCTCGCTGGCGTCCGGGATCGGGAGTTCACGTCGTATCCCATCAAGTCCAGATGCAAGCATGACCGAGAATCCTAAATAAGGATTGCAGCTCGGATCAGGGCAGCGCAACTCGATTCGTGTCGATTCATGTGTGTGTGCCCGCGGAATTCGGATGAGGGCCGAGCGGTTAATGCGTCCCCAGCTTATGTAAACCGGAGCTTCATATCCTGCCACCAACCGTTTGTAGGAATTGGTCAATGGAGCAAGAACAGCACACATTCCTCTCGCGTGTGCAAGTTGGCCGGCAATAAATTGTTTGGCGATCTTCGAAAGCCCATGCGGGTCACCGGGATCGGAAAAAGCATTCGATCCATTTGACTTGTAAGTAAGGCTTTGATGGACATGCATTCCGCTGCCGCTGATTCCGCGGATCGGCTTCGGCATGAACGTAGCATATAATCCTTTTTGCTGTGCAAGAACTTTCACTAACACTCTGAATGTAACGGCATTGTCAGCCGTCCTGAGTCCGTTTGAATATCGGAAATCTATTTCGTGTTGTCCGGTTGCTACTTCATGGTGCATCGCTTCGGTTTCAATCCCGAAGGAGGACAGCGCGTCTGTTATCTGCCGCCACAGGCTTGTCGCCACCATATCGACAGGTTGATCGAAATAACTGGCGCTGTCCTGTGGTCGGGGTGGTACCAAACCACCATCTGGCGAAGGTTTCAGCAGAAAGAATTCTAACTCAGGGCCGGTGTTATATACGAAACCCATCTTCTCCGCTTCAGCCATAACCCTTTTAAGGACGGCTCGCGGGTCTCCCAGGAATGGTTGATTATCGGGTGTGTAAACATCGCAAATCAATCGGGCGGTAGTCTCGTTCCCGGTCAGCCATGGCAATACGGCAAACGTATTTGTATCCGGAACCAGATACATGTCGCTTTCCGCAATACGCGCAAAGCCTTCAATGGAAGAACCATCAAACCAGATCCCGTGATTCAAAGTTGCTTCCAATTCTTGAGTTGGTATCGTGACATTCTTTACAGCACCACCGACATCTGTAAACTGCAGGTCTATGAAGTTGATGCCGTGCTCTTTAACAAGGGAGAGCAACTGTTCGGGGGAAGAAATTTTCGATTGAGTTGTCATTTGTGAAAATGTTGAAGTACAAAAGCAAGGATAGTAATGACAGTCAGCAACAGGAAAGCTGAGGCAATCGCAACAGCAGTTGGTGAACGCCAGAATGGTGTTGCGGAGACGCCACGTGTTGCACGTTCAAGGATAAAAATATCTATTGCATCTAAATTGTCTAAATCGTGGAGAAGCGCGTGCATATCGGAGAAGCGGTCATCGGGGCTGCGTTGCAGGCAGCGGGCAGCAAAAGCTGCTAATTGAGGTGATACTCCCGCTTGTTTGCGATCCAGTCGCGGAATCATTCCCCGTAGATGCTGCGACATCACTGCAAGATTATTGTCACCGCTGAAAGGCGGAGCGCCTGTCAAGAGTTCATACAACATTATCCCTAAAGCATAAATATCCGATCGTTGATCTCCACGGTGACCCTCCACTTGTTCCGGTGCCATATAATCCGGTGTACCTGCAGCGCTGCTTAGGTTAGCGTATGTAACCCTATGTGCACCTTTAGTCAATGCAAGACCAAAATCTAATATCACCGGCTGCCCGTCCGATGTGATAAGAATATTTTCAGGCTTGAGGTCTCGATGAATAATTCCATAATCATGGCAATGCGCAAGTCCATCGGCAATTTTGCGAATGAGCGCAATTGATTCCTCCGGAGATAAAGGCGCTGCTCTAAGGATTAGATCTCGCATTGATTCACCGTCGATCAACTCGGTAACCAGGTATGGCGTGTTATTATAACGCCCCGAACCCAAGCCCTTCTGAATTGCAGGATGATCGAGAGTTCGCATGACTTCCAACTCGCGCTGGAAGCGCTCGTACTGTGCGGGGTCACCGATAGACATACTATCCGGGATTTTTAAGACAACTTCTATACTGCCGAGCAAATCGTAAGCACGATAAATGTCGCTCATCCCACCTTTGGCAATATGCGCCCGGATCTGGAAGTGATCAAACTGGTCGCCGATTTGGAGCATTGATGATCCTGACATTGGTATCCTTCGCAAGACTTATAGTTGTAATTCAGGCCGAAAAAGGCTCTTTGTGACACCTGCAAGCCACAGAGGCATCTGTTTTATACTACACTCCTTGCGATAAAATTTAACCTCATTATTGTACTAAAGATTTCGATTAAAATCAACGTTCCTGCACTCACCGAACTAGAGTCAGTGTGGTATCTTGCGCTCTTTATCTTGATCGTTCACGTTCATCGTAGATTCTTTGATAGCGGGAATCATTATGCCTAGATAGTTTGGTAACCTGATTTATCGATGCTTCCGTTCATAGCCTGAATATGTTCTTGACAAAATCATAATTGTGGTTCGTTGGGTCATTTGATAATTCGACGGAAAACATTTGGCAGCGACCATGACCATTTTGTTTTGTACGCGGTGTTGTGTGATGCGAGCCGATTAAGATTAATTATAACAATTGATAGATTATCGTCGCTCTCACGATCCATGGCCAATTGGACAATTTCCTGACTAAGGTTCTCAAAATTATTTTTACCCTTTGTCAGTTGGGCAAATTCTTTATCCTCAATCACAGACCATACTCCATCTGTGCACAGAATTATTATGTCGTCATTCTGAACCGAGATTTTTGTTATATCCGGTTGCACGAATAATTCAAGACCGAGACATCTATTCAAAACAGAACGTTGATTGTGTGTACGTACTTTGTCCGCCGACAATATCCGCATACGCACTAATTCACCGACCCGAGTATGGTCGTTCGTTAAGCAAGTCGTTTTGTTTCCTCGGATCAAATACGCACGACTGTCCCCGACATGTCCAATGTGAAGATCGTGACCGACTACGTTCACAGCCGTCAATGTTGTGCCCATACTGCCAGCATTCAATCTCTGTGCTGTTTGATAGACACTCAGATTTGCATTCTGTATGCCGACGCGGAATTTCTGGAGTGGGGAAACTCCGTTCGCTGCGTAGAAAGTTTCGAAAAAAGTCTCCAATGCCAAAGAGCTCGCAACACCACCATGGGCGTAGCCACCCATGCCGTCAGCAACGCCATATAAATGTCCGGCAACGGCAGTGAGATCATCATTAGGGTTACAGAGGCGAATAGAGTCCTGGTTGTCTTTGCGGACTTTGCCGACGTGGCTGAAACTAAACGACTCAATTTCAGCTACTTCGTTTACCGCCATTGACTTTCCTTGCACGAGATCAAGTGTGAAAAGACCATCGTTATCGATGTCTTTTGCCTGAACTAATAATTCTCCCGACATGGTCGGAATCCTTCAGATAAATATTTCATCAATTACTTACCTATGCCCGATTTCGTTGTTCCATCGTGCTGACAGACGGAACAATCTGCACACCGCTTCTGCGACTGTTCCAGATCAAGTAGAAAACACTCACTGCTCCCCACCCACAAGTTATCCAAAGAGCTATCTTGGTAGCATCAGCGGAAACACCGGGTGTTGTTAGCCCAATAACCACAACAGCCACAAGCATGCCGATGTTTCCGATTAGCCCTAAGAATGGCACGGCTCCGTGTTTTACTTTGTGGAACTCATCACGGCCGATAAACGTAACGAATGTCAAGGCACAGATGAGCGCATAGAGAGCAAACGTTCCGATGTTTGATGCTAAGGTGATTCCGGTAAGAGCTGTAACATTCAAAACGCCAATGCTGCCGATGATCGCTGAAACAGCGACGAGAATCCACACCGCGACATGAGGAGTAGCGTGCTTTTCATGCAAAGCTCCTATAGGTCCGGGCATTTCCTTGTCCTGTGCCATGGCGAAGCTGATGCGCACAGCGGTATTCATCGCAGCGAGCGTCGTGCCTAAGACTGCCATGGCGACAGTAACAGCAACAATAATCATCAACGCAAAGCCATTTCCACCCAGCATTGCATCACCGATCAAACGTGTAAGGTCGCCGATAGGAGCACCGGAAGCTGCGGCTGCATCCATACCCGTCAGCTTGCTCCCATCCGACGCAATATAAACAAGCTTTTCACTGACAGCAAAATTAGCAGCAAAGTATTCAAAAAGATATGCAAACAGGCCTTGAATGACGAGTGCGAGGATTACTGCTTTCGGGATGTGGCGTTTAGGGTTAACCGCCTCTCCTGCCAGCGATGTGGAAGATTCGAACCCAACTAAAATCAAAATAGCAATCGTAGATTGGAATAGCATTGCTCCGAAATTATGTGGAAGCACAACTGCCGGACCAGATGAGTAAGCCCACTGGGTGGCATGAAGAGGGTTCGTTAGGCGAAACATAATTGCTAAAATGCTGAAACCAACCAAAGAGACCAGCTGAACAACGTTGATTGCAATTGCAACATTAGTAGATCCGGTAATGCCTCGAACCGCGATGAAGCCGACTATGATTGCAAAAATGATCGCTACCGCAATTTGCATCGGTATCGAAAGAGTAACATTAAACGCTCCGAAAATATATGTGACAAGTATAGACATCATAGCAACCATCACTCCGGTGTAGACCCAGTAAAAGAGGTGCGCGGCCCATCCGGTGAGGAATTTTGCGATACGAGCAAACCGTTGGTGAGACTTTTTTTCGCGGTCAAGAAATGCTTTCTCAGCAAAGTAGTATGATCCGCCAGCACCGGCCTCCGGATAGCGGCGCGCCATCTCAGAAAAAGCAAATGCTGTAAGGAAGGCAACGATCAAAGCAGCGAAAATGCCACTCCACATGTCCGTCGCTCCTCCGTTGTTGGATGCCTGAACCTGATAGGTAATCCAAAGAAATGCGCCAGGCGCAATTAGCGCCATGGCATTCACAGTGACGCCGGTTAATCCAAGCGTCTTCTTCATG
>JBAPNE010000062.1:0-7042 GCA_049278975.1 Candidatus Kryptoniota bacterium
GTTGTGGGAGCCCAATAGTCATTGGTGAACATTCTTGAATCAATATAGCTGACTTCATAAAGGTCGTTTGAAATGCCCGAACTCGATTGAAAGATTCCAGGCTGTCCGGAGTTACTGGAACTTGTACCAGTTTGCTGGATCAATGTCCCTTCAAGTGTAAGTGCCATTCCGGGCCCAATATCCGAAGTCAACTTTAATGAACCGTTATAATTTCTATAGGCGTCTGTTGCCAATGGGATCATATACATATCTTGTTCACTTACATAGGAAGCCCAAAAGCGAAGGTTGCCCAGTTCCTTGCTCACAACCGGAAATGGTCCACCGAAACTGGCGTCAATGTTATAATTCGGCTTCAGCACCGAAAAGTCTTTACGATGCTGCCATTCCCACAACCTTTGAGCAGCAGTCGGACTTAAAAACTTGGTCGAATCTCCTCCAGCCAGCGATTGTTGTGATACGTTGATCCACCCGGGAAATTCAGGGTATTGCTGCTGCGTATATGCATTCCATGCGCCATCGTTTGTACCATAATATGCCACTGCAGGATCCATGTACGGCCTTACATAATAGAAGTTGGTGGAATTTAGTGCGCCATCGAAATTTTGTGGTTGAGGAGGAGCTATTCGAGAGAGCACGCTTATGGTGTAATGCTCAGTACTTCCGTTGTTAGTGGTCACATTTACCACGCCCGATCGGACGTCGCCGTATTCCGCATTGAAGCCGCCGGTTTGAACCTGGATATCTTTTACTGATGTCATACTTACATTCGTGTAGGCACCGAGGCTTCTTGCGTCGCGGAGAGTAAATCCATCGACGGTAAAAGCTGTTTGGTCACTTCCGGCGCCACGAATCACAAGTCCGCTTTGAATGCCAGCCTGGAGTTCAATGGCACCGGCGACGCTGACCGTAGGTATTGAAGCCACTTCGGCGGGGGTAAGATTGATCGTGCTCGCAGATACATCCTTTTGTATGACGGGCGTCGAAGCGACTATCGTAACCTCGTGCGTGGAAACAGCGGCTTCCGACAATTTCAAGTCTATTTCTGAAGTTTGATCGATCGCGACACGAACATTTTCAACGATTGTGGGCGCATATCCTACCATCGAAGCTTTTAAATTGTATGTTCCCGGGGTCACATTAAGTATTGCATAATACCCATTGATATCCGTTGCAGCTCCGAGATTTGTTCCTTGTACCACGACCGTGACTCCGGCTAACTTTTCACCTGTGGTGGTATCAGTCACGGTTCCGGCAATTTTACCCGTAGTTTGGGCAAAACTTATCGCCGTCATTGTTAACATAAAAAAGCAACTCGTCACAAGCTTACTCATAACCATACTCCTTTATACAGAGTTCAGTAACGCTTTATTGAAAACTTTGGGAAGTGGATGTGGAGATAAAGAGAGAATCATAACCAAGGATCGATCATTTCCTCCTTCGTATGAGAAATTTATAAAACTATTTTAGACGGGAGATGTGAGCGGCATCGCGCCAAGAAAAGAAAAACTTTTTCGTAAGTTTCGGTCACTTTCCAGCTTGTGACTCGAAACGCCGTTTCCAGGCTGCGAATACCGCACGCCTCCTTTTTCAAACTTGTTTACTTCAACTTTACAATCGTCAGTGAATAGTACTGCTCCTATTCACGAGTGAAGATAATGCTTTCATTTTGTCAATGTCAATACTCCAATGAATTTTTTTTAATTTAGTAGAAAGTTATGCATTGACAACGAAAAAAAGATGCGTTACAATAATTTGCCACAGTGAAAGAGTTATTATACAGAAACGGCTCATGATTGCTGTGTAGATAAATTTGGCTTAAGAAAGGGAGGTTTGCGGTATTCGCAACCCGGCAAAAGATTTGTTTCCCTCTAGAGAGTGGAGTGTTTCAATATTTAAGGCAATTACTAGGGAGGAGTATATTCCTATCGGGGGTTCTTCTACATTCTACTCTCACCATGGTCATGTCGAGACTATCACAATGCTTACTTTCTCTGGACGGATGATAATGCAACGAGAGTCTATTCGCAATTCGTATTTATTGAAACAGGGCGGTTTACCGTGATTGCGCTCGTTAACAAAGCCGGGCATTGGTCACATGTTTATCTGTCACCCTTTCAAGGAGAGAGAAATGGGTCGCCTCTTATCGATTTGATTTTTCCTTTTTCCTTTTCTATAATCGAACCAACCAACCGTTTTCATTCGCAAATTGTTTCGCATGCGGAGAGTGATCGGCGGAAACATTTGCCGCACGTCGTCGTGTGCCCTCTCATACTTTTCGCACAAGGTCAGTTGCAAACCACGAAATCATAGGAGGACAAATTTCTAAATTCCTTTATCTTAGTTGTTATAAGTCATCTGCAGTAGCCAGCGGAGTGGGAAATGAATTCCATTACGCTGTCGCATTTAACGTTGGTCAATTTTCAGAAAAAATTTTATGTGGAGGGCATTGCCTTGACCACTGCATCTAGCACGACACGAAAAGTGAAAGTGGACGGCAAAATATCAATCCGTCCCTACTTAGGGGATGACGAAAACCGCGTTGTAAATCTTTGGAATAAGTGTCTCACTAGAGATCCTATAACGACCGACACTTTCAGACGGAAGGTTCTCTTAGATGAAAACTTCGATTCAGACGGCTGCAGCGTCGCCACATCTGATAGTGAAGTGATTGGTTTCTCGTTGGCGATAAGGCGCCGCTATCCCTATTATGGTTTGGATATAGAACGTGGAAAAGGTTGGATCACTGCATTCTTTGTCCATCCGAATTTTAGAAACGAAGGGATAGGTTATAGGCTTTTGAAGGGGTCCGAAGATTTCTTAAAAACTCGTGGCGTCGAGGAAGTATATGTATCATCCTACACTCCGAACTATTTTGCTCCCGGGGTCGATCTAGATGCTTACTCTCATGCACATAAATTCCTAAAAACACATGGTTACAAGAGAAGCGAGAGAGTTTACAGCATGGGCCGCTCACTTTTGGACTTTGAATTTTCCTCTGAAGCGGAAAAAATGCGCACCTCGCTAGAGTCACAAGGCATCTTCATTCGCTTGTTCACACCTAATTGTATAACTGCTCTTCTTGAATTCCTCAGCGTAAATTATCCGGGGGATTTGCTTAGAGTTGCATTCGAACAGCTGAGAAAAAATACGAGCACCGATCAGATAATTGTTGCAACCAAAGGCAAGCAAGTGATTGGTTTCAGTCACTACGATGAGGAACATTTCGGTCCGTTCGCGATTGACCAGAAATTTATGGGAAAAGGCGTCGGAACATCTCTTTATAACGTGACCGCGCTGCAAATGAAGGAAAAGGGGCAGCAAAATCTTTGGCTAGCTTGGGCAACAGGACACGCGAAGGACTTTTATTATCATTGCGGTTTGAGAGTAACCAGAAGGTACGAAATCATCAAAAAGGGAATTAAATAAAGTCCCGCTTGATGGAGGATATTCTTGAATAAACCGACTGCCATGGCGGCAATAAGAAAACATCTTTACTTCCTCAAAGGTCGCTTCATGAAAATTGAAAGCATCGAATGCAATTGGTAATTTTTGTTTATTCCCTTGATGAGCTCGAGTTTCACATTTATCAAAAAAATCTTAATAACCCAAAAATCTAGATCAATCACGATCTGTTACTAACATCGAGATATCCCAAAGTGGGCTAAATTTATCCCATGTTGGAAATGAGAAACAATCTAAGACGAGACTTGCAACCAAAAATTCCAAGGATTCAAAGAGTCAAACTCGGATGTGAGCGTCTCTTTGAATCGGAAATAGACCTTATAAGAAACAAGCGGTTAGGCATAGTTACAAATCACACGGGAGTTTTGCCAAATGGGACACATATTGTTGATGCACTGCAAGCTGATTCCCATATCACGATCACTGCCCTGTTTTCACCGGAACATGGTATCAGGGGGAATGTCCCTGCCGCAGAACACGTAGGAAACGAAATAGATCTTAGTACCGGGTTGCAGATATATTCACTCTACGGTGATTATACAAAGCCGGAGAAATGGATGCTTGATGAAATTGATACTTTGGTTTACGATATACAGGATGTTGGAACGCGTTTCTACACTTACATCAGCACCATGGCGCTCGTCATGGAAGCGGCCGCCGAAAATCAAATGCCTTTTATTATTCTTGACCGCCCAATGATAACTTCAGGAGATCTAATTGATGGACCGGTTCTGCAGGACGATGTCCGATCATTCATAGGAATGCTACCGCTCCCTGTGCTGTATAGCTTGACTCCTGGCGAGCTTGCTGGATTGGTTCAGAAAGAATATCTGTTGCCGAAAGCATTAGCGGTTGATTTAACAATAATCAAACTCGAAAATTATTCTCGCTCCATGTGGTATGATGAGACAAACCTTCCGTGGGTTAATCCTTCACCAAATGTTCCGACAATCGAAACGGCGACTTTATATCCCGGCACAGCATTAATCGAGGGAACAAATGTGAGCGAAGGCAGGGGGACTCCATTCCCATTTCAATACATAGGCGCGCCATTTATAAATAAAACCATTCTTACCGACGCTCTTATGGACCTCGACCTCCCTGGGGTGTTATTTAATCCGATAGAATTTACCCCAAGACAATCGGACAAAGTTGCTCATCCCAGATTTAAAGACCAGCTGTGCCATGGTATTTATGTCCAAGTTACAAACCGAAAGATCATAAAACCAGTTGAAGTGGGGATTGCAATTGTTTGTGCTATAAAGAAGCTGCATCCTGATAAGTTGATTTTTCGTGCCAACGGGGCATTTGATAGATTGATGGGCGATAGAAATATAAAACTGAAGATAGAGAACGGAATGGATTACATGGAGATCGTGTCTTCTTGGAAATTCGCCCTAAAAGATTTTGGTGAGTCCAGAAAGAAATATTTTCTTTATCCTTGATTTGTTCTTACTGAAGTGGTCGGACAACAGGATATCATTCCCTTACTTCAGAAAATAAGCGTTGAGCATTAAGCCCGTCCCGCATTCTCCTCCAAGAGAAAACAAACGCGACCCGCTTCTCGCAAGTTTTATAATGTCTTTACATACGAATTCATCTCACGAAATTCTCATACACAAGCTTAGAAATTTTCGCAATGAAAAGTTCCCCGGAATTATCTGTAATCCAACGCTGGTCGGCATTATGATTTGTAAATACGCATAATATATAATTCGTCCGAGGAGTGCAAATAATGGCACAGTCATTTCTCGTTTCATCCAATGCACCTGTCTTGTGGGCTATCTCTATCGTGTCCCGATAGGTCGGCAGAAAACGTGGTATGCTTGTATTGTAAAACTGATATTTCATCAAATCTACCATCGCTTTGGAACTCTGTGAATCGACCACCTGACCCTTATAGAGCTTTGACAAGTAAATGGCAGTTTCTCGCGGGGTCGTGACCCCTATCCCGTAAATGTCTCTCTCCACCGAGTCACTGTAAACCTTTTTGTCAAAAATTTTGGCAAGCATCTTTGTGTTTGATAACCCGAGCGAACGGATGAACCCGGTCACTTTTTCCACCCCTCCGACTTTTTCGACAAGCAAGTTTGCCGCAACATTGTCGCTCATGTTGATCATAAGCCACGCGAGATCGTTCAATGTTAGTTCCATCCCGTTATGCATGAAAAGCAAGATACTGCTCCCAGGTACTTTATCTGAATCACGAAGGATCACTTTATCATTCAAGGAAAGTTTCTCTTCTTTTACATCATGATACAGTTTGCCGAGAACATAAATCTTAATCACGCTAGCAGTCGGAAACAATTTGTCGGCATTAAAAGAGACACTGTCACCATTGGCGAGATTTATAGCATACACTCCAATATCGCCATTGAACTTTTGCCCAAATGAATTTACAGAGTCCTGGAGCGATTGCGCATTTACGACAGTGATGAACGTTAGTATTGCTGCAAGAGTTAAAACTGTAAATGTTCTCATTTCCTCACCATTTTTTGTTAGATAGATTATTTTTTCTTCCAATGCATTATCTACGTTTTTGAAAATTTAGTACACTGCAAGATTTAAAGAAAATTACTGTGAGCTTCCTATTGAAACTGGACTTCCCACTGCAAGGATTAAAGAGTAATCTCCTCAAAATTTATTGCCAATTTGTTCCCCGTTATATATATTCCAACATTAAATAAGGTATAGCAATGAAACGACGTCTATACATTCTTCTGCTGCCATTTATTATAATCAGTTGCAATGTTGACAAAACTCGCGTTGCGCAAATTGATAAAATCCTCGATTCACTCAAAACCGTATTTGCGCCTGACCTGCGAACGTCTGTATTTAATGTTACAGCAGATGAGAATAATAACGGCATTATTATTAAAGGCGAAGTTGACAATCCTGAAGCCAAAGAAACCATTTTGTCGGAGATTCAAGGGCTCAGTAAGAGAAATTTAATTGACTCTATAACGGTTCTGCCGGATCCTGTTCTTGAGCCGAAAGTGTTTGGCATCGTAGATGTTAGTGTCAGCAGCATATACGCTGCTCCACGATACTCCTCCGAATTAGTGGACCAAGTACTATTAGGCCACACTGTTACAGTTCTAAAAGAATCACACGGATGGTTTTATGTGAAATCTACTCCAGTGGCCCCTTTGGACGAAGGATATTTAGGATGGATAGATTCGGACAACATCGTTCGAATCGATTCGTTGACGTTTGCTGCATACACTGCCACCAGAAAAATTATTGTCACCTCAATTTTTGCAATGGTGCACAGTTCCCCTAATGGTGGAACTACAATATCTGATATTGTAATGGCAGATTTTCTAAAACCGATTGCGATAACTGCCCCAAGCTTGAAAGTTGAGTTGCCCGACGGCAGAATTGGCTATGTGTCAAAATCAGACGCTCAATACTATGATGACTATTTATCAACTCATAAAGCAACTCCGGAAGGAATCGAAAAATATGCAAAGGAGTTTCTCGGATTTCCGTACCTCTGGGGTGGAACAAGTACTAAGAGTTTAGATTGCTCGGGTTTTGTCAAAACGGTTTTTAGAATGAACGGCATCGTCCTTCCCCG
>JBAPNE010000063.1:0-1758 GCA_049278975.1 Candidatus Kryptoniota bacterium
CAAGTACGTTGTTGAGATCAAGCCACTTCGAGTCGGGCAGAAGGACTAAAAGCCCAGGCTTCAGATTTCACCCTTGAGATCTTGGGGATTTAAAGATTTTGTGAAAATTTATTTGGAAATTAAATAGAGACTCCGTAAAATCTACGCAACATTTTTGTCTTTTCACTAATTTTTTCCCAAATACTTAGGAGATACAATTCAAATGGAAGACTTCACTTACAAGATATACGGTTATAGATGGCTCATACTCGTCGTCTTCATGCTGGTTGCCGCATTCAATCAGCTTGTCTGGATCACGTTCGCACCTGTGACCGAAGCAGCCGCTGCATACTACCACGTTTCGCAATTGGACATCGGCCTTCTGTCGATGAGCTTCATGATCGCCTATTTAGTGGTGTCGATCCCTGCATCGTGGGTGATAGACACTTATGGTTTCCGTGTGGCTGTTGGGATAGGCGCGGGGCTGACCGGCGTGTTCGGCCTGATGCGCGGCATGGTAGCATCGAACTTCACACTTGTAATGATCGCACAGATAGGCACGGCAGTCGGACAACCTTTCATCCTGAACGCGCTGACAAAAGTTGCGGCTCGCTGGTTTCCTATCCAAGAGCGCGCCACGGCATCGGGGTTAGGCTCGCTGGCAATGTACGTTGGCATATTCGCAGGGCTGGCGATAACGCCTGCGCTCACTCTTTTGGCTGGATTCGACAACATGTTGATGTACTACGGCATCGGCGCGCTCGCCGCGGGAATCATATTCATTGTATTTGCCCGGGAACACCCGGCGACGCCTCCGGGGCCTGCCAAATTAGAAGAACGTGCCCTGATGTTTGACGGGTTGAAGCAGGTCCTCCGAAACAGAAATTTCATTCTCCTCATGTCTATATTCTTCATTGGGCTCGGAGTATTCAACAGCGTGACAACATGGATCGAAGACATTATCAGCCCGCGCGGCTTCACGGCAACGCAAGCCGGAACAGCTGGCGGTTTAATGATCGTGGGAGGAATTGTCGGCGCTGTGATTCTCCCGACACTGTCGGACAAATACCGCAGGAGAGTACCGTTTATTATCATAGGGCTTGTAGGCACAATTCCGGGATTACTCGGAATAACTTATGCAGCCACAAGCGGATTGTTGTATACGTCATGTTTCGCACTCGGATTTTTTCTCTTGAGCTGTGGGCCCATCGGATTCCAATACGGAGCCGAGATCGGACGACCGGCGCCTGAAGGAACGTCGAACGGTTTGCTCCTTCTTATGGGACAGATTTCCGGCATCGCATTCATATTCGGGATGGACGCCTTCAGAGTCGGTCCGAATGGTTCAATGACACCGTCGCTTTTGGTTATGACGGGGCTGGTTGTGATGGTATTGTTCATGGCGGCGAAGCTGCGGGAGTCTGCTTTAGTTGCGGACCGTAAGGTGGAACAGGTTGTGGAGCCGTCATAAGGGAAACAATCGCGGTTCCGTTGATTGGCGGTGCAACAATACACAAGCCGACCAGATTTCTCTGTTCACTCGTGATGCTAAAACCTCTCGGTACCCAAAGAAGGAATGTGAGACTTCTAATTTTTTGATCAACTTTGACAAGTCGGGTTTCTCCTGACAGAATGGCGGATTTTTGTTGAAAAATGTCAATGTGGAAGAATAAGCTGTAAGAAAAGCCTACTGAAATGGGCAAAAAACGGCATTACGAGCGGCATGGTGCTTGATCAATTCATTCTGAAAAGATAACTATTGAAAACAAGGAGAAATGT
>JBAPNE010000064.1:0-18613 GCA_049278975.1 Candidatus Kryptoniota bacterium
TTACCGGAAAGGGCAAGCTCTCCGACAAGGATAATTGCCTCCGGACTAGAATACGTGACAGCATCAGCTAGTTTCATTCTCAAGATCTTTCCGGTGTAATCAAATGCATCAAGTGCAAGAATCAGCGTCATCAGAACTACCGACGCTACACTGCGGCCGATCTTGCGCAAAAGATGGTTCAATTATTTCCTATTGCTCTCCCTAAGCATCACAATTTTTCCTCAAACCTATGATTTACTTTATTGAACATTTACCGCTTTATGGCCTTTGATGCCGTAATAGACGATGAACAAGTAACACAGCACCGGCAGAATGAACGCATGATGTATTCCAATTTTGTCGGCGATTAACCCTTGCAGTACCGGCACTATTGCGCCTCCTACAATTGCCATGCAAAGGATTCCCGAACCCTGGCCGGTATGTTTACCCAGACCATCAATCGCCAGAGTGAAAATTGTGGGAAACATAATCGAATTAAAAAGCCCGACCAGTAAAATAGACCACATTGCTAGATAACCAAATGAAAACATAGATGTAAGAACGAGAACAATTGCAAACACCGCATTGAACGCGAGCACCAACCCTGGTTTTATCTTTCGCTGAACTCCCGACCCGATAAACCTTCCAATCATTGAGCCACCCCAGTAGAATGAAACAAATTTGGCAGCTTGGTCTGCAGGGAGTCCCAAGACATCAGCATGTCCGATATAGTTGACAAGAAAACTCCCTATCGAAACCTCAGCGCCGACATATACAAAAATACCCACGGCGCCAAGGACGAGATGACGGTAGCCCCACGCACTCGAACTATAATGGTCCAGATTTTCACCATCTCCACCACTTGATCCAACGCTGCCTGCTTCGACTTTCGGGAGCTTTAAAAGAGCAAAGACCGCCGCTATAACAAAGAGAGCTGCCGCGAGCCAAAGATATGGCACCTGGACGGCGCTTGCTTGCATAAGCTGATAAGCGGAAAGCTGTGCCGTAGTCAGCTTACGGATCTCTTCTGTGCTCTTCACAGCAACGGACAAAATCAGGAGCGCGCCGAAGTATGGAGCGATGGTCGTCCCGAGAGAATTGAATGCTTGCGTGAGGTTGAGTCTGCTCGACGCTGTCTGCGGCTTTCCAAGAATTACGACGTACGGGTTCGCGGCAACTTGAAGAAGCGTAATTCCGGATGCAAGGATGAAAAGCGCCACAAGGAAAAGGGGATATGATTGCATTCCAGCCGCCGGATAGAAGATAAGACACCCAATGCCGGCCGTAAGCAAACCCACGACGATCCCTTTCTTGTAGCCAATCTTTTCGACTATCATCCCGGAGGGAAGCGATATAACGAAATAAGCGGTGAAGAAAGAGAATTGGATCAGCATTGCTTCGGCGTAATTCAGTAAGAATACCGCCTTTAAGTGCGGGATAAGGATATCATTCAAACACGTGATGAACCCCCATATAAAAAAAAGGGAAGTTAATACTGTCAACTCCGCAGTATAATCGACCTTTTGAATTAGATTTGTTTCAGTTACCTCAGCCTTCACATTTGATGCAGCCATTAGCAGTTTCCTTTATTCAGGATTCTAACTGAATTCAAAAAAAATATCATTGTAATGCATGTGGAATAAGCAGTTGCACCGATCCACTCTGAGAATTTGGGTCAAACTTCATGCCCCTTTGATGTCGAGATATGGTTAAAATGTGGCAGAACTTTAGAACAAGATTCCTCAGATCTTTATTGCTTTGATAAAAAAGTTATTGAAATGTAAAGTAGGAAGTATGGAGTGAATCCGTAAGATGAAAGAGTGTCATGGTGTTCTTCCCGCAAAGTGTGAAAAAACGGGGGATGACAAGACCTGAGAAGTAGAGCATGACTCCCAGCAGTTGGAGCTCGATACTTTACCGAACTCTCTCAGGATGGATATCCTCGCGTCCAACTTCTGACTTTGTATAAATTCCCATGCTTAGCAAGTCGCCCTTGACCTGCCCCCATATTGTGTACCAATGATAAGATTGTGATCCGATCAGACATTGCCAAACTGACGCGGATAAAAAGCTACCGGTGCAGGAGGCAATAGCCCAGTGAACTGTGTGCTCTGACGGTATTGTACTGGATCCTCATATTTGAATGAATCCTTTTGTCAAAAACCAGAATGTCACATTCGTAAGAGCAAATCGTCGCTTGATAATCGGGATAGCATTTGATAAATTGTGATTCGTAATAAGGACGCCTAACTTGTGTCTGGATGTTGGGCTTTGAAATTGAATGAATTCAATGAAATCAGCAAGATTTTCAAAGGGGTTGTAGCTCAGTTTGGTTAGAGCGCCTGCCTGTCACGCAGGAGGTCGCGAGTTCGAGCCTCGTCAACCCCGCAGTTTCATCTCTTTTTCTAGCTTCTGTACCAACTTGTCGGTTCTTTGGGTCTTGTTTTACTGCACCTCAAGAACCTCTGACTCTCCATAGTTGTTTGATCTCATCTCTTGGTTGACATCTGCCACAGGTTTTTTCCTTCGAGGCTTCGAAGCCTTCCTCTCTTCTACTGTGCGGCCTGTAATCGATTCCGCAATTTTCTCATAAGTGTACCCCAATGGGTCAAGCAGTACTTCGATGGCCTTCAGCGTTAACTCCGTGTACTTCTTGATATCATAGCCGTCTTCGGTACTATAGAGAATAAATGGTTTTGCTTTCTCCGGATTCTTCTTCCCTGTAGCATCGATGATTATATATTCGGCTGTCTCGCCAGGCTTCAATGCTACGCCAGCTTCCTTCATCGCTTTTGACACGACAGCCTGCATACTTCTGTTTTCGTATTCGTCGGCTTCCTTTGATACCGTGTGCCGGACTACCAGCTCAAGCGGCGGAACTCTGCCGCCCCTTAGGACATCGAGATGCGACCGTACTATTTCCATGATCGCCGGAACCAGGCTCTTCAATTCCTCAATACCCGATGCCTTCGACATCAGTTCTATCACTTCTCTTTGAACTTTACGAGTAAATAGCGGTATGTCCCCACGCCTTACTTCAAGACCTCGCACCTTTACTTCACCATTTGTGTATGCGCCGATATACCTGTTCGCCGTTGGTATTTGCGGATTCATTCTTGAAGCCGGGAACAATATCCACTTGTAGATTCCTTCGAACGACATCATGATTCCGGTTTCTCTGCTTATCTCTTCACACAATTCTTTGTAGTCTTGTTCAGTTGCTTCAGCCTTCTTCAAGAATAAGCAATCGACGATCCCGTGTATAATTGAAAACCCTTTGCTCTCAGCTATTTTTTTGGCGTGAAGCAAATCTCTTCTCGCAAAAGCATTGACTGATTCGTGAGCTTCTATTTTCCCGAAGCGTGCATTCTTGTACCCGAGGTATCCAAACGTCGTCACAAGCATCCACTTCAATGCCGTCTGTCGCCTGTTGTATTCTTTCCTGGTCAATTCATCGGGAGCTGCTTTCTCTCTCTTCTTGTATTCCGCTCTCTTCTCAAGCACGGCGCCGATAGTCTCAGGTATGATTCCTCTCCGTTTTTCGCAAATCGTATAGTGGAGCTCCGGCACAGAGTCGTTCTGACAGCAGTTGCAGTTCACGGTTTCGGGCGAAACGTTGTGTATCGACATTATGCTCGGGAACATGGATGCGAAATCGAGTTCAGCGATGTCTGCGTGATATCCCATGATGGGCAGGTAAATCAACCCGCCCCTGTCGGCAAGAAGCAGCTCCCAGCTCGATTTGAATTTTTCCCATTCCTGTTTCTTGGCGGGGATCAGTATGTCGTGTTTGTAAGCCCATGATAGCTGCATCGATGACAATCCTGTACCGATCGTAGCTCGTCCCTGATCTTGTACTGGTATCTGTGTGATGCGTGAAAGCTCGAACAGTCCGTCAAGATCCGACTCACCGACAATGAATGAATTCTCCGCATCTATGTGCCATCTTCCTGCAAGCATGAATGCACCGGACCTATGCACTATTTGTCCATACGTCCAGTAGCTCGACTCATTAGTTGTCCGGTACGCCGCCGCTTTGTCCCGGTTGAGGTCAATTGGGATTTTTGTTTTCCTCGAAAGATCCACGAGCCAAGGAAGCAATACATCATCGCCATAATTCGTAACTATAATGTCGGGATCGGAGCGTCTTAAGTGATTATTTATTTCCGTCAGAAGCTCTTCGGCAGTATCGGCTTCTATCCCGTAAACCTGTCTATCATAGCCGATCTCCAGGTTCACAATCCCCTGATATTTCGGTGCGACTTCAGAGTTCATCGGGCGGAGTGTCATTACACTCAGTGGCGGAAGAGTATAATCAATCGCATCGAACGTGTCATGCAATTCAACAGATGTCAATTCATCACCATAAAATACATACTCTCCGAATGCGAGCGGGAACAACTTCTTTTCATATATAAACATCTGGACAGGCGTGAGGTCGGAATTGAAAAACACGTTGTAAGAGAATTCCGACTCGAAGCGGCGGACAATGTTCTTGAAATGCAGCGCGTCCGGTACCATGATCTCCAGAACGGGTATTTGCTTGCCGGAATAAATCTCTGTTTTGTGAACCCACTCTTTGGATACCAGGCAATGAAGGCTTGCCGCTGTCCTTTCCACCCTGTTTCTGTCTTCTTTGCCGACGTGCATGTAGAACTTCGGGGTGAACGGCGCGTACCCTTTCACCTTCTTCCCGCATCCGTCAATTATCCAGAGCGCAATCCCCCTGTCCGAGACATAGAGATCAAACAGCCATCCTCTTATGATCATCATCCTTTGTCTCCGGCTTCGCGTTATCCTTCACAAGCTCTTTCACATCCTTCTGGAGCGCTACAATCTTTTTGTGTTCTTCCAAAAGCATAGACATGAGAATATTCTCAAACGGGAATGGATTCATCGCGTATGCACACGCGGCAAGATGAATCTTGGGAGCCTGGAACAATTCGTCGAACACTTCCTGGTCTTCTTTCCTTAACGCTTCTCTAAATTTTCTCCACCTCGATTCGTACTCTCGCGTCAGTAAGGTAAATGTCGGGGCAGTGCGTCCCATGATGGATTACCTCTGAATCAATCTTCTGTTTTTGTTCCAGACAACGTTTCCCGAATGAACAAGCGGAGAGGAATCGGGGCTCACTTCGTACACGTCGTCCACCATCGCCTTCAGCCGCAGTTGGAACGCTTGCCTTTCCCTCTGGCTTGGTGTCAAGCTCTCTGATGCAAGCAGGAGCGAAACGCCGCTCTTTTTCAACACATCGAACTTCGCGCTTATTCTTGCAAGACTTTTCTCGGCTTCTCTAACCGAAATCTGATCGTCATAAAAAGTGTGGAGGAGTCCAAGCACTATTAAAACTTTTGCCTTCGACTCATTCAGAAAGGGCCCGACTCCGCGCGTTATCACTCCATCTGCCTGGAACGCAGTGAAGATTCTCGACACAAAAACCCTGTTCAAGACTTCAAAAGGATCCATGCCGCTTAGCCTTGCAAGACGTGCGAGCTCATAGGCATCGTACCTGTTCGCACCATCGACGACTGTGACGCTCGGAAGCTTCCGTAATATCTCTTTGATGACTATGAGCGCCGCGTAATAAACCATAGGAGAACCGTAAAGCAAGACGGACTTGCCCGGCACAACTCTGCCGATAATTCCGGACAGTTCTGTCGTCAGCGCTTTGTTATCTAAATATCTTTCTTTGCCCTGCATTGTATTCAAAACCAATCAGCTAACAATTGAATAAGTTGCGTAGAACTTCAACTTTGAAAACCCTCCCGTCTCGGTTTACTCTTTGCGTAATTCTTTACGACGCTTATGACCTTCCCGAGTATTTCTAAATTGCTGTCTCCATCTTTCGGATCCACCATGATCGGTTTGTAATGCGGGTTTTCAGATTTCAGGACGATCCTCCCACCTGATCTCGTGAATCGTTTCACGACAGGACCTTCTCCAACCCGGGCAATCACAATGGCATTCTCGTTTATGTAATCCACTTTTCGGTAGAATACGATCGAACCGTGTGTGATGCCCGCGTCGATCATGCTGTCCCCTCTTACCAGCATGCCTCTATCTCCCGCTTTCACTCCGAGCGTCCCTTCGATTGTCAGGTAATCTACGGGTTCCTCATCGGCGATTCCCGGTGAACCGGCTTTCACGAAGGCAAAAATCGGAATGCTGTTTTCTTTTCTTAATACCCGTATGCCGCGAGAGAGGCCCGATGCCTTTTTTATAACACCCTTCCGTTGCAGTTTCTCAAGCAGCTTTTGGATTGCTCCAACCGTCACGCCGATTCCATTTGCAATTTCACGGAAACTCGGAGCATATCCTTTCTCTTTCACGAATCCCTCGATGAAATCGAGCGTTTCTTTCTGACGTTCGGTAACTTCAATCATGTTTTTTCTCTATTAACCAGATGGTATACAAATGTATACCTGCGCATTTTAAAAGTCAAGTCCCGTCGGGTTACCGAAGCTAACGTTATTTCGAAAACCTCCACATGTATTTATTCTGTTAGGCACGAAATAGAATGGGCATATGTAACTATATTAAGCTGACGATTTTAAAAATGAGAAGAGATTAAATGTTTCGCCTACACATAACATTCTCACTGCCGAATGCCACGCGGATCTATGGCTGCCTAATTATAGTTAGGCCGCAAATCAATTCATGAATATGGAAGGTGGTTATAACAAATGAAAGCGCTTTATACGATAGGTTTACTTACATTATCAAATACTTTATGACGATTGCTTGGTATGGACATTTAAAGTTCAAGGAAATGAGCTTGTTTAACAATTTGGGATTACCATTTATAATTCTTATAAGTTGGGGGATTGCATTATTTGAATATATGTTTCAAGTTCCTGCGAATCGAATAGGATTTATTGAAAATGGTGGTCCTTTTAATCTCTGGCAATTGAAAGTTATCCAAGAAATCATAACTCTTGTAGTATTTTCATTATTCACAATAATTGTCTTTAAAAATGAGCCTTTACGGATTAATCATTTGATTGGGTTTTGTTTTCTTATACTGGCGGTATATTTTGTTTTCAAAAATTAGTCACTGTTCTACTTGGAATTTCTATAAATTGGATGATCATCGATTATTACAGATTTTCAATATTCCAGTTTTTTCTTTGCGGCCTAACTCCAAGGTCGTTAGGCGGCGCGAACAATCACGCTTGAGGACCGAACAGTCAAGAATGTGATTCCGCTGAACCATTATCAAGAATCTTTAATGCTTCCTCAGCTCTGCTCACTTCTGCACAAGGGACCATTACCTTTATAAAAGATTGACCACCAAGATCATCTCCCGGGGCATAAGGTACGTAGATTAGACGGCCTCCACGTCTGGGTTGCCGGAGAATAAGGATGACCGGATTTAGCCCTGCCTCCTCCAACCGACTCTTCGCGATTTCAACATCACCCTCATTAAGCGAAGCATAAACTCTCACCATTCCTTCGAAGATCTCATAAGTGCCATGGTGGTTGCAGAGGAACCGATCATTTACCGGCGTCCCACACTCGTCACAACATGGCACAGCGCAGATAATGCAAACCCCGGATGCCTCGATTTTCGGATGTTTCTCACAGACCACGTTTTCAGCGAAGATCGCTCCGCAGTGCGGGCAGAAATCATCGCCTTCTCTAATTTCATTATTGCAGTTCGAGCAGACAAAATCAGTGTCGTCGTTAACTTGCATCTTTCACCCAGAACATGGCAACGCGAATTAGCGTCCGCATTCTATTTCTTCAGCGGAACAATTCCTGCCATATCTCCAATCACATTTACAAGCTCTTGATTAGCTGGCACAACAATTTTCGTGTTGTTCTCGAGTGATGCCTGCACGGTTTCCAGACGCTTCAACAGCTGCGCGTTTCCGACAAAATACTGGTTTGCTGCCTCGTTGACCAGCCTGATGGCTTCGGATTGGCCTTCAGCCTCAAGAATTGCCGACTGCTTTATCCCTTCAGCCTTCTTAATTGCGGCGCGTTTTTCGCCGTCGGCTGTCGTTTCTGCTGCCGTAGCAAAATCGATAGCCGCTATCTTCTCGTTCTCCGCTTTCACAATTTTGTTCATCGTTTCCTGAACATCCTCGGGAGGATCGATCTCTTTGAGCTCCGCCCTCACGATCTCGATTCCCCAGTTTCCCGTTTCCCTGACAAGAATCTCGATAAGCTCTTTGTTGATTCTCCCGCGCTCGCTATTCGCAGATTTCAACGTCAATGTCCCAAGTATATTTCTCAAGGTCGTCCTCGTCAAACTGACGATCTGCAATTGGATGCTGTTCACATTGTACTGGCTTTTCTTGACGCTTTCTTCATCCGATTTAATCTTGAAATAAATTTGAGCGTCCACGGTTGCGTTAAGATTGTCGTTGGTAATAATCTCCTGCGGTTCCGCCCCGACCATGGTCTCCGTTACATTAATCTTTATCATTCTGTCTATAATCGGGATGACCCAATGGAAGCCGGGATTGGAAAATTTCTTATACTTACCGAGCCGTTCGACGAGTCCGCGTGTGGTCGGCCGTACGATCCGAATCCCCCAGAGGAAAATGAGAAATACGATAATTCCTCCAAAGATATAGAGAAGCTGGAAGCTGTCTTGATTATCCATGATGATTTCTCCTTTAGTTTTGATTGTTGTCACTCTCTAATTTACCATCGTCAACTCGGGCTATGCTGGTAATGGTACAAATCGTTCTCGAAGCATTCACAACGTCACTGACTCAATTCTTCAGTATATAAAATAGCCCATTATTGTTCAAGAATATGATTTAGGTATATTGAGGCTCAATCATTAGACGGAAGGATAACAGTGACATGCGGGTTCTTCCGGCCAAGCTCTGACTTTGTCGCGACTGCCCGCCTTTCGAGTCGTTCTTGCACAGCCTGGCCAACAAAGGTTATAAATCGTTTCTCTACTTTTAACCTAATAATTTCTTATGCATTGGCGATTAAAGAATCGTCGGACAATCCCGATAACGAAGATAGAATCTATTACATCGCATGAACGTACATCATAGGAACGCTCGCAATTATTGCGTGGATGCCTGGACCTTATGGTTGATAAAACCTTCATGTCCCAAAATCTCTATTACGCGTTCTTAGGCGCACAAATGAAAAGGCTCATTGAAATCGAGTTATCCTCTAAACAGAATTCTTTGACAACAATCAAAAAGGATATTTACTATGGCACTCATGAACTGGACTAATGATTTCAGCGTCAACATCAAGGAGATCGACGAGCAACACAAAAAACTTGTCGGCTTTATTAATGAACTTCACGACTCGTTCAAATCGGGCCGCGGTAATGAAGTGATCGGCAAGATATTAGACGGCCTTGTCAATTATACCAAAGTTCATTTTTCTACGGAGGAAAAATTAATGGAGAAATACCTATATCCAGGATACGTAAGGCATAAGAATGAACATGACGATCTTGTAAAGCAGGTAAATGACTTGCAGGGTAAAATAAAATCAGGTGGGATGGTGGTCAGTCTCGAGGTGATGCAGTTTCTGAAAAATTGGTTGAACAATCACATCTTGAAAAGCGATAAGCTTTATGGTCCGTTTCTAAACAAGAAGGGAATTTCGTAGGCGGTTGGTCTAAACGCGAAACCGACATTACAGAGGAGCCAATATACCTTGAAAGTTTGACAAGCATAAGGTTTCATGAATGGGATAAATAAGAGCGCGTAGGAAAAGTCTCTTGGAGAGGGGAAAATTTGAAGCAATGGAGTGCCTCTTGCGTGTTAGTGTGCCATCTCAACCAACTCAACAGGATGGGTGTGAACCTCGAATTTCTTTTCGACGAATTCTCCATTGTACTGAATACCATTGTCAGTCGAAGAGACCAACCGGGACAATGACCTTTCCTTGAGTCGGCTCTTTAACTCGCCAAAATGTTAACCATTGTTTTGACCAAGGGTATGATACAGTCCTTCCTCAGACTTGTGGCAAAACTTCTTGTGCTCTGAGCTTGCACGCCTACGCCGATAAGTCATCGAGGTTCCACCTGAGATTCAAAATCTGTCCATGCATCTTTCGGGTGAAATGCTTTCGTGAGAATAACAAGGAGCATCTGAGTTCCGTAAAATGGATGCGTTCCAACTCCATCGCTTTTTCCTGTCGAGATTCTTTTTGTCTTATTAGTTATCTTATTTTTGTATTGATGCAATAAATTTTGCTACACTTGAATAGAAACATTACGGTGGCTCCTCATGTTTCCACGGCAACTGAGATGGTTAGACTGTACTGCAAGTGTAGAGCGGAATCGAAAAATCTGCGATTTTGATTTAAAATGGAAAAATGCCCTGCCTGTCACGCAGGAAGCTGCGAGTTCGAGTGCCGCGCAATTATCTATGAATTGGTATACGGCCATGGTGCCATCGGCGCTCACGTCGTCAACCGCACAGTTTCGCATCATAAAACTAAGAGGAAAAAAATAGTGAGCTCATCAAATTATTTTCCGGCTGAGAAACGGTACGATCGAATGTTGTACAGACGCTGCGGACGCAGCGGGCTTAAACTCCCCACAATTTCTCTCGGCCTCTGGCATAACTTTGGAGGTGTAGATGTCTATGAAAATTTCCGGAAGATCGTCTGGAATGCGTTCGATTCAGGGATAACCCATTTCGACCTTGCCAATAACTATGGACCACCGCCGGGTTCAGCCGAAGAAAATTTCGGTCGAATTCTGAAAAGTAATTTCACCGGTTACCGCGATGAAATGATTATTTCTACTAAGGCCGGATATGAGATGTGGCACGGCCCTTACGGTGAATGGGGATCGAGAAAATATCTTCTCGCCAGTCTCGATCAGAGCCTTAAGCGAATCCAGTTGGACTATGTTGACATTTTTTATTCCCACAGGCCCGACCCCGAAACTCCGCTCGAAGAAACGATGGGGGCTTTAGCTTCTGCAGTTCATCAAGGCAAAGCTCTATATGCCGGGATATCCAATTATTCCCCGGACATGGCGGCACGTGCAATCGAATTGCTCAGAGAGATGGGCGCTCCATGCCTGATCCATCAACCAAGTTATTCAATGTTCAATCGATGGGTTGAAGATGGTTTGCTGGATGTTTTGGAAGATGGTGGTACGGGCTGCATAGCATTCTCGCCCTTATATCAGGGCTTGCTCACCGACAAATATATCAATGGAATTCCGGTAGGATCCCGCGCCTCTAAACCACACGGTTTCCTCAGGCCAGAACATATCACGGAAGAAAAAATTTCGAAGATAAAAAAACTCAACGAGATCGCAAAGGCTCGGAACCAGTCTCTCGCCAGGATGGCACTTGCATGGCTGCTCAAAGATTCCAGAGTGACTTCCGTACTCATCGGCGCAAGCAGCGTTGAACAGTTAGAAGATAATCTGAAAGCACTTGACAATTTGAAATTCGCTAATGAGGAGCTGAAGAAAATAGATCAGATACTGAAATGAATTTCGTCAAACCTTGACAAGCTTCAAGTCTATAAACAAAAAATCGGAGGAGGAAAATGAAGATCGGTATTCTCGGAACTGGAATGGTCGGCAGCACAATCGGAACAAAGCTCATTCAATTGAGACATGAAGTGAAAATGGGATCGAGAACCGCGGACAATCCAAAGGCTATCGAGTGGACAAAGGCAAACGGGGAGAAAGCGATACACGGAACATTTGCCGATGCAGCAGCTTTCGGTGAAATTTTATTCAATTGCACGTCGGGTGGTGGAGCGATCGCTGCATTGAAATCCGCCGGCGAGAAAAACATGAACGGAAAAATTTTGGTCGATATTGCAAATGCGCTTGATTTCTCTAAAGGGATGCCGCCGTCTTTGACTGTCTGCAATACGGATTCATTGGGTGAGCAAATCCAAAGAACGTTCCCGAACGTCAAGGTGGTAAAGACATTAAATACTGTGAACTGCAAACTCATGGTAAATCCATCTTTAGTCCATGGTGATCACGATATATTCGTCTGCGGAAACGACGCTTCAGCGAAGAAACAAGTCGTTCAAATTTTGAAAGACTGGCTCGGATGGAAATCTGTCGTTGACCTTGGAGATATAACCGGCGCGCGTGCCACCGAGATGCTGCTTCCGATTTGGCTGAGGCTCATGGGAATCTTTCAATCGCCCGATTTCAATTTTAAAATTGTAAGATAGCATTTATTCTCTCAAATAAATTCTTTTAACTTGATGTCCAACCAAAAAAGGTATCCTTATGCCGTATTTGAAACCGACAAGACGAAGCTGGGCTGAGCCATTTAAAATAAAAGTGGTTGAGCCGCTGAAGACTACAACGCGAGAACATCGCGTGAAAGCAATTGAAGAGGCGGGCTACAATACGTTTCTTCTCCGCTCCGAAGATGTCTACATCGACCTTCTGACAGATAGTGGTACAAACGCGATGAGCGACTACCAGTGGGCCGGCATGATGCTTGGCGATGAAGCATACGCCGGCAGCAAAAATTTTTATCACTTAGAATCGAACATGCGAAAATATTATGGCTACAAGTATCTTGTGCCGACGCATCAGGGACGCGGCGCCGAACATATAATCTCGCAAATCTTAATAAAGCCAGGCCATTTTATCCCCGGCAATATGTACTTCACGACGACGCGCGAACATCAGGAGCTTGCCGGCGGTACTTTTGTCGATGTCATAATCGACGAAGCGCATGACCCGGAATCAACTCATCCTTTCAAGGGCAACGTTGATCTTCAAAAGTTGGAGGACTTGATAAAAAAAGTCGGCGCGCAAAAAATTCCGTATGTGAGTGTTGCTGCGACGGTTAATATGGCAGGTGGACAGCCCATCTCGCTGGAAAACATGAGGGCGGTTCGTAAGCTGACGGCTAAGCATGGAATCAAAATTATTTTCGATGCAACCCGCGCAGTCGAGAACGCTTATTTCATAAAGTTGCGCGAGAAAGGTTGCAGCAAAAAAACAATTGCGGAAATTTTGAAAGAGCTTTGTTCATTTACCGATGGCTGCACAATGAGCGGAAAAAAAGATTTACTTGTGAACATCGGCGGCTTCTTAGCCGTAAACGATAAAAATGTTTTCGATGAAGCTCGAAACATGGTCGTAGTATTCGAAGGGCTTCACACTTACGGCGGTTTGGCCGGACGCGACCTCGAGGCCATGGCACGCGGAATGGAAGAGATGGTGCAGGAAGATTACATCCGCTCACGCATCGGGCAGATCGAATATTTAGGACAAAAGCTTATCGACTGGGAAGTGCCGGTTGTCAAGCCGATCGGTGGCCACGCGGTTTTCTTAGACGCAAAGAAAATTTATTCTCACATCCCGCAGGATCAATTCCCGGCGCAGACACTCGCGGCGGAAATTTATGTCGATTCCGGAGTGCGGACGATGGAAAGAGGCATCGTTTCCGCGGGACGCGATGCAAAAACCGGTGAGAACCGCCATCCAAACCTTGAGCTTGTTCGGGTGACAATTCCAAGACGCGTCTATACTCAGGCGCACATGGACGTTACCGCAGAATCGATCCTAGAAGTTTATGAAAATCGCAAAAAGGTGAAAGGCTTGAAAATGACTTATGAGCCGAAGCACCTGAGATTTTTTCAAGCAAGGTTCGCAAAAATCTGAACACCTGGTACCCTTCAGCCCGTAATTTGAATAGGCTCACGGTTAACTGTTAAAAGCCGTCGGCTATTTCCACTGTACCAGCTTGAAAGTGTCTGGATTCATACGGAAATATGCCGCACCGAGTGAATCTGTTCTCCATATCTTAATATTTTCTCTTTTCATTTCGGCGATGACCTCCGGCGAAGGATGCCCGAACTTATTGTTCGCTCCGACGGAGATAACCGCATAAGCCGGGTGAACCGTTTTTAGAAATTCAGGAGACGAGCTTGTATTGCTTCCATGGTGCCCTGCTTTATAAATGTCGGAGGCTAAAAAAGGTCCGTAAATTTTTACCAAATCACGCTCGACACGCTTTTCGGCATCTCCCGCGAGAAGGAAACTTTCTTTTCCTATGCACACTTTCAAAACGATCGAGCCGTCATTAAATCTCGTTTTGTAAGCAAGCCCGCCTTCACCGACGTACTTCCGATTCGGATGAAGCACATAAACCCGGCAGATTGAGCTTGAATCCAAAATCGTTCCCGCACGAGCATTCCTCGATGGAATCTTAAAAGCACTGACACACGCCATGGCATTTTTCCACGTTTCAGATTGGGACGATTGCTCCGGGTAGATGAAGTTATCAACTTTCACATTTTTAATTACGGCCGCCGCGCCTCCCATATGGTCGCTGTGCAAATGCGTAACCACGAAATAGTTAATCTCATCGATGCCGTTTCTTTCTAAGAAAGGAACAACGACGCGCTCGCCCATATCGTAGGTTTTAAATTTTATGCCTGCATCGACGAGCATATTTTTCCCGTCCGGCAGCTCAACAAAAATCGCGTCCCCTTGTCCGACATCCAGCACAAAAAGTTTGGCTTCGGGTTTCGCTGCGAAAAAACTCACGTAAAGAATAATGTTCGCTCCAAGCAAAACGCCAAAAACAATCTTCCCCGTTAGCCCCTCCTTGCCTGTCGAAGATCCACTACGCGGAAAGGCAGCCACAGCAAAAAGCCAGAAGAAATATAACAAAGCGAACGACCAGCCAACGTCGGGAATTACAACATGGCTGATCTTCATTGAACCTAGAAAAAAATTCATTTGGAGAATAACGAAGCCGACGATTTGAGCAGCCGATGCGTAAAGCGAAGCAAGCAACGATGAGAAGAGGCCGAAACACAAAAAAGTAAAGACCATGGATATGAAAATGCCCGCAAGCGGCACGACAAGGAAATTCGCAAAAATACTCACCAGGGAAACGCGGTGGAAATAATAAACGGTGAGTGGAATCGTCCCTAAAGTTGCAGCGATTGTCAAAAAGGCGATCGAGAGTGACGAGCTAAGCAACGGCTTCTCTTGCAGTGCCGGATAAGACCTTCTTACCATTCCAAGAATTCGTTCATGTAAAAGTGCAATCGAAAACACAGCCGCAAAAGAGAGCTGGAAGCCTGCAGTAAACAATTGCGAAGGATTGAAAGTAAGTATGATGAGGGCGGCGAAGCCAAGTGAGTTCAATATCTGACTCTTCCTTTGCAGAAAGAATCCGAACAAGACCACGAGTGCCATGATGACGGCGCGAGTGATGCCCGGAGTCATGCCGACGACGAGCGCATACAAAATTAAAATCGGCGCGATGACGAAGAACCGAAACTTGTGTGGAATTCTCAAGAGCGAAGCGACCGCCATAAGTATTCCCATGAAGAATCCAATATGCAGACCGGAAACTGCAAGAATATGGATGGTACCGGTGTTGACGAATTGCTCGCTGACTTCTTTGTTTATTCCCATTCTTTCGCCTATCACCATGGCGCGCGCAAGCTCGGCTTCTTCTCCTTTCATGAAAGCCTTAATTTTATCGCGCATAAAATTTCTTACAGGCTCAACGACGCTGCGCTGGAGGCTGAAACCATTATCATGGTACAAAGAAAGAATGTCTTTTTTGTCGTTCAGGTAAATTCTACCGACGATTCCACCCAACAGATAATACGATTTTAGATCGAATTCACCGGGATTCCTTGGTTCGGAAACTGCACCCGCTCTACCGGTAAAAATAAGTCTGTCTCCGGTATGAAATTGGGTCTTGAATTTAGGCGTTACAATTAATTCGCCGGTGATTTTGTGCCATTGCACCGAAGGCGCATCAGCCTCTGGCTGAGATCTATCGAACCCGAAGCAATCATTGAGAACGACCGATGAGATTGCAGTATCTCTCGGGGATTCTTCTATCCTTCCGGCAAAGCAGACGAAGTTCGATAAAGGAGTGGATGACAATGAGGCTATGTTTGTACTCATGCTGAATGCGAACGCGCATACGAGTGCCGAGTAAAATCCGATGGAAGCTGGCATGTAAATTTCTTTTCTCCGGAGAAGCAGCCATGCGAACAGCATGACGACAAGACATAGACCTACGCTCAGGAAGAAAAACTGATATTGCGGGAATTCCTTTCCGATAAAAATTCCCGCTGCCGCGAACATAGCCGCCTTAAGCGCTGGAAGTCGTTTCACGAAGCAACCTTTTCCTAATTAAACAATCCATGGTGCTATATTCAAGGTGTTGCCAAAAGCACCTCAGTTCAAGATAGCGATAACTTTCCCAAGAGGCGCACGTTTCTCTGGCGGATGACTGGAGAAATTTTGCCGGAATGGTTATATTTTTCAGCTATGCAAGAGAAGCTTGACAATCCACTCAAGGACAGGGTCCGCGAATATTGGGACACACATCCTTGCGGCACCCAATTTACAAAACAGGAATGGGGATCAAAGGAATTCTTCGACGAGGTTGAAAGATTCCGATACCATACTCAGCCGTTCATGAAACAGATTGTCGGCTTCGACAGGTTTGCGGACAAGAAGGTTCTGGAAATAGGGTGCGGCCTCGGAACTGATCTGTTGCAATTTGCGAGAGGCGGCGCGAGTGCCACCGGAGTGGATCTGACTCCGAAGAGCGTCGAACTCGTCAAGAAGCGTTTCGCTATGGAAAACCTGCAGGTGGATGCCCGCGTCGCCGACGCCGAGAACCTACCGTTCGACAGTGACAGCTTCGACGTCGTTTATTCATTCGGGGTACTGCATCACACTCCAAATACTCAGAAGGCCATAGACGAAGTCCACAGGATTCTCAAACCCGGCGGCCGGATTATTATCATGCTTTACAACCGGACCTCGCTTCACGTCTGGCTCGGCGCTCCACTTTACGCTGCAATGCGTTTATCCGGGAAGAAAGACAAGGACCATCAAAAAGTTGTTGCCAACTGGATCCGCGTTTACGACGGCGAAGGCAATCCTCTCGGCAAAGCATACTCGAGAGGCGAAATGGAAAAAATGTTTTCAAAGTTCAGGAACCGTAGATATATAGTCTGCGATTCCTACCGCAGACACCTGCCGAAAATTGTCAACACCATCAACAAAAACTTTTTCGCCCCTTGGTGCGGATTCTGGCGTTTCATCATCGCTGAAAAATAACCCTAATCCAAAAACCGGTTGGGCACTTCTCACACTATCAACATCTGATATTTCGTTATTCGGAGAATATAAGACCTAACTCCATAGGGCATATGCCATTCCATGGCGCCTTCTAATTTATCCAACGCTTGTACCAGAGCGACAAGTTCAGCAGATTCCAAAGAAGCTGCCCAAAATTTTTCCTTCCCGATTTATGAATGGACAACATCTTCTCGACATAAGAGCCGTCAAGTATATTCTCTTTCACCAATCTGGAATTCATGACTTCCGATCTAAGCCACCCATGAAGCTCGTTTCGCATCCATTCAGTGATTGGAGCGGCGAAGCCTTGCTTGCGCCTATAAATAATCTCGTCGGGAATTAATCCTTCGACCGCTTTCTTCAATACATATTTAGAAACTCTGTTTTTTATCCTCAACGATTGCGGAATCTGAAAAACGAATTCCACTAACCTGTGGTCCAGAAACGGTTCTCTTCCTTCAACCATCGTCGCCATGGTCATTTTGTCAACTCTCATCAGGAGTAATTCCGGCAGGCGATTTACCAACTCTATGTAGGTTATCTTCTGAAGGAAATCCAAGTCAAGGTTGCTTGCTTCGATTTCTGAGTAGGCCTTTCTTGCTACTTCAAAGGAAGACAGCCCGTCGAAATTCACGGCACTGCCGAGTAATCTTCTCTTGTGGAGTTCCGTGAAGTTAATCGCCCCGCCCCAGAAAAGTTCCTCATTGAAGGTCCCCTTCCTGAGATAATCTAATTCCAGGTACCTGTTACTGCTCTTCAAAAATCCGGAAGCCGAAGAGTAAACGGCTTGGCGCAAGAATTTCGGGAGAGACGTGTAGAACCTCCAAAATGTATCATGGAACATTATTTCCCGCAGCATCCATGAATAACCGCTGAACAGTTCATCGCTTCCCTCGCCGATTTGGACGACGATGGTTCCATTTTCTCGCGCAAGTTTCGAAACAAAATAGAGTGGAATGCACACAGGGTCCGCGATCGGTTCATCTTGATAATAAGCCAGTTCGGAAAGAAATGGAAAGACGGTTTTGGAGTCGATCATTATCTCATGGTGATTTGTTCCAAACCTTTGCGCAATCTGTCTCGCATAACCCATCTCGTTGTATTTCTCAAGATCTTTGAACCCGACGCTGAAAGTATCTACCGGCCTGTTCATGAGCCCCGCCATCAGAGCTACATTGGTGCTCGAATCGATTCCGCCGCTCAGGAAAACTCCAAAGGGAACATCGCTCATCATCCGGTCGCTTACGCTGCGCTTCAAAAGAGTCTTGACGGTATGAACCGCTATCTCCTCACGCCGTGCCTCAGGAGCAGACTCAAATTCGTCGATGTAAGAAGAACGAATCGCGGGATTGCCTTCGATATCGATTGTGGGTTGCTTGCCGTTCTGCGCCAGTAATGACCAGTACCTATGCGTCTCGAAATTCCCCGATGGATCGACAACTCCCCACGAACCTGGCTCGAGTTTGTAAATACCGTTGAATAATGTGCCGGGCGCAGGAGTTACCAGATAGGTCAGATAATGGTACAGTGATTTCTCATCCATCTCCCGGCTGATACCGGGAAATTGAAGA
>JBAPNE010000065.1:0-9212 GCA_049278975.1 Candidatus Kryptoniota bacterium
GATGAACTCCGAGAATGACGCTCGGCAGTTTACTCCGCCTGATCGTAAACAAGAACAACGCGAAAACGATCAGCTGCGCGGACATCACGATTTCAACTATTTCGAGAAAACTGACCCGCATCTTTTGTCTTCAACTCAGAGAATTTTTATGAAAATAAGTCGGAATACATGCTTTCGTACGTTTCACGCTGTATGAATCCATGTCATAAGACGATTTAACCCCCCCATGACCAACTATTTTGTACACTGAAAATATATAAATGGCGGTTTCTATATGCAATTCCATGAAACATAAAATTCAGAGGAACAATGAAAACGAACATAGCACACTGGAGGCACGCAATATCAGGATTATTTCTGCTGGCACTGTTAACTCTTGATTCAACAAAAGCATACGGACAGATATTCACGAAGATAACATCATCAGTCATCACTACCGATGCCTCCGGTTGCGGATGGATTGACTACAACAATGACGGCAAGCTCGATGCGTATCTCACCAGCTTCAGCAAGACTCCCACGCTATTTTCCAATGCCGGAGACGGATCCTTCAAGACCATTACCAGTGGAGGAGTGATTCTGTCGAACATTGATTACTCGGGTATTTGCTGGGGCGACTATAACAATGACGGTCACCCGGATTTATTTGTTACGAGTATGGGCGGTGGTAATATCCTGCTTCAAAATTTGGGAAACGGAAATTTTAAACCTGTGAGCAATAGCGGCATTTCAACATCGGGAAGTTTTCTGTCGGCCAATTGGGTCGATTTTGACAATGACGGTTACCTCGATCTTTTTGTCACAGCAAGTGGCACGAGCTTTTCATCAGGAGCCAGTAGTCTCAATTTGCTTTACAGGAACGACGGCAACGGAACATTTACGCAGGTAACTGATAACTCACTCGCCTCCCAACTTGCGAACTCGAACTGCGCAGCGTTTGCCGATTTCGACAACGACGGCATCATGGACGTATTTCTGACAGAGTGGGGAAAAGACAATTTACTTTTCAAAAACAATGGTGATGGAACGTTCACAAAAATCAGCGGCACCTCGGTCAACTCCAACAGCAACACATCGATCACGGCAAGCTGGGGCGATTATGACAACGACGGTTACCTGGATTTGTTTGTTGGAAATGGATCAACAGATCAATCGATAAAATCAAAAAATTATTTGTTTCATAATAATGGGAATGGGACTTTCACAAAAATAACTCAAGGTCCAGTGGCCGATTATACAGGTTGCACATGGGCTTCAGCCTGGGGCGATGTAAACAATGACGGTTATTTAGATTTGTTTGTCGGAGCAGAATTTAATAATGAATCATTGTTGTTTATTAACAACGGAGATGGTACATTCACAGCAGATCATGAACTTGACAGCTATTATTCTACACACGCAAGCACCATCACCGGCACATGTTTCGGAGATTACGATGATGATGGATCTCTTGATTTGTTGGTTGCAGATGTAGATACCGTGATATATCACAATAACGGCAACTCAAACCACTGGCTGAGCGTAGCATGTACTGGTACAGTTTCCAATCGAAGCGCAATTGGCGCTAGAGTTAAAGTGAAAGCAACGATCGGAGGGAAAATTTTCTGGCAAATAAGAGATATTACTGGTGTGAACGGTTTCAGGGGTTCTGATGACCTCAGAGCGCATTTCGGACTTGGAGATGCAAAGGTTATTGACTCGTTGGTGGTGATATGGCCTTCCGGTTTGAAGACTGTCAGAACGAATGTCGATGCAAATCAATTCCTATCGATTATCGAAGAGGTCCCCCCTTTTTTCTTAAAGGCATCTTTCCGCGCTGACACGATGTCCGGTTACGGACCGTTAACGGTTCACTTTGCCGACATGAGTAGATTCGATACTCTGAATCCACCCACATCATGGTCATGGGATCTGAACGGAGACGGCAAAGAAGAATCTAATGAGAAGAATCCAACATATACATACAACGATTATCAAGGCGGCGACTATGACATCAGCCTGACTGTCTCGAACGGGACCAAGACTGAAACCGTCACCAGAAAGAAACTTATCCACCTTCTGCCGCTTTCCCTGCAAAACATAGCGCTCAATCGAAAAGCGACTGCGAGCTCGGTAACAAGCCTGTGTGAAGCTTCAAGCGCTGTCGATGGGAGCACGTACACACTATGGGCAAGTGCTCAATCGGATACTCAATGGATCCAGATCGAATTTGACACAAGTTATTACGTTGGGAAAGTCATTTTGCGGTGGGGAAATTCCAACTATGGAGAAAAGTACGCGATTCAATATTCACAGAACGGGGCTGATTGGTCCGATTTAGCCGTCGTTGACACAGGAAAAAGCGGGGTGAACGAATTTGCGGTGACGCCGGTTAAGGCGAAATTTCTGAAGTTGTCATTGACTTTAAGTTCGAGCGGAACAGGATATCACCTATATGAATTTGAAGTGTACAGGCCGACGGTGGAAGGCGTCCATGATATAAAGAGTGTTCCTTCGGGATTTGAGCTTTACCAGAATTACCCAAATCCGTTTAATCCGACTACATCAATCAGCTATCAGCTTTCAGCAATCAGCCATGTCGAATTGAAAGTGTATGATTTACTTGGAAGAGAGGTCGCAACATTGGTCGATGCGAAACAAGATGCTGGCACGTACGTAGTCCAGCTTGATGGTGCGAAGCTGAGCAGCGGCGTGTATTTTTATGTGCTCAATGCCGGCGAAAAATCTTGTGTCAAGAAGATGCTGATGGTAAAATAGTAGCGGATGATCCTGGATCATTGGCAAAACTAAGATGGCACAATCAATCATCGGAGTAGATGTATTAAGTCAAAGTACTGCTTGACAATCGATGAAGATAGTCTGACGATGCGAGAGATAGTATCAGCATCATCCCACTTAGAAGAAGGAAGTTTGACAGATTCATAATGTTGGATGTAACGTTCAACAGCATTTTGAGAAGGATTAGTTCTTTGACAGATTGCTGGGACAAGGTAGCCTTTAAGGCAGACGATGATGATTTCCTGCTTCTGAGTTTATCCGGAATCGATGAGCTGGATATTGTCTCGAGTAGGGAGTTGCCTAGCGTAAGTGACGCGTACTCTCGACAAAGAAAAACCATTTACACAAATTCTTTTACACACCTGGAAAAGCAAACATGTATAATGAACACTACTTGAAACGAATCTTATTTTTCTTTTTATCAATCGTTCTTTCAACTTCGTTTGTATCGGCGCAAAGCAAGGAATCGGTTGCCGCATATGACGTAGTTTGGGATTCTTTGGGAACGAATGAAAATAGTTCGATGCCGTTGGGCAATGGTGACATCGCGTTGAACGTCTGGACAGAGAAGAATGGAGATATAGTTTTGCTAATCGCCAAATCCGATGCTTGGAGCGAAAACGGAGAACTGCTCAAGCTTGGCCGAGTCAGAGTCAGTCTCGAGCCTAATCCGTTCGTAAATTCAGCCTCATTTGCTCAAACATTGAAATTGGAAACTGGCGATGTGGAACTGCATTCGGGTAACAATTTCGCCCGCATCTGGGTGGACGCGAATAATCCGGTGGTACATGTGCAGGTTCAAACCGAAGCTCCCGTTAAGCTGAAAGCAACATCTGGAGTCTGGAGGACAAAGGAGTATCATCTCAATAGTCAAGCTATTGAGGACACTCAATTGGGATTCTTTGAATGGGGAACCGATCCAGACGGCTTAACATTCTATCCCGATTCTATTCTACCGGCAAAAGACAACCGTGTTTCATGGTGCCACTTCAATACGCATAGCATTTATCCGCTGGTATTTGAACAAGAACACTTGGGATCAATGCTGCCCAAATATCCTGATCCGCTAATGCACCGCTGTTTCGGCATCACTATGAAAGGAGATAACCTGGTAAGCGCGGATGATCAGACCTTAAAATCGTCTAAGGCATCAAGTTCACAAAAGCTTGATATTTATACGCTCACCGAACAAACGAAATCACCGGGCGCATGGCATGCTGATCTAAATAAGAAAATTAACGAGATAGATGCAAATAATTTAAGTAAGGCATGGAAGGCACACGAGCAATGGTGGACACAATTTTGGAATCGCAGCTGGATTAACGTAACAGGCACACCGGATGCGGAAAAAGTATCCCAAGGCTACGCTATGCAGCGCTTCATGACTGCCTGCGCCGGTCGTGGTGAGCAGCCGATCAAATTTAACGGATCGCTATTCACGGTAGGGCATGACATACCGCCGGATACGATTCAGACCATGGCAAACCATGATCCCGATTACCGAAGATGGGGCGCATGTTTTTGGAATCAAAACACCCGCCTTATTTACTGCCCTTTGATTGCTGCTGGTGATTATGATCTGCTCAAGCCTTGGTTTGATATGTATTTGAAAGCCCTGCCGTTGGAGAAGGATCGGACAGAGGTTTACTACCACCACAGCGGGGCGTCTTTTCCCGAAACAATGTATTTCTGGGGCTTGCCCAATCTCAATGATTTTGGTTGGAACAATCCTTCCAACGTGATGCAAAGCCGTTGGCAGCGTTACCATATTCAAGGAGCATTGGAAGTAACATTGGAAATGCTCGACTACTATGAGTATACGGAGGACACTAACTTTGCGCGCACGGCAATAGTTCCTTTTGCCAACGCCATCGTGACATACTACTATTTCCACTATCCGCACCTTCCCACCGGGAAAATACAAATCGCGCCAGCTCAGTCCCTTGAAACGTATCAGTTTACGGCGATCAATCCCACGCCGGACATTGCCGGCTTGGAAGCAGTGATTCCCCGATTGATGGATTTGCCGAAAAATGTGATCTCCAAACAGCAGAGAGAATTCTGGGCCATGATGCTTAATGATCTCCCTCCCATTCCCATCGGGAAAACAACCAATGGCAAAATACCTCCTTTAGGCGCTGGTGATAGTGATGGTACGCCAATCATCTTGCCAGCGGAGGTATATGGGAATACTTGCAATGTGGAAAATCCTGAACTCTATGTGGCCTTTCCGTATCGGCTCTATGGCGTGGGCAAACCTGATCTCGAACTCGCACGGAACACTTTTAATGCCCGGCTGTTTCCAATGGATAAAGTTTGGGGGCAGGATGGCACGCAGGCCGCAGTCCTGGGCTTGGCGGATGAAGCTCAGAAGGTCGTCGTGAGTGAGTTTACCGATTATGGAAACCACCAGTTTCGATGGTTTTGGAAAGCGGGCGACGAGATTCCGGACGTTCAGGACGCCGGAACTGGCATGATCGGACTGCAACTGATGTTGATGCAATGCGACGGCAAGCGTATCCAACTATTACCGGCCTGGCCTAAAGACTGGACAGTCGATTTTAAATTGCATGCGTCTTATAAGACTATTGTTGAAGGGCATGTTGAAAACGGTAAAATAACGAAATTGAAAGTTACACCCGAAGAACGTACAAAGGACGTAGTAATTGTGAATCAAAAATAATATCCAAGAATTATGAAAGCACGGTTGTCGCTGGTTTAATATTTTTCAAAATCCATTGTACGATATCCTATTTAAGCAAGCATTGTCTAATTTTAGGTTTATTAATGATTCAATAAATAACTAATTTGATGACACAGATAGAACAATTAAATGAAACGGTATCCGTCTGAAATATTCGGAATCTTGAGATCGTCCATTTTTATCGGTGCACTATTCTTAAGTTTCTTTGTACAGAAAAAGGTATGCGCTCAAGGTGTAAAATTCATGCGCGATATCTCTCCCGCTGAGGGAATCCTTCTCCCTCAAGAAAATCCTTATAGAGAAGATATCTGCTTAAACGGGAAATGGGATTTTCAACCCGTCAGTGTTCCTGAAGATTGGATACCCAATACGGGAGTGGCCCCCCCTCTTTCTCCTCCTGTAAAGGACAAGTGGGAAACAATACCGATTAAAATCCCTTCTCCGTGGAATGTTAATGAATGGGGCGCGGGGAGCAAAGTAGGGGAGGGCACAGATAAACCCTACGCACCATCATCAGTTTATTATCCAAGTTATTCGCCAAGTTGGGGCAGCGTTAAAATGGGATGGCTTAGGCGTTCTTTTGCTGTACCATCATCATGGTCTGGAAAAAGAATAGTCTTGCATTTTGAAGCTGTCATGGGTGATTTTCTAGTTTTCATTAATGGGGAAAAAACAAAGGAATGCTTCGACGGATATATGCCCATAGATATTGATGTAACAGACTATGTGAAAATGAGCGAGACGAATGAGTTGCTGGTAGGAATACGTTCTCGTCACTTGTTTAACATAACAAGTTCCCAGTACAAATATTTTCGTTCAACATATCCTCCGGGTTCCAATACAGATAATCTGGTTGGAATATGGCAGGATGTATATCTTCTGGGACTTCCGCAGGTGAGGGTAACCAATGTTTTCATAAAACCCTGGGTAGATAAAGATACATTAGAATTTGATATTGAACTTGCAAACCAATCTTCGAAGACACAAAAAATTATGGTCTCAGGTGACGTAAAGAAATGGATCAACCTGGAAACACCGGATGTGTTGAATGCTCCTGAAATTAAATGGAAATTGGGCCGTGATGCTGGACTAATCTTGCGGTCGGACGAGGTAGTGCTCAAAACCGGAGAGACACGGGAACTTGTAATAAAGGTTAAGGTACAGGGGAGATTAAGACTATGGAGCCCTTCGGATCCTAACCTATATGCAGCTCTCTTAAAAGTTAAAAGCAAAAAGAATATTTACGATTGTAAAAGTCAGCGATTTGGTTGGCGACAGTTTACGATCAAAGGTGAAGATTTTTACCTTAATGGAAACAAGGTACAGTGTTTCGCGGATATTCAACACCCTTTTGGGGCCTACATTTGTTCCAGGAGATTTGCATGGGCATGGTTTAAGATGGTAAAGGATTTTGGCGGAAACGCCGTTAGGCTCCATGCACAACCATGGCCCGAATTTTATTATCAACTTGCTGATGAAATGGGAATTATGGTTCTTGATGAGAGTGCACTTTTCGGAAGTTCACTTTCGCTAAACTTTGAAGAGGATATTACCTGGGAACGTGCAGTCAAGCAAATTGATGCACTTGTTCTGAGAGACCGAAACCATCCCTCTGTGGTAGGTTGGAGTGTTGGGAATGAGTTATTTGCTGTTGCACTGTATAATAAACCCTCAAAAGATGTCGCCCAAATTTGGGATAAAAGAATTATTGAACTTGCACGGCGTCCTACTATGCTGGACCCTACCCGTCCTTTCGTTACGGTTGATGGTGATGAGGATATGGAGGGTAATCTTCCCGTATGGAGCAAGCATTTTGGCCATGGCCTACATCTTGAAATGTTGCCTGACACTTTGCACAAACCGTTGATAGTAGGTGAATGCGGCGCAACATATTATGGCACACCTAGTCAATTATATCCGTTTGCAGGAGAGAAGGTTTATGAATCTTATTGCGGACGCAATGAAGCTCTGGCAGTCGATCTTTACCAGAACGTGATGAAAATGGCGCTCCCTAGATTGGCGTATTTTTCCCCTTCGGAACTGTGTTGGTTTGGCCTTGAACATATGAACATTGGTTATCATGATTACTCTCGTTTGCCTGATCAACATGATGGTATATTTGCGGGATTACCGTATAAAGAAGGAAAACCTGGTTACCAAATTGAGCGTATTCCTTCTTACGTAACAACTTTCAATCCGGGACTTGACCCTGCATTACCACTGTACAAACCATTACCAATGTTTGAGGCAATGAAGAGCGCTCTTTCCGGTCAGTCGCAAAATGAAGATTTTGTATATACTTTGCATCGGCCAAAACCCAAGCCATCGTTTCCGGATGCCATTTATAATAAAGCCCATTTTGTGGGGGACTCTTTAGGATCTCTTGCTGGTAGCCTCAAGAAATTTGGCGTTCAGTTCACCAATCAAAATCTGGGAACAAATTTTGTTATTATTGATGGAGAAGCAACGGAAGCCATGGTTACCCAAGCACAACCTGAAATTGATAAAGTAAAGAAAGCTGGTGGACTTATTTGGATAATGCTGGCAGACCAGCCAATGACTGATGCATCTAGAAATTTATTGCCTGCTGGAGGTCAGTTGACCCGGAGAAAAGCAACTTCTTTGCAGCCTTATAAATCTAGTTCGCTTAGTAAATATTTTGAGCTGCCTGATCTCTATTTTTCAGAGATTGAAGGGGACAGAGATATTATTAAACAGGGTTTAGGCGGTGAGTGGCTGAAACAGGGTGAAATATTGCTGGAAGCCACTAACGTTGATTGGTCGCTGTTTAATGAGGTCCCCGAGAACAGAAAATGTGCCCAGGTGGTACTCTATGAACATCTTGAAAAGCCTTCCGGGGCTGCTTTGATCCGCATTGACTCTGAAAGTGACACTGTTTTGTTATCGACGCTGGATTACCGGATCATTACTCTGGAAACGGTTACTTTCTGGCGTATGCTTTTACGTGCGATGAAGATAACACTGCATGTGGATATGAAGCAGGATGTAAATGAGGGGATTCAAAAATAAGATGATTTATTGCGTGATGGACCTGCCAATAAAAATAAACAGCAACGCTCAAAATAACATTGACTATTATCTTATTTGGTCAGAGCTTTTATTCGAAGCCATCTCGAAAACACATCACTTGATCCTTCTCTAAGGGTCTATCGACCCCTAGGGTCGTAGACGACTCGTCGAGGATCACTTCCTCAGGATGAACGGGTCATTTGTTCACCCTGTCCCAAAGCAATCGAGACTGCGTAAAAACTGAGCCACGTTCTTTGACATGTAAGCTCCTTTGACGATCCGACCGGTCCGTTCGGAACGAAGATCTCTGCCAGGCCGCTATGACGTTTGGAGATGGAGCATGAGTTTCCGTGTTCCTAGGATATTGAGCACTCGCTTAATATTGTATGCGAGATTCATCAACGCAACTTCACTGGCAACATTCTTGAAGCGACGCAAGAGCAAGGCTCCATAGCCTCAAATCTTCTTAATGATGCCGAAGACATGTTCGATGATAGCCTTACGGTGTTTGATGATGTCGGCTCCCTGCGCTAGGCGTTGCTTGAGTCGGTCCAGGACAGCTTCGTGTTCCTAACGGTGAACGTATCGGCCGCGTGGTGAAGTTGTGCACAGATTAGCTTTGAACGAATCCCGGATGTGGGTTCCCATATTTCTCGCCCTAAGAGGTCGTTGCAATGTTAGCACTATATTCCGACTGATC
>JBAPNE010000066.1:0-4267 GCA_049278975.1 Candidatus Kryptoniota bacterium
GGTTCCGAAGCAAAGCGAGAAGGCTCGAGCAGACGCGTATTCAGAGGCAAAAGCGATTCTCGATTCTTTGAGGAACGGCGCCGATTTTGCGGAGTTCGCTAAGAAATATTCTCAGGATCCAGGCAGCGCTTCGTCAGGCGGCGACCTGGGCTGGGCAAATCGAGGACAGTTCGTTTTGGAATTTGAGCACGCTGTCTATGCATTGAAACCCGGTGAGATATCGGATATTGTGGAGACACAGTTTGGTTTGCATATCATCCAGTTGGTGGAACGTCGCGGAGATTTAGTTCATGCAAGACATATATTAATTAAGATTCCTCATTTAAAATCGGATGATGATTCGGTGAAAGTTTTTCTGGATTCGCTCCGTGCACGTGCCATGAGGGGTGAAAGCTTCGCGACGCTTGCGAGTGAATATTCACAGGATCAAGATACCCGTGAGATCGGAGGCGATCTGGGAACGGTTACATTGGACCAGCTCAAAGACAACCCGGCGTTTCTTGACACGGTACGCAACATGAAAATCGGTGAAATTAGTGAACCTATTAAAGTTATTTTCGGAAAGTCATACGGTTATAATATTGTCTATTTGCGCAATCGAATTCCGGCTCACAAGGTTAATGTTGACCAAGATTACGACAGGCTAAGTAACATGGCACTAAGTATGAAACAGAACGATGCATATCTGAAGTGGATAGATCAACTCAAGAAACAAATTTACTGCAAGATTTTGAGTTGATATTCTTTTCCCGTGCACGAAATTTTCGATAAGGTACTCTTCAGAGGTTTTGATCTCTGACATTTGCTGGACTTTTTTTAACAAATAGTTTTAGAGTGTGTTCATGGGCGATAAAAAAATATCGCGAAGACAATTAGTTGAAAATCCGAAAATGGTGAGAGTCAATGTTGAGTATAAGCAGTTCAAGCTTGATAATGGCTTAACTGTTATTCTCCGCAGAGATAGTTGCGTTCCGGTAGTTGCGGTGGATGTCTGTTATCATGTCGGGTCAAAAAATGAAAAGCAAGGAAAGACTGGCTTTGCGCACCTTTTTGAGCACTTGATGTTCGAAGGCTCGGAGCACGTGAAGAAGGGCGAATTCGATAAATACATTTCTCTCGCGGGCGGATATAACAACGCTTACACAACGGAAGATATTACAAATTATTATGACGTTCTTCCATCGAGTCAATTGCCGTTAGCCCTTTGGCTTGAAAGCGACCGGATGCTGAAGTTTAGCGTGACGGATGAAGCACTTTCCACTCAGAGAGAAGTTGTGAAAGAAGAAAAGCGTTGGAGGGTTGACAACCGTCCCTATGGCGACGCCTCCGAAAAAATGCAGGGACTTGTCTTTCCGGTTAGCCGGTATCATTGGCCAGTGATAGGGTCCATGAAAGACTTGGACGCTGCAACCATGGAAGATGTACGTGGATTTTATGAGCAGTATTACCGACCAAACAATGCCGTACTCGTCATCAGCGGTGACATAAAGTTCAGAGACGCTGAGAATTGGGTGCTAAAATATTTTGCGGGTATTCCTGCAAGTAGTAGCCCGATTCAGGCTGTCCCATTTGAAGAGAAATCAACGGACAAAGAGATTATTGAAACCATGTCTGGAGATGTTCCATCACCGGCGGTTTTTGTTGCTTACAGAGTCCCGCAAGATGGTTCACCGGAATATTACGTGCTTAACCAAATCGGAAAGATTATATCGGACGGAAATAGCTCGAGGCTTTACAAAAGATTGGTATATGAGACGCAAACTGTTTCCGACTTTGACATTTCAATGGAGGGCATGGAAAAGGCAGGCGTATTCATGTTCTCAGCGTTTGTTACACCCGGACATTCCGAAAAAGAAGTCCTGGCAATTTTCAATGAAGAGATGGACAAGCTGCAGGACGCTGTTGTAACCAATTACGAATTTATAAAGGCGCAGAATGCTACTTTGTCGGCTTATGTCGGAAGGCTTTCCGTAAACAGCGGAGTCGCCGATGCTCTGGCACACTACCACACGTTTTTTAACGATGCGGGAATGATTAATTCGGAAGTTGACAAAGAACTGTCCGTTACGCCGAAGATGATGGTTGATGTCGCGCGGCGTTTTTTAAAAGAAGAGAATAGAGTAGTCTTAAATTATTATCCGACGAAGCGTTAGTATGATGGTGCAACGTAAAACCGAAATATTAGATCGATCGAAACCACCAAAACCTGGCTCGCAAAACAAGGTATCTTTCCCAAAATATGTAGAAAAAAATTATGCAAATGGTTTCAAGTCGTTCGTTGTAGAAAATCACGAGCTTCCAATTGTGACAATAGGTTTTGTCGTGAAGAGCGGAGCAACTTTCGACGGTTCTTTGCCGGGTCTTGCGAGTGTGACGAGCGAGCTTATTACAAAAGGAACGAAAAAAAGGTCTGCCGTTAAGATCGCCGAGGAAATAGATTTTCTCGGCGGCTCTCTTTCGACCAACGCATCATGGGATGCCAGTCAGGTATTCGTTTCAATATTAAAAAATCATCTTGATGCAGCATTTGATGTTTTACACGACATTGTAATTAACCCGACTTTTCCGCAGGTTGAAATTGAGCGTGTTAAAATACAGCGATTAGCGTCTATTCAACAGTTGAAAGCCGATGCGGGATATTTGGCAGATACTCGTTTTGCCGCGGTTGTTTTTCGCGATCATCCGTATGGGAATCCACATGGTGGCACAGAACAATCGATGAACACAATGACGCGGAAAGATTTTATGGATTTTCATAATAATTATTACGTGCCGGGAAATTCCTTTATTGTGTTTGCAGGGGACATCACTTCGAAAGAAGCCGAAAAATATGTAAAAAAATATTTCTTAGGATGGAAAGGGAAGAAAAAGGATTTTGCCGTTCCACCAATGCCCTCAGATGGTTATGAAAGAAAAGTCGTGATCGTTGATAAGCCGGCAGCTGTTCAATCAGCATTAAGAATAGGCGGTGTCGGCATTGCCAGGAATGATCGCAATTATATTAAAGTCATGGTCATGAATACACTGTTAGGCGGCTATTTTAGCTCCCGGATAAATCAGAATTTGCGGGAAGCTCACGGCTACACCTATGGCGGAAGAAGCGGGTTTGATGCGCGAGCGCTGCCGGGGTTTTTTGAAGTATCAGCGGACGTTAGGAATGAGGTGACGAGTGAGACTATTGAGGAAGTGTTCAAAGAACTAAGCAGGATCCGCGACACTGTACCATCAAAAGATGAAATGGTTATGGTAAAGAATTATTTAGTCGGACTTTTCCCGATCCAGTTAGAGACGCCGCAGCAAGTCGCGGCTAGGGTAATCTCAATCGAACTGTACCATCTTCCAAAAACCTACTACAATAAATACAGGGGAAATATTCGGAGATTGACCGCGAAAGATATACGCACCACAGCAAGAAGGTACATTAAGCCTGAGAAATTATATGTTGTTCTGAGCGGTAATTCAAAAGAAATCAAAAATAAATTGGGCAACTTTGGTGCGATTGAAATCGTTGATTCGGAAGGAAAGAGAAAATCTTAGATCGTTAATTGAAAATGTAAAATGAACCAAACATTATTGCGGACCGAAAAAATATCAGACGTGGAAGGAATCTCACGGCTCAATAAGGATTTTTCTGAGTTGCGAAATGAGATTTCAAAGGTGATTGTCGGACAAGACGAGATCATTAGACAAATTATCGTAACGATTCTTTCTCGAGGACACAGCTTACTTGTCGGAGTCCCGGGATTGGCTAAGACGCTACTCGTGAAAACTCTTGCAGACGCATTGAATTTAAAATTCAGTAGGATCCAATTTACTCCGGACTTAATGCCGAGCGACATTACCGGCACGGAAATAATTGAGGAGAACGTTGCGACCGGCGAGCGGGCGTTCAGGTTTGTGAAAGGTCCGCTTTTCGGAAATATCATTCTTGCTGATGAGATAAACCGCACTCCTCCGAAGACTCAAAGCGCGCTTCTTGAAGCCATGCAGGAATATCGCGTGACTGCCGCCGGTCAAACTTTCCAACTCGAACCGCCTTTTTTCGTCCTCGCCACACAGAACCCAATTGAACAAGAGGGTACATATCCGCTACCCGAGGCGCAACTCGACCGCTTCATGTTTAATCTTTGGCTCGATTATCCATCCGCCGATGAAGAAATAAAAATTGTCCAATCGACAACGGGCGATTACACGCCTGCCGTGAGAAAAGTCGTTGCGGGCTCTGACATCATTTATTTTCAGGATCTCGTTCGACGCGTGCCGGTTT
>JBAPNE010000067.1:0-10082 GCA_049278975.1 Candidatus Kryptoniota bacterium
CGTTGGATTTACTCTGGACAATTATCTCCGATTGCGGAGTTGGACAGCGCTGGAAATATTATTGCGCAGTTTGTTGGCGGTTACATGATCAAAGGCGGAAACACTTATAGATTAATCACTGATCACATTGGTTCTGTTCGTTTGGTGGTTGATATAAATAGTGGAGTGGTCGCAGAGCGGATAGACTATGATGAATTCGGAAACATCACGTATGATAGCAATCCGGGTTTCCAGCCTTTCGGTTTCGCGGGAGGACTCTACGACACTGAGACGAAACTGGTACGTTTTGGAGCGAGAGATTATGATGCGAGTACGGGAAGGCGGACGAGCAAGGATGAAATTCTGTTTGGCGGACGAAGTGCTAGTCTTTTCGCTTACTGTGGCTTCGATCCGGTGAACTTCTCAGATCCCTCGGGTCTTAAGTATCACGTCAGCTGCAATGGAAATAATATTAATGTCTCCGCCTCCATCGTCATATATGGACCAAATGCGACAGCTGATATGGCCAGGAAATGGCAGGATGCAATAGACTATTATTGGAATAGTGAAGGGAAAGGATTCACAATCAACGGGAAGAAAGTCTCCGTTAATGTCACGGTTACCGCCGACCCTAAAGCCAACTGGTGGTTCACTGCACAATCAGCAGATAATATGATATATGTGAACGAACCTGGAGTTCGGAGCTGGGTTTGGATTCCTTTTGGTGCTTGGTATGGAAGATGGAGATCAGGTGCTGACGCCTTGACAGTTGCATATGAAACTGGCCATTTGTTTGGATTGCTGGATGAGTACGATGAATTTTGGGGTACGCCAAAACCCGGACACGAAGGGGAGATGATGGCGGACCAACCCGGCTCGACCGTTTCACAACGCGAAATTGAATCTGTGGTTGGAAGCAATTGTGGTTGCAAATAATAATTGGAGAAAGATCATGAGCAAGAAGAGTATTAGAGTCGTAAATGCCTCGCTATTGGCATTTATTATGTTTTCGATTATTTGGATTGTGTGGGCATTCTTGACACCTGGTGATGCTTTCGGCAATGGCAATATAATGGTCGAGCCAACTTTGATCGGATTTCCCGTCATGGGTTTATTGATAGGGTCCCTTTTTCGGAGTAAAAAAATTCTAATTGTCCTTTCAATTTTAACAGTGTTATTTATTGTGTATTGGTTATTCGTACCAGCTGGTTGGTGGGCTCATTCTCCGAGACTTATGATGCACTCGGGAACCTGACACAAGTAGTTATGCCATGTGGAGATGTTGTCCAATATGTGATTGATGGACAAAACCGAAGAGTGGCAAAAAGAGTTAATGGCACAATAACGTACAAGTGGGCATATGCTCGCCTCGCTTCCGCTTTGGCGGAGCGGGCTGGACAGCTAAGTCCGATTGCAGAGCTTGATTCGGCGGATAACATCATTGCCAGATTTAGCGGCGGGTGTGGGAGTATGGTGTTGATACAACGCTGGAAAAATTCGGTGCGAGGGATTATTATATAGCACCGGGAAAACGCCGGCAGGAGAATTTGCTGAACATGATACTGAACAAGCCCCCGGACATTTTGAAATAAAGCAGCGAATTTGATGAATCTTTCTATAAACAAAATAAACTTTCTGTGGCTTTCCGGTATCCGAAATATTCTCGGGATAGATTTTGCCGCAGATGCCGCTGGCGGTGGAGAAAATTATCTCCGCGTAGCTGAGCTTAGGTCTTATGGCGGAATACTCAATAAGTTCCGCTCAAGATATAAAGTTGCAAACAAATTCACGGTTGAGTTTGAGAATGGACAGTCTGCTGAAGAAAAGGGACAGAGGCTTACAAAGGAGCTGAAGGAGCGTGGAATAAAAACTCGCTTCTGCGTATCGAGCATTAGCTCAACGACCGCGAGAACTGTCACGGCAGAGATTCCATCCGATGTGGGGGACGTTGGAACATGGATAAGAGAGAACTATGAGAAATTCATCAGAGTTCCGGTCCCATTGAGAGAGCTCGCATTCGCGTATGAGATGCTTCCCTCCGTTGACGACTCGCGCCGCTGTGAGATTTCATTCGTCAGAGAGACGGAAAGACAGGAATGCATTTCCCTTTTCTCCGCAGCGGGGCTTCATTTGCTCAACTTGGGATTGTGCAATGACATACCCTCTGATGATCCTGTAATCACCGCTCTTTGCCCCGCGGGCTATTCGGGAAACCTCGCAGTCGGACTTGCCTTGAAAGGGTTCTTGCCAGAGATCAGCTCGATGGACTTCCGCGCCGAGGCGGAAAAGAAAAAGACAGGTGAAGAGAAAGAGAAAACTCTTTTTAACAGAACGGCATTAGTATTGGGGGCAGTACTCTTTCTGCTTCTCGCGGCACAATTCGGTTTGAATTCATATCTTCAAAGTGCGTCGGACAAGATAGATGAGCGGCTAATGGAGGTCGGGCCTGTCTATTCGGAAGTGTCGGCGTTGCAACGACAGGTGAGCGCTCTCCGGTCGGAGTTAAACGGTGATGGTGGTACAAGCCGTCGTTCAAACGTTTCAAAAGTGCTCCACGATATTGCGAAAGCGACTCCGGAAGGGATATGGCTTTATAAGCTCGACATCGCCCGCGGGAATTCAGGCGGCGAAGTTATTGATCTATTCGGGTACGCAAGGAGTAACCAGGATGCTGCATCATACCTCGGAGCTTTGCAGGAAGACAAACGTTTCTCAAATGTCCAGGTGATTCGTGTCGGTGCTCCGACACAATCGGAAGCGGTCTCTTTCGACAATACCGGAATCAAATCGGTTACAACGTTTGAACTGAAGATGGGAGAAAAATAAATGAAGTCGAATGTCCCGGTATCAGGTCGGAGATCCCGCTTGCAGGAGAGACGATATTATTTTCTGACAATTATTATCTGTATCGCTTTTGTCTATCTGCTTTCTACAGAGGTCTATGATCGCTATTCGAACACGTGGACTCTTTACAGCTCTCTCAGGGAAAAGGAAGCGACCGTTCTTGATCCAATCCTTCTTGAACACAGAAAGGAAGTTCTCACAGCGGAGCGCGACAGCTTATCCTCCGTTATCTCGAAAGAAAGAAGCGCGTATCAGCAGAACGAGATAGGTGTCATACAATGCGTCTCCGACAACGCCCGAAAAAGCCAGGTGTCGATCGAGTCGCTCAACCCGGGCAGTCAACATGCGGCGGGGGAATTTGAAGAATTCGATTTTGGAGTTTCGGTCAAGGCGAAGTTCAGCCAGCTTGGTACCTTGATAAGCGGGCTGGAAAATGAGACTATACCTTTCGATATAACGAAAGTTCAAATGGTTTCCGATCCTATCGGCAAAGGTAACCTGCAGGTAAACTTAGAAGCGAAGGTTTTTCTGTACCATGGCATCCATTAAGAACAACAAAATACTGATTTGGCTTTTGGGCGCCGTGCTTGCCGGTGTCTGGGGCGAGATTGGTTACCAGCTTATCTGGGGCGGAAGTTCGGCTGGTGAAGCTTCGGCCGATGATGTTGCGGTTATTTCGGCTGCAAAGATAGGGACAAAAACTAACTACAGTTTCGGTGCGGATGTTCGCGATCCGTTTTCATATTATAAGCCGGAAGATCGCTCGGTGAAAAAGCCCAAGGCTCCGGTTCATATTTGGGCACCACCGACATTAAAATTGAACGGTGTTCTTATCGGCAGCGGAAAAAGGACCGCGATCATAGAATCAGCGGGAGAGAAAATGTTTTTCCTGTCGAAAGGGGATACACTGAACGGTGTGAAAATCCTGGCTATTGATAAAGAGAAAGTCACCTATCGTTATGACAAGAAGGATACAAGCTGGACGGTGGGAAAATAGATTGAATAAATATTTGTTTCATCCTCCCATGGCTTTTCCTAACAAATAGTAAACGCCCGTCTTGATTCGAATCAACGATGGCATGTCATTTCTCTTTTTGAGAGACGATGAGATACCAATGATAAATTAGTCAGGTGCCATGGCAGGCGCTCAAACCAAATTGACCTACAACCCATTGGAAAAAATCTGCATTTAGAGTTTTCTGCGGTCCGTCGCTTGAATTAGCCACTAAAGTGTTAGGTGCCGCACCGGCGGACTAAAGACAACAAACCGCATTTAGACTTTCAAGCATTGTTAAAAATCATATGCGAAAGCCCATGACTCATAGGCATATATATAAATGATTCTCCCAATATTGGGATATTGACATTTCGCTTTATGGGCACAATATATTATTATCATCGTAGATGAGACGACCCACATTTCTCTCCCGAGTACAACGCTATAAGAAAACAATGGAATTCGTGCGATGAATTTAAAGACACAGATCTTAGAACGTTTGAAGCTGAACATTCTTCTCGAAGACATCATTGATGAACACTTCGATTTCATCAAGTCACGACTGGAAGAGCGTAGATATATTGCCGGCGAAATAATAATGGAAGATGAAAGCGACGGAAATGAACTCCATCTCATCTACAAGGGGAGGATCAAAATAACACGGCACACAAGATTCGGCGATGAATATAGAATCGCCCTCCTTCACCCCGGTGATTTCTTCGGAGAAATTTCACTCATCGATGGCCGTCCGCGAACTGGCAGAGTTTCGGCTATCGACGACTGTGTAACTTACGTTCTCGGCAAACGCGATTTCGATTGGCTTCTAGAACAAAGTCATCCGTTCGCACTCCGGCTTCTTCTCGTCTCTTTGCTTAGATTCAGATCTCAAAATTATCACTTCATTCAAGAACTTGAGCGAAGCTCCCGTCATCTTCTCGCTGAGGCCGGAAGGCTAGAACACATAATCGAAGCGTCCAAGTTAATTAACTCTGCCCTCGATCTGGACGAATTGCTCAAAGTAATTCTCGAAATCTCTCTTAATATCGTGGATGGTGAAAGTGGCACGGTTTATCTCGTTGATAAAAAGAGACACGTACTCTGGTCGAAGGTTCTTGAAGCATCGGAGCCTCTTGAGATAAGTCTTCCAATCGGAAAAGGAATTGCGGGATACGTCGGCGCCACGGGCGAGACATTGAATATTCCGGATGCATATCTGGACGCGAGATTTAATCCAGAAGTTGACAAAAAGATCGGATACCATACAAAAACGATTTTATGTATGCCAATGAGAAACAAAGATGGAGAAATCGTTGGTGTGTTCCAGCTCTTGAACAAACGTGATGGTACATTTACGATTGAAGATGAAAATGCAATCTCTGCTTTATCAGTCCACGCCGCGATCGCAATTGAGAAGGCAAGACTATATAAAGAGGAGCGCGACAAGATTGCTCTCGATAAAGAACTCTCTGCGGCCCACATAGTCCAAGTCAAGTTGCTGCCTGAGAAACTCCCGCAAGTTGATGGATATGAATTCGCGGCTCGGTCGATTCCGGCGAAATCAGTCGCAGGGGATCTTTATGATTTGGTGCAATTGGAAAATGGAAATCTAGCAATCTCCCTCGGTGATGTCTCAGGAAAAGGAATGCCGGCAGCGTTATTAATGGCAAATGTTCTGGCAACATTCAGGGCATATTCAAGACTTGACCAACCGGTGAGCAACTGCGTGAAGCATTCCAACGATCTGCTGTTCAGATCGACTTCTGCCGAAAAATTTGCCACGGTATTCTACGGACTCCTTGACCCGGCAAACAATGTCTTGCGATATACGAATGCTGGACACGAGAATCCATTCTTTTTTCATAACGGCCATTTAAATCGACTAAAGGTGGGTGGAATCCCTCTTGGCATTGCAGATAATTTTCCTTATGAAGAAGAACCTATTCAGTTTGATAGAGGTGATATGCTTCTCATTTATTCGGATGGAATTCCTGATGCGGTTAATTCGAATGGCGACAGATTTAGCATTGACAGGCTCGAATCCATCGCTAAAGATTGCACCGACTTCCAGGCCGAGGAAATTGCCAACGCTATTTTCACCGCCGTGACCAAGCATGTCCTTGATACACCTCCGTTCGACGATATGACACTCTTAGTTGTCAAACGAAAAAATTGAAAAAAGCGTGGGTGTACATTTTGTCAAGGTGGATTTGTTCTTACCTTTACAAAATGCGGGCGGTTCTTCACCAGTTCATTCTTGGTTTTATGACGGGGACAATGATATCAGCCACCTTGCTCATCCTAGAATATTCGGGTGGAGGTCGGTGTCCCATGTTATTTACTTTTTAATTTCGGTAAGCGTTTATGCGTCATGGATGATGCTGTCACACATTTACTTCGGCTGAAAGAGCAGCTAGGAAATCTACATTGGGACAGCATTGAGTGCGATGAAAGTTGTTGCTTGCTATAGTGAAAAGCGTAATGGTTTTCATTTGTAGGTCGGCCGACCATGGTGCAGAATAAACTCATCACGCATTAAGTCCGTAGTCTGATTCTAATTGCAAATAGAGAGGACAGCAAAGCGGCTGAGTACATTATCATCCATGGAATTATCGGGAAGTGAAAACGCGCCGCCCCGAAGTACACAAGATATATACCGATGAAATAGAGTATCACGACAATACCCAATAGCGGCCAACCGTTACCCTTGCCAAGTCGCAGTCTCTTCCAACATCCGAAGAGGAGTGAAGCGATAAAAACGGCAAACACGACGAATTCATAAATCGAGTTGACTTGATCGAGCAAGCTCATGACATATCTCTTGAATATCAATTCGCTTCCTGTGCCCATCGTGTTCCAATTTATACCATCACCGTTGTCAAAGAGAGCAATAAGTTTTTTCGGCATAAGCATCAAGGTTTGCAACGGATGAGTTTTCATATAATTGGTCGCTTTTGTTCTCGCAATATGATTGATTTTATATTCGGCCCATGTATCGTTTCCGACATCAAACCAGGGTATTGCAACAAATGTCCCGTTTGCCTCGGGACCATTGCCAATATAGAGATTTACACCATCATTGTTTGAAAGAACAATATCATTGTAGAGTTCACAGTTTCGAATTATCCATGGAATGAGTACCCCGATCAAGGCGACATAAAGAATTGCAACTCTCTTCAACCGATCGACCAAGCTTCTCCATTCCCAGGAGAATTGGGGGAACAGAATGAGAAAGAACGCAGGCAGCAAAAGAGTCTGCACTTTGACGAGCGTTGCAAACCCAAACACTAATCCTGTGGTCAGCAATCGCCAGGAATGCATTGGTTCCTTGATCGACAAAGAAGGCAACAGAAGCGCTACACCGAGAAATAGTAAGAACAAATGAAATATCTCCACTCCTACAAGAGACGTGTATGCGATATTGTCCGGATAAATGGCAAGGAATAAAAGGGAAAGCCTTCCTGCTAGTTCCGATCTGAAAAGCTCTCGTGCAATCCAGTATGCAAGCATGATCGATAGGACGGAAAGAATAAGATTTGCCGTTTGAGCCACAGTAACCGAAACTCCGAAGACCCAGAAAATGATTGCCAGAAATAATGGATAACCAATTGGGAAATACGCTGTGGCGACACCAAAAGGAGCATAACTATACCATCTTGCAATGGACTCTGCGCCTCGAAAGTAGAAAGCAAAATCGCTTACGGGATTGGGATGAAAAACCAATATCCAACAAAGCCGGATTGCAAAGGCTAGTGTAACTATTGTCGGAATGTACCATGGAGAGAGGAGAATCGAGCTAACCAGACCATGTTTTGCCCCGATTATATCTTGATTATCGCCTTGTTTCATCACTATGAAATACAAACTATATCTATTTCAACCTTTTGACGCCGTCCATTTGATCTCCAAAGTTATTTCTTCTAACCATGAAGTACAAATCGGTTCTCAGCTGAATTGTTGGCGGCCATGGTAGGAAGGGAAAAGATATTCATCAGTCCGCTTCAGGATATTGTCCACCAGCACCAGAAACATTTTTCCTTATCAGGTTGCCGCTGCTTGAAATGGAAATAAATATTAACTTATCGTTGGTACATAGTTCGGGAGTCAGGTCAATTAGTCCACATCGCGACCCAATGGGTCATGGTACGGGCTTCTGACTTCTGTTTGCACCAGAAGTCTGCGTGGGTTAGTTCCGACAAAAGAGGAGACAGATTCGATGACATGATGCGCAATCCTATTTAATTAGCCAGCTGTAGCTGCGAATAATTTTTCCGAACACCATTTTGAGGATATAGTAATAAATCCATGTCTCTCTGTACCCGCAATACGATGAGGTTACAGAAAAGTGAGACTACAAAAACTACGCGTCGCATGTTACCCACTCGTAACGTGACATCTTTTTCGTGATGACCTGATGTGTTTTCGAGATAATTTCCTAAATTGGTTCCGGCACGGAGGTTGACGAGTATTAATTTGATGATACTAAAAACAAAATTGTCTCCAGGATGCCTTTACCAAAGTCTTATCGAACGGAGCGAGATTGGAATTTATTTATGAAAAGGGGCCCAGAAAACGAGAGAACTGAAAGCCCCCAAATTGCGGACTGGCAGGTGGTAGTGTCTCGGGATAATCGGATTATTCATGTGAAGCAGATGAGTATGGAGATGTCGCGAACTCGCCTGAGACCAGTTTTCTCCTTGGCCGGTGATCTGATTATCATTGTCCCCGGAATATCCGAAGAAGCAGCCAAAGCGGAAGCCGGAAATATTGCCAGACACCTTTCCTCTGCGGGAAAGTGGGGAGTAGATCTCTTGGATCTTGCCGATCTCGGCTTTGTTCGATGAGAGATGAGAACGCGATGGTGTGAGGGAGCAAGGAGTTTATTGTGGCGTGCCGCTGTTTGCCGCTTGCTCTAAGAGTCAGAAGGTGTAGGGGTTCTGTCTTGTCAACGTCGAGGAAAATACTGCGCCAACCATGTGTTGTAATGTAAAAAGGCCTGCGAATTATCCCCTCCTCCTTATGTGTGCCATGATGAGGATAGTTAAGTTGTGATTCTTGGTCCCAAACGTTTGGTTATCAGTCCTCGACGCAGTCCGAAAGTTTCTTTCCTTCCCGATCAGAAAATCCATTCAGCAATTTCTGGTAGCGCTCAAGCCTATCTTTTTTCCCTGGTACCTTGTGAAGATACAGTAAACGCCCGCTTGGCTCGAGGTAATGATGGCATATCATCTCCTTTTTTTCAAAGGTGAGACACCATCTCATGCTAGTCAGGTGCCATGGCCGATGCAAGCTAAAAGGTTTGAATTTTTATAATTGGGGGGAATTCTTTGAAGTTGGCTCATCATGACAGGCAGCCTCTCTATCCAAATTGCGCGACGACCTCATTTGGATTACTAATTTAATTGCCGCTGTATGAATTACTAAGTTCATAAATCTATCTTCAGCGCACGCATTCCAAAATGTCTTGCAAGTGCAACGCAGCCTATCCCAATCAGAACCAACATCCCAATCCCCCACAGTTCATTCTGCAATTTTGCTTTTGAAGAAAAATATTGAAGCGTCAGATTGAATACGATAGAGCTTAGTATTATCATCACGCCCAGTGACACCATGAGCGAAACCGTTGCGCCATGGGAAGAGGAAATCCGGACAGCGTTTTTTTCCCTGTAGTCAACAAAAACTCCACCGAAAATCATTACGACGGGCGGAAAGATTATCCCACCGACAAAGCCGTAAGCCATGCTTATCGGAATGAGGTCACGGAATTTTTCGAACGGCGAAAGCGCCGCGTAACCGAGTCCTGTTCCTACTATGGATAAAAATCCGATACTCGGCAAAAGTTTTGTGTAGAAAACTTCTTCTAATTTTACCGGCGATGACCTCACGAGCCAGAAGCTTTCTCCTTCGAGACTAAGCATGGGATAAACAAACCGAACCGCGAGTGCGACGACAAGAAAATTGTTGAATGCGTAAATCAAAGTGAATGCAGATGTAATTATAAATTTATCGGGCAAGTAAATTCGCATCGCGAAAAGATTGAAAAGAAATATTCCGATCAAAACTATCAGTACGGCAAAATGGAACGTCTGGCTCGGCTCGCGAATGAATAGCAAAGAATCTCTCTTCGTCAAAGAAACAGGTTTCACTTTCGTGACCGTCGGTTTCTTCCTTGGAGTTGACGCGCCCAATTTTCTTTCGAACAACTTTTGTCGGGCGATCCAAAATGCTTCCTGATAAAATTTCTCCGCCAGTTTGGTCATCAAGA
>JBAPNE010000068.1:0-12278 GCA_049278975.1 Candidatus Kryptoniota bacterium
GCACATTCTCGTATATGTCGCTCGCAAATACTGTGGCTATGCCATTCAAGTTTCCCGATGTCGCGGACAGTTGTGAAGAGAACAACCCGACCACAATGATTCCCAAGATGATGTGTGGAATGAAGTGAGCTAGCAGCATGGGGATCGCAGTATCGGAATTAGCCAAATGAGGAAAAATAACTCTTGCTGCCAATCCAGGCAGGTTCCAAAGCAAAGCAAACGGTGTTGTTATTATGCCAGCCAGAACCAGCCCCTTCGCAACCGTCCTAGTGTTCTCAGCCCCAAATGCTCTCTGTAACAATCCTTGATCGATGCTCGCCCATTCAATTCCCAGCAGAAAAATGGCCAAGATAAATTTCCAACTATATTTGCCCGTCTGCTGGACCAATGTGAAAGATTCTTGCGGCAACTTTGCAACCAAACCTGGCCACCAGCCCACAAAACTCATAGCCAGTGGCAATAGAACCAGGGCTCCACCTAGCATCAAGACAAATTGTATTACATCAGTAAAGGTTACCGACCACATCCCGCCAAGCATAGTGTATATTACAACCACGACGGACAGAATTAGCGCCAAAGCCGTGAACGAGTGCAATCCGGTTACGATCTGAGCAGCGGTTATCGCCGTATATAGAATTACTCCGAGATAGAACGCGAGCCGAATAACCCAAATCAATGCAACTAATGTCCGTACCCCTCTTGTGTATCTCATTTCCAAAAACTCCGGTATCGTCCTTATTCTCAGTCTTCTATAAATAGGTATGATAAAAAGACCAGAGAAAACCATCGCCATATTTCCAGTCCAAGTCTGCCAGATTATCGGTATTCCATATTTGTAAGCGATCCCCGACTGGCCGATAAAGCTATAGAGGTTCACGTTAGTTGCAGCCAAAACTGCTGCGAGAACAAATGGGGTCAAACTTCTACCAGCCAAATAGAAATCATCAGCGTTGCCAACCCATCTGTAAAAAATCGATCCAACAAAAAATATTGCAACGAGAAAGACTAAGACTATTGTGTAATCAGCAAAACTCACTTTTCCTCCCGCGTTTCATTTCGTCTATTAGTCATATCTTGCCTCTTCCTTTTGACCAATCTTCCGATTTCTTTAACCGGGATCCATACCCAGATTACAAGTATGATGAACCCAATCAACCATATCCCCCAAGTTTTCCAATCAAAATACATTGAATCTCCTCATTGAATTTTGTAATGCGAAATAGGAATCAATTCTTTTTGGATTGAAGCCGGAAAAGGTTTTGCCGGAAGTGTATCATTGCTGTCAATAGTGATTCCATTTATCGATTGACCGACCAGTTCCTGGTTCCCGGTGAACCAGTAGGTCATGTTTCCCTTATATTTTTCTTTGAAGTGGACCGAGCAATCCACTGTGTCCGGCCCATTGTCCAAATCAGCCACGACCCAAAACCAACTTCCATCTCCATCTTCCACCGTCAGGGTTTTTTGATTGCCATTGACTTTTATTTCAAAATCCGGGCGCTGTTCATTCGACAACTTCTTATCGGATTCAAGTAGAAGAGCAAACTTCGTATCTTTGTAGTCCGCCGGAACGGTGATGCGCTGCCGACTTGAAAACTCATTTCCATTGGCATTGAGTTTTGGTTTCGATTGGTAATCAACTTTGGGAGCAGCTTTTCCAAATTGTACCACTCCAAGATTCTTCCCGGCAACCGACACGATTCTCTTCTTTGTACCATGTTCTCCGAAAACCACAAGTTTTCGGTTTTCGGTGGAATACTTGACATCAACAGGCAGATTCTCATCAATGTCCTTTGCCGGGATCAATTCAGCTGTTAGGACCTCATAGCCATCGAGGTCCAAGGACAATTCCCCATCCAACTCGACCTTTTTTGAAAGAAGAAGATTGTAAGGGTAAATCACTTTCACGTAATACACTGTTGCAGGGGCAATGTCCCCAAGATCCGCTGTCAACCGTAGATTCACTCTTTGCTTCTTAGCATTCGGGTTTCTAAAAAGCACAATTCCCTTTTCCTTTGCCAGATGGACATAGCCGTAAACTTCTTCTTTAAGCGGATTTCCAAGCACCATTTTCGTCTTTTCGAGCACATCCTGATTAGCCTTCGCCCATATTACCGATGAAGCAATCGCGTTCCATTCATCAGCGGAGAGCATATCAGGAGATATATATAATTCCCACATCATTACTCCTCTTCCGAAGTACATCATCACCTCGTCACTAAACGAATCCAGAGATTCATTTGCACCACCAAGCAAATTGAATCTTCCTTTTATGATTCCGTGCGTCATTAGGCTGGACATGGGAAACAATAAATGTAAATTTCGATAATCGTTCCAAAGCACAGCGTCTTTATAAGTTATCGCTTTGGCTCTATCGTTCATCGATGGCACACTCTCCTGATAACCATAATCTTCTCCCTGCATCCAAATGCAATCTGCGTACTTTAGCCACCATGGTGAGAGCCATGTTCCGCTTGTAATGTTCAAATAGATCCTCGGATTTATTTCTCTTACCGATTTCATAATATCGATGTAAGTCGCAACATTTGCCTCACGGGAATAAATTCCGGGAAGATGGCCATGGTCTGGCTCATTGCAGGAAAGAAGAAACCCATCCCATTTAAAGTATCCCAACGAATAGTCTCGGGCGTAATCATCCATGACCTTCTTGAATGCAGCTTTATATTTGGTGCCTGCAAAGCAGAGGAAATCTCCTGTTTTTTCATACCCATTCGTCGCACCCCAGTTGACGCGGATGTCCCGATTGGAATATCCGCAGAACGGAGACGCCCACAATCCTAACTCACTGTGCATACTTCCTAAAGCATTTACCAGAGGTGCAAACCCATGTGGAAACCTCGAAGAATCAATACCCCACAGACTCCTGTAGTTATCCCATGCGTCATCGAGAACAAAAGCGTTGAGCGCAATGTCGTACTTATCATAGAGTTGTTCTTTAAACACCTTGATCGTTTTTAAGACACTTTCCTCATTCATAATTCCGACGGAATCCTGAACAATCGACGGATTCCTGAGGTCGTACCATGAATTGTACAAGAGATAAGGACGTGTGCCATTTACTTTAATGCTGTCCACGTAATCCATAAAGCTTTCTTCAATCTTTTTTGCCGACGGAGAAGATCCTATGATGGATTTATGGCTCAGATATGGATCCTTCTTAACCTCGCGACCGACGACATAACCTATTCTGAGAGATTTCCAATGAATTTCATTTTCAACAGTAGGATATTCGACACCCAGGAAGATATCATCGTTCAACACCGGTTGACCAAATTTCCCATCAGTGAAATGGGCTTTATCAAAGGTCATGGATTCGACATAGATCCGATCAAGAAATTGAATCCCAGAAGAGGAATCGGATAGATCGATCCACTTCCTCATAGAAAAACGTGCGGGATAAACTTCATAATGCACGTTCAGACTAAAATCAGTTTCCTCCCAATTGAATTTGAAACCTAAGGTTAATTCTTTCCCCCCTCTGTCGAGATCGTTTTCCTTGTAACCAACAAATTGAAAATCTCTCGCCGTCAGAATGACATCGTTCTCCCCGTTCTGATTTTCTTTTGGAGCCGGACCGAGGCCAGAGAAAACGATCTGCAATGCAAATACGTCGTCCTTCACTTTATATGCTTGGCCCGAAATTTTATTAATTATTTCAGTGGTACCTACCTCGCGCGGTGAAACATTGATCACTCTGTGTATGTAGTTGTTTCCTATGGTCAACTGATCGTCGTGCTTTTCTATAAAGGCCTGGCTCTGCGCCAGCAGACATTTTGCAGAAAGGAATAGCACTAACAGCGATCTTTTCAACATCTTGCCACCAAATATTTATACAAAAATTTCATAAAGTTGTTCTCAGAAAAAGTCAGACAGCCAGAACGTTAGTTCGTTTTCGCTCAACAAGACTTCTTTAATCTTGACATCTAAATTGTCATCGACGAACGCAACCATTAAGTCTGTATCGATCTTGAAAGGCTGAAAATCCAAGAATGTCAGACGCGACTTCTCTCTTTGCGAAACAAAGAACTCTAGCTTCGACAAGTTTGTCTCGCAAGCAAGACGCTCAAATAATTTCCGAACTACTTCTTCCCGATGATCGGCAGACGCAAATTCCAGTACCTGTACTCGGTCAACTTTCTTGTCGGCTCTTACGAAACCAAGAATGTCGCCTCTTTCTTCATAGACAAGAAACAAATCTTTATCTTCTCCGCAGAAACTGAACTGCGACATCCAATAATCCCGATTTCTCACGATTGCGCCGGTGCTGCCGGTATTGTATTGGTCGTACAGGCGTATCACCTTCTCCAAATCAATGGAGGCGTCAAAAATTCTGATGTGTGAATATTCTTGCGGATGAGGTAAGTCGATCAAGCCTACGTGTCGTTTGACGGTTTGAAAGCCAAACTTCTCATAGTATTTATTGATTGTCGTGGTCAGTAGAGAGATCGGAAGATTTTTTCTTCTTATGTAGTCGAGGGAATCCTGCATTACCAACGCCGCATAACCTTTACCTCTCTGCGATGGAAGAGTCGCAACATTGCCAATTCCACCAAAATCAATTTTATCTCCTCTCAGATAGATGGATCTCGGAAACACTTGGACTGAACTAACAATCCTTCCCTCTTTCAGCAATATTCTGGTGTCCTCCGGCAAAAGTGTTCGGTCTTTCAGAACATGCCTTTCAAAATATTCCTTCTGAGTATTTGGAAATGCAGCATCGCATAAATCGATCACTTTTTTTAATTCCTCGTCAGACTTGCAACCTCTCAATTCGATTAGGGAATCATTCATATTAACTCCGCTTGAGTACCAAGTCTGAATGGCCACTCATGATTCGACTTCGCCCAGAAGTAGAAGAATACAGCTCCGACTATAAGCCACAGAAATCCAAGACTCATCGCTTCAATCCCGGAACTAATGAATATATAGGCGAACCCTACGAAGGCTATGATCGACGGCAGCGGATAGAGCCACATCTTATATGGTCTGTTAAGATTAGGTTGGGCCTTTCTTAGAAGGGTGAGACCGACAATCTGACCCAAGAATTGGATCAGAATTCTGCTCGATAGGGTCGCTGCAATTATGAAATCCAAATTGAACAGACTGGCAAGGCAAGTTATGGAACCCACTGCCAACAAAGAATAGTGCGGAAAATGCTTAGTCGGATGTACTGCCTTCAACCAGCTGAAAAAAAAACCGTCTCTTGCTGCTGCGAAGGGAATACGTGAATAGCTCATCATCAAAGAATAAACCGATCCGTACGCAGTTAGCGCGACTAACACTGTAACTGCAAACGCTGCTTTATAGCCGTAATAAGTATTAAATATGTCAGATATAATATGCGTTGAAACTGAAATTACTCGCCAATGAGTTACGCCAAGAATCAAAAAATTCATTACCGCATACAAGAGCGCGACCCCAATGACCGACCAAACGATCGCCCTAGGAAAAACGTATCCGGGGTTTTTGACTTCTTCTTCTAGGTAACAGATGTTGTAATATCCTAACAAGTCATACATGGCAATCAAGGATGCCCCGCCTAGACCCAAAATAAATCCCCATGAAAAAGAGAACCATCCTGTAGGCATATCAAAAACGTTTGCAGCTTTGAAGTGGATTATGCCAACTGAGATGGTCAGACCAACTGTGGCCAACATGATTATCCACAGTATGATCGTCAGAAGGCCGACAAATCTTATCTTGTTATAGTGTAAGATGATGGTTAAGATTCCCGCGCCGAAGGCAAGTATTCTGATGTTGGTCGAAGTTAACCATGGCATGATAAACGAGACGTAATGCATCATTCCGACAAGGCCGGAAGCAATTTCGAAAGGACCGCTGAGAAGAAAGGACCAAACGAACATGAAAGCAATCAACTTCCCAAAATATTTCTTGTAAGCTTCTCTCAAATATACATACGAGCCACCTTCGCCCGGGAGCGAAGTGCTCAACTCAGCCCAAACTTGACCGTCAGAAATCGCAATGATTGCCCCGACGACCCAGCCAAGCATCGCTTGAGGTCCGCCCATCGCAGAAATTATTAGCGGGAAGGTTATGAACGGGCCAATTCCCACCATGGTCGCCATGTTGGATGCTGTCGCATGCAACAAACCCAGACTTCTGTCTAATGACTTAACGTTTTCGGACATCTTCGTTAGAAATATCTTTCAATCCTTATCTTCATCGCTCATCGATTTTATCCGCTTGGGCACTTCAAGTGGTTGAAAATAATAAAGACCGGTGTACAAACTGCCCTTGCCTGAATGTATGATCAACGTGAAATTCAAATTATTATACCCCGAATTGTCCTCCCAGGTATTTTCGTTTGCAAACCTTATGGAGTAATCAGGCGTGTAGTGAAGCCTGGGACTTGGATCCGGGAGATTCAAATAGACGCTATACTTCCCGATGGGCAAGTCGTCAGGCACACCAGCTTCTCCTGAAAGATGGATAGTATCGCCCGGCTGCCAAAATCGAGGATCATCCGGAAGTTTGACAAAATACCTGGCGCCGTTTGTCTGGTTTTCAATAACAATCTCAACATCCCGCGGATTGAATAATGCTGCAAATCCCAAGTTCACTATTCTTATGTCAAAATGAAGACCACCGCCGGCCGTCAATGAATCGGTGTACGTACCATTAAGCATTCGGAAGCGATAACCTAATCCTTTGGCAATTTCGTCGAAGCAACCGTTTCTAACCCAGCCATTGATGACCGCCTGATTATAACCACTATTCAAGAATGACCAGTGAAGAATTTTCATCTCCCGAATTGTGTTCGCACATTCGCTGTATGAACTTGGATTACAAGTCTCTCCACCCATCGGAACATATTTGCACTCCATGGAGAGATATCTTTCTTCTTCAACTGTGTCCTTATATGTCCCGTAATCATTCCAGCTCGCCAGGAAGCAATCATCATGGAACCCCACCCTGGAGTACGGCGATTCATTGAATGCTTCCGATCTCTGAATCGAGTTATCTCTGGTGAATATATCCCTCACGTAACGGGGTGTCCTAACCTGTACCATTCTATTGGGGGGAAGAGCGTCTAGCACGGCATATAAAATCCTCCTCATGTTCGCAACAGAATCCAAGCCGTTAGTCGATGAGTGCCATTCTCCCCATGCACCAATAAACCCTGCCTGCATCACTGCAATTACGTCAGAATTTATCTGAAGAATCGGTTTAAGTTGAGCAATGTGTTCCATTACTATATTGAGTGGAGCGTCTTGCTGGCCTATATCTTCGCTATAAGCAAACCTGAGAATGCATTTCATCCCCGCTTGTCTCAATATCTTAAAATCATTTCTGATGAGGGTTAATTCGCTGTCGCTCAACGGTCTATATCTGAACGTTTTCAAATAATACATCCTCAGAATTAAAGATTGTCCATTTGCCTTTATACTTGCCAAAGATGACAGAGTAAGCGGGAACTGTTCAGCCTGAGAAGTCAATTCGGTATGAAATCCTCTCTCAGGGTTACGTATTATTTCATCAGAAGGTTTGTAGCTGACGCTAACTTGAGCGTGACCGGTTGTGTAGAGAAGAAAGCTCATCAGAAAGCTTAAATTCTTGATTTTCACTTGTCTCATCTTTTTTCCTCCACGACTTTTATCATTTCACCACGATCAAAACTCAGTTTGAGAAAAGACTTGTCTGAGTTGATCACCGCTAAGAATTCTCCTGTGAATAGATCAAACGCCTTATAATTTCCCTTCGCTAGACCTCTCAATTCGACTTTGCCATCGAATTGTCCACCCGAAAAAAAGGAATAGTAATATGTATTACCTCTCTTAATTACATGGGTTTCTGGTTTATCAAACGCAATGTCATAAAGATTCAGATACTGCCCCTCACTCAATTTCTCCTTGCTGTAAATGTCCATCCATTTTTCATAATACAATTTTAGTTTCGGGGTGAGCTCCAGGCTCGAATCCGCCTGCTTGATGCCGGGTATCGTGAACTTGGAAGCTGGTACTCCTCCCAGCGCCAGCGTAGATGCGAAATCAGGTACACCATTAACGACAAACGTTTGCAACGTGTCGTTCCACACATGATTTGTAAGTTCAACATGGTCACCGCTATAGGTTTCCGTACTACTCCCGTACAGAGCCCTAAAAGTTTTTCCTTTCAGCCGCACCTGCCAGGAATCCAGCGGATCGGAAGCGACGGTCTGATTGACGAATGGTAAATTGTAAAATGAGAAATTGGTACCACACGGACAAAGTTGAATCAAGAAGTCAGGCTTCAACGTGGTCGCTTCATCGTATACATACTTAAAAAAGCCCGGGACTCCATCGGACGATGCAAAAGGAGTCTGATGATGATGAGCCGCGTTGAAACACTCGGGCACCATATTCTGATTCTGGCCATCAAGCTTGAACCCATCGATCCTCCAAAGGGTGATAGCCTTTCTTACGAAGCTCACATAATAATTTCTCACCGCCCGAAGCGCCGGACAAAGCGAGTAAGCGTTCCACCATGATACCTGGACACGGTCGCCGTTCTTATCGAGTAAGAACCAATCCGGATGTTCCATGGCTAACTTACTTTGGACATTCATTCCATACTCATTCATCCTACCCGGATAATGCTCCCCACCATATGAGGAATCCTGAGCGGCAAATGGGCACCACCACAATCTGACTTTTAATCCATAAGAGTGGATCGAGTCTATGAAAGCTTCGAAGTCCTTTTCTCCCCCTGGAAACTTGACCGTGTTGGGTTCCCAATCCCCCAGGTTATTTTGCCAGCCATCGTCAATAGTAACCCATCCAAAGCCGAGCTTCTTCACTACTGGCAGGCTCTTTAGAATCTGCTCTTTGTTGAAATCTCTTTCATAGCCCCATGCACACCATTCGGGTTGATATGCGTTGGATCGTGCTTTCGGAAAATTAAATCCCTCTGCCTGCATCAAGTCAGAATATGTTCTGAGACCATTAAAGAAGTCACCATGGTGTAAAATGATTGCATAGCGAATCAAATCCGCTGACTGATGTGGATTGATCATAAATTCGTTTGAATCCGTGATGGAGAAGGAAACCGAACCACTATCTGTAACTCTCACCGGCAGTCCAATTAACTCCGGTTTCTCGTCGATAACTGCAAATGCAAGTCCCGATGTTTTTGTCCACAAATCAACAACTGGTATTCCACCACCGTAATCTGGCGCGTTCATGCCCTGGTAATTCTCACGCTCGTACTTCTTGGTGAGAGGAAATATCCAATCATATCTTTCCGGATAACTTCCACCTTGGAAACTCCAGAACTTGTAGGAGCTGTCGGATCCAAAGTCCGTTGCATCGATAAAGATTCGAGAAAGTTCGTAAAAGCCCACCGTAATTGGTTGACTGCTTTTGTTGATAAGTGAAGATTCGCAGATAATGGCATTGGCAAACTTTTCAGGAACGATGAACTTAAATGTTTCGGAAATTGATTTGTCTTGAGATTCTGCGGTGAACGAAATGGTTTTGCACTTGCCATATGAGTTTTGTTCTATTTGTCTTACAACTGTTCGAGCAATAATGCTGAATCTTTCCACGCTATCGCATTTAACTGACTTGACTACAGATAAATGTCCCCGCCTCGCAACAATGTCAGGTGTTTCGGAATTCATTATTGGGGATGATGATATCTCAAAATTTAGGTCCCTATAAATTTCGATTTGAAGTTCCTCGTTGCAAATTCTGACTGAGAATCCGTGTTCAATTTTGCTATCTAATTTTCCCCCTCCAGTTGGAGGAAATCCTGAATACGCCGAGCGCGGGACCATACTTTCGTATTTAACATTGTCAGGTAATCTCGCTCCACATAGTATTCCCACAAGCGCGACAAATGCAATCAATGAAATTTGTTGTCTTCTTGTCATAATTGCCAAACTAGCTATTTTATGTTCTCCAAATTTTATTTCTATGCTCCATCAAAAAGAAGAGGGAAACGGGACACGAAGCAACAACCAGTGACAGAGTGTCCCGCCGTAATCCCTTAAGGAGAAGTATCTTGCAGGTCTTGGAGTTACTTCATCAGAACCATTTTCTTCGTGATGGAGACACTACCTGCCTGCACACGATAAAAGTACACACCGCTTGCATACCTAGTGCCATCAAAAGTCGCAACATACTTACCAGGCTGTTGTGCTCCCGAGAAAAGCGTTGCAACCTCTTGTCCTAATACATTATAAACTTTCAAAGTCACATAGCCCGCTCTGGGCACTGTATAATCGATATGTGCCGATGGATTGAATGGATTTGGATATGCTTCGGAAAGTGTGAATTGAGCTGGCAATTGTTGCGCACCTTCTTTGACACCGGTATAACCTCCTGTAAACCAACCATCATCTCCTACTGGCTTCCCATCAGTGCCTCCGGTTTTCAAACTGGCATTGGTGTATTGCATATCTTGCAATTCCGGCAGCGGCCATTGGGGGATCCAAGTGCCACTACTCGCGTTCTGTAGTTGGTAGCCGTAGATATCGGTTGACGCGACATTCCCTCTTATATCCATGAGGTACTGAAATTCCCCGACACCATCACCCATGTTGTTATACAGCATGTTCACGAACGAAGAACCATATTCTGGATCAACATTCAAGTTCCCCGACTGAACCAGACCGGGCCATTGTGATGGATCGTTGAACATATGGGTCGTTCGAGCATTCATCCATACGGGGGAAATGAGAGAATCGTCGCCGTGGGCTGTGTCATCATAAGCTTTCCAGAAACCAATCACGGTGTCAGGTTCGTAGAAGTTGTTGTTTTTCACTTCTATCTGTCTTTTAGCTTCAGCTAGCCACAAGAAGTTTGAGCTGCCTGAATCTTGGGGGTCAAACATCTTTGCTATGGTACCTGCCGTAGTGCCTGAATGTGCCAGGGTATCTAGGTCAATTACTGATGGATATTCGAGCGAGAGCAGTTCATCCCAGAACTGGAGATACTCTATATAGGTTATTCCACCCAGCCACGTGCCATAGAACATGTTATTGTCAATCTTTGCTGTGGTAACATTGAAAATCCAGAATGGATTCTGAAAAGTCATTACGTCACTGTTGTGTTGAAAATCCAAATATTTTACAAAACTCAATGTGACAGGACAGGCATCGTAACAGTTCATAGCTAGAAAAGTATTGTCATGCATCACAATCGAATCCGTTATGGCGGCGTTGTTCGTATTGCGCACTGCTTCACCTGAGAACCACTGCGTTGCGGAGATGAGATTTCTGAATTTGCAATTCGTAATAAAGAGGTCATCCCAATTCCCCGTGTAACCAATGCATTCATCGGGCATGTCCTCGAAAATCACGTTGTCGACGTATAGCTTTACTGAATCGGCAGCTACCTGAATAAATGATCCGATTCCGTTAACGTTCAGGGCGTTGATGGTATTGTTGATGGCCAATCCCGTAAGGTACAGATTCTTGAACGTGGCAACCGTATGAGGTCCGTTGATGACAAACAAATAATACGGCAACGAACCATCTCCCAAAACACTGGACTGAATACATGGTGGCCTACCGTTAGAACCCAGAACTCCAAGAACCTCGAAGTTGGATTTTACTGTAATAGGACCAAGCCAAAGGTAGGTGGTGTCCAATGAGACCAGCTTATAGGCGAGGTGTGCTTGCGTTCCAGAGGTCGTGTCATTATTAATGACCTGGTCAAGAGTTGGGCCGCTTGCATAGACAACAAGCGTGTCATTACTGCTCGCAGATGCCCTGCCAGGGTTAGCCAAGAAAATCGCTACCATGGCAGCCATCACAGCAATTGTACGTGTCTTCTTCATGATGTTACTCCTTTGTGGTTAGTTGTTTGTAAAAGCGAATCGCACAGCTTAGAATTTAAAGCGGAGTCCCAAGTCAGCAGTCAAGCCATAATCCTGTTCTGATTCCGGCACGCCGCCTCCTTGGATGACACTGATGTCATTAGCTCCGTTGATGTTATAGATGTCGCCATATATCTCGACCCCGAGCCATGGCAAACCTTGTTTGACAGAGAGGTCCCAGCGAGTATAAGCAGCTGTGTAACTCTTGAGTTGTGGCCAGTAGCTGGGACCCGTAAAAATATTGTCTTGATAAAGCAATGAGACTCTGATTGAAAAAGCCTGATAGTCATAACCTACAGAAAGGTTAAAAATATTGTCCGGCTGATACAAGAGCCGGTCTGTAAATGAAGTGTCGACATAACTAATTGTCCGCTCAGTTGACTCTACGTTCACATAAGGGTACTGAGCCTTGGAGAATATGTGGCAATAGTTGACAC
>JBAPNE010000069.1:0-11621 GCA_049278975.1 Candidatus Kryptoniota bacterium
GGCGAATAGTGCGAAGAGTGCACTTAAGCTTCTAGGCGACAGCGTGTTTGCAAAAGGCATCTCGGAAATCTTCACGGGCGACGGAACTTTATATAACGCCCTTAACAAGAATGTGCGATTAAGGAAAACATTTGCAGAATTTCTGTACCACTATCCGTTAAATTATTATACCTGGGATTTGTGGTATTCCGACTTGCGCCGCTTCGAGGCATGGAAAGCCGATTTCGATCAGCAGTTAAAATCAGGAAGCGTCGTACCGTTCGAGTACATCTGGCTCCCCAACGACCATACGGGTGGGACAAATCCGAATTACCAGAATCCTTATCAGCTCGTTGCGCAAAATGATATTGCGCTGGGTTTGATAGTACAGACAATCGCCGCGAGCCCGATTTGGAAAAACAGTTTGATACTTGTGGAAGAGGATGATGCTCAGAATGGCCCCGACCACGTTGACGCAACAAGAACGGAGGCTCTTGCTGCTGGCCCTTATGTGAATCGAAACTCGGTCGTGAGCGATCGCTATGATCAGTTAAGCATGCTTCGGACAATCGAGCTTATCCTCGGCCTTGAGCCGTTGAATTTTGAGGATGCCATGGCGGCACCTATGTTCGGGATTTTTTCATTAAAACCGGATTATGCGAAATATGTTGCTGCCCCACCTTCGAATAGCTTGTCGAAATCCGACGGATTCATTTTAGAAAAGATATCGTCCCACACAAAAGGCGCAAAATGAACGATGAAGGAAAAATTTCCGCGAAAGAATTAGCCGGCATGATTGATCATACTCTTCTAAAGCCAGAGACGACTCCTGAAGAAGTTGAACAAATCTGCAAAGAGGCGGTCGAGTACAAGTTTGCGAGTGTGTGCATAAATCCGGGGTACGTTGTGCTTGCGACTAGCAAACTAAAAAATTCGTTGGTGAAAGTCTGCTCAGTCATCGGATTCCCTCTCGGTGCAACGACAACGAAGTCGAAGGTCTATGAAGCCGAAGAAGCAATCTCGAACGGCGCACAAGAAGTTGATATGGTTATCAATGTCGGGAGATTGAAAGCTGGAGATTATGAATATGTCGGAAATGAAATCGACACAGTTGTAAGTGCCGCTCACTCGAAAACTGCAGTCGTGAAAGTAATAATTGAAACCTGTTTATTGACCGACGACGAAAAAGAGAAAGCATGTCTTCTCGCCAAGGACGCCGGCGCAGATTTTGTTAAGACATCTACCGGGTTCAGTAAAGGCGGAGCAACAGCGGCGGATGTTGCTTTGATGAGGAAAGTTATTGGACCATCGATGGGAGTGAAAGCATCCGGCGGCATAAGAAGTTACTATGATGCAGCTATCATGGTACAAAACGGGGCGACGCGGATAGGAACAAGTTCGGGGGTCAAAATAATTCTCGAAGTGAAGAAAACAGATTAAGGGAATGATGAATGGGAAATCCAGGCGAAGGCGGTGAGAACGAGAAGAATACCGTTGATTAATTCAACGCTTCCTGTCGAGTAATGCAACAATTGTAATTCCGGCAAAATCGGTAAATTAATACTAATTTCAGGATTTCAAGGCTGAAGTTGTGTTGAATTTTTCAGCAGTTGATTTTGGCGCAATAATTTGATTGTCATCGTAAACTTGCACGGTCTTCTAAGTAACTCTATCACAGTGAATTATGGGATTGCTATTTCCTTGGTTGAAATGATTTTTTTGGAACGAGAATTGACAATTGTGGTGAGTGAAAGGGTTTTATAGTAAGATGAGAATCAAAGTTAAGATTTTGGATTTCAAGTCTCGACAAAGTTTATGTTGCAGTGATATAATTTTTATCCCGGCGAATTTGGATCAGGGAAATTTTGAAAAGTAATTCAAAAAAATTAGGAGGTATAAGATGGTTGCGCTATTTGTTGTTGCGACGATAATTGTATTTTTCATCATCGACTATTTTGTGCAGCGCTCCGAAAAGCGGAAGAAGGCTACAGCGCCTGCCACAGACAATATGTCTAAAGCCCGGTTCATTATTCCGAAAGAATATTTTTTTGGAAGAGGACATGTTTGGGTTGAATTATTATCTGGGGGAGATGCTCGAATCGGACTCGATGACTTTGTTCAAAAAATTGTCGGAAGAATGGACGATGTCGGTTTCATTCCGGTAAATAGTAAAGTTGTCAAAGGCGACAAACTCTTTACGATACGACAAGAAGAAAAGGTTCTCTCTTTTTGCGCGCCGATTTCTGGAAAGATTGTTGCTTTCAATGAGGAGCTCTCTCATTCGCCGGAAGTAATTAGAAAGAAACCTTACGCGGATGGTTGGGTTGCGATCATAGAGCCGTCCGATCTTGACGAGATAAAATTTCTTCCGAAGGGAACAGATGCCGCGCAATGGCTCAAAGAAGAGATCAAAAGATTTAGAAATTTTATAACGGCGCAGGCAACTTCTGTTGCTTCATTCGGAGTCCCATCTCCCGCGGGGGTTACTTTGATGGATGGTGGAATTCCCGTTGAAGGTGTCATGGAGCATTCTTCGAAAGAGATTTGGCAAAGGTTCGAAAACAATTTTTTGACAAATAGTGATGCAAAGTAGGAGCAGCGCATGTGTGTCCGTACACCGGAGTGTTTCGGCACGCAGGCGTCGTTCTCATGAATATAGGAGTACGATATGAAGAAGCAGTTTGGAATTTTAGTTGATACGACGCAATGTATCGGCTGTATGGCATGCGAAGATGCGTGTGCGGACAAATGGGGATTTCCTCATACCGACGTGCACGAGCTTTCGTGTCAAAAAAATACCGTGGTACAGCAGTGGGACGAAACATACGTGCCGAGACTTTGCATGCACTGCGAAAATCCGGCGTGCGCGTCAGTTTGCCCCGTGGGGGCTCTTCACAAAACAGCAGATGGGCCTGTGGTTTATGATGAGGGCAAATGCATCGGCTGCCGCTATTGCATGCAAGCATGTCCGTTCCAGGTTCCGAAATATCAATGGAACAAGGCCAATCCGAAAGTAACGAAGTGCAACATGTGCTATGAACGGGTCGAGGCAGGCAAGCAGCCGGCTTGTGTTGAAGCCTGTCCGGCACAAGCACGCATTTTTGGATATCGGGATGATTTGCTCGACGCGGCGAAGCAGAAAGCCAAAGAAAATCCTCAGACTTATATCCAGCATGTCTTCGGAGAGACAGAAGTCGGCGGCACTTCTACGATTTATCTTGCGGGTGTAGATTTCGCAAAGCTTGGTTTTAAGACCGATCTTCCGAACACCGCTCTCCCACAATACACATGGAATATTATGTCCAAGATACCGGACTATGTTGTGTGGGGTGGCACATTGATGACAGGATTCTGGTGGCTGACTAATCGCAAGAAGAAAGTTGCCGAATATGAAACGAACCTGAAGTATCATAAAAAAGATTATGACGGCAAAAATGATGGTCAAGATATTGACGGAGGAAAAAATGAATAGCTTATTATCGAAAGTCATCAATTGGTTCCGTACCATGACCTTCTGGAAATCTGTTTTTCTGGTTTTGATAGTTGCAGGGTTGTACTCCACGATAATGAGATTTGCTTTCGGGCTCGGTGCGGCGACAAACTTGAGCGATAAATTTCCCTGGGGATTATGGATCGGCTTCGATGTGCTATGCGGAGTCGGACTTGCCGCCGGCGGATTTGTCGTTGCTGCGGCAGTTTATGTTTTTCACCTGGATGATTATAAAGCTTTGATCAGGCCGGCGGTCTTGACTGCATTTCTCGGTTATGTACTTGTGGTATTTGCTCTCCTTTTTGATCTCGGCAGGCCATGGAACATCTGGCACCCGCTCGTGATGTGGAATCCGCATTCGGTAATGTTCGAAGTAGCATGGTGCGTCATGCTTTACACGACAGTGCTCGCTTTGGAATTCAGTCCAATCGTGCTTGAAAGATTCAAATTGGAAAAAGCCAACAAGATGGTCCACAGCATCATTGTTCCTCTAGTGATTTTAGGAGTTATGCTTTCTTCACTTCATCAATCGTCGCTCGGGTCACTCTATTTGATTACTCCTGAAAAAACATATCCGTTATGGTACTCGGGAAATCTTCCCTTCCTTTTCTTTTTGACTGCAGTCGCTGTCGGTCCTGCGATGGTTATAATAGAATCATTTCTAAGCTCGCGCGCATTTCATCGTGAGATCGAATTGCCAATCTTATCGCGGCTCGGAAAAGTATCCGCAGTGGCATTAGCGGTCTATCTCGTTTTGAAAATTGAAGACATCATTAATTACAATCTCACTCCGTATCTTTTCACTTTCAATCTTGAAGGAATACTCTACTGGGTGGAGATAATCGCAGGAATATTACTACCGATTGTTCTTTTAGTTATTCCGAAGGTCAGGACAAGCAAACGTGGTTTGTTTTACAGTGCAATCCTGATCGTGACAGGATTCGTGTTGAACAGGATGGATGTCAGCATCACTGCGCTCGAGCGTCATTACGGCGTAAACTATTTCCCGAGCTGGATGGAAATTTCGATCACTCTAATGATAGTTGCAATTGGGTTCGGTGCATTTGCATTGGCTGCGAAGAACCTTTCAGTGTTTCCAAAGGAAGTTCGGGCGCATGAAAAGGAATACGAAGTGGTAGTTGTATCTGATGGATCCTTTGGAGAAGAAGCTTATTCTAAGAATGTTGCGGTACATGGTACGCTGAACATACCAGTCGCGCGAGAGATTAAATAACAAATTTTGCAAAGGCAGGTGCACCATGAAACACGATAAAACTATAAGCCGTGTGGTACCTGACGGCGAGATGAATTGCATTTGGGTTGATGCCGGACTCGTGTCTTACAAGCTTTGCGATCTCAGCTTCGACTGCGAGAACTGCCGGTTCGATCAGGTTATGCGGCAACGGCCGCAGCCACTTTCAAATTCTACCGAGAGCCGAAGAGCCCGCCCGCTCGACCGCAAGTCGGTTATCCCGATTGCGAGGATGACCGATAAAGGGCATGATACTCTATCACCAACGTGGGGGTCTTTTGCGAATCTTATAAGTGAGTTCCTCACGCCACCGACATTGACTACATTGCCGGAAGATCGCCTATATTCTGACAATCATGTTTGGGCAAAGGAGGTAGGCAAAAATCGGTACCGTGTCGGGATGGATCATTATGCTGTTGCGTTCTTGTCTCCGCCTTTGTCCGAATCATTCGGAGAAGAAGGTGGGGCGATCGTACTGCCGGAAGAAGGGTCAGTCTCCGTGCGAGACACGCCGTTTGCCTGGCTAATTCTTGATGACGAAACTGTAGCCGTCCGTTCGCCGATGAATGGAAAAATTTCAAAAATCAATTCTCAGTTGAAAAATTTCCCGTCACTCATTAGAGAGGATCCGTATAATTCCGGCTGGGTGAGTGAAGTCGAAGTCAGGAAGCAAGATGTCGTCAAGAAAATATTTTTACATTCCAAGGCCGCCAAGACGTTGTATGACGAACAAATCAATAAGATGGAACGGACACTTGCCGATCCTGACAAAGTATCGATCGGTGTTACCATGATGGATGGTGGCATGAGATACAAGAGCCTGAAAAATATTCTCGGGTCAAAGGAATATGTCGCTTTGTTGAAGGAGCTATTATCGGTTAGGAATTAGGTCGTTCGCGGAATTATGCCACGCGGTTCACCTTTTCGCGACCTCGTATAACATCCCTTTCTGAAAATATCATTATTAATCCCTTAATTCTCATCGTTTTCGTAGAAAGAGAACCGTCCTCTTGTTCATTCCTCGGCATAAGAATTGTCGAAATACTGGCAAGAGCAAATGAGTTAACATGCGAATCACAAAATATTTAGCCTTCAGACTTTTCGTGATCGTACTCCTTGTCATGCTTGTATCAACCGTGTTGTTCACAACCATGATGCTCAACTGGCACTCCGAGAAGTACCTGAACATCACGAAGGATTGGGCGCTCCGCACAAGCAATCTCATCAAACGATCGACGCGCTACAGTATGATGGAGAACCGGCGAGAAGACATTTATCAAACGATCAACACGCTTGGATCGGAGCCCGGCATCGAAGCGATTCGTATATACAACAAGAAAGGGGAAGTCTCTTTTTCCACGGTCGATGGTGAAACCGGAAAATATGTCAACACAAACGCGGAGGCTTGCAATGTTTGTCATCAAGCAGGCAAGCCGCTTCCTTCGGACAGCGCAAGTGATCTCACGAGAATTTTCCGTTCATCAAAAGGTTATCGAGTTCTCGGAGTCATCACGCCGATCAAAAACGAGCCCGGCTGCTACAACGCCGCATGTCATGAACATTCTTCTTCTCAAACTGTGCTCGGCGTTCTCGATGTCATGCTCCCGCTGAAGAATCTTGACGAAGACATGTCTCAATTAAGGAACTCCACTTATGTCACCGGCGCATTGATGGTGTCAGGAGTCACTTTGTTCTCCGGAATTTTCATTTGGATAATGGTTAATATTCCGGTAAGAAAACTTACACGCGGAACGCACGAAGTAATGAAGGGTAACCTTGGCTACAGAATTGATGCACGTTCCTCTGACGAGATCGGTGACCTTGCCGCTTCTTTCAACAAAATGACCGAAGAGCTCAACTCCCGCGAACGTGACCTTCGACGAGCGAGAGATGAGCTGACACAGTGGGGACAAACCCTGGAAGAAAAGGTCGAGCAAAAAACCAATGAGTTGCGCAGGGCACTATCTAATATGGTACAGGTCGAAAAGATGGCATCGCTCGGGAAATTGGCCGCGAGTGTCGCGCACGAATTGAACAACCCGCTTGCCGGAATTCTCGCTTATGCCAAGCTTTTGAAGAAACGAATTTCAAAGAAAGAATTTTCTGCGGAAAATCTTAAAGAGATGGACGACGAGTTGCGCATGATCGCAGATGAAAGCGCGCGCTGCGGCAACATCGTAACCAACTTGCTTTTATTCTCACGGCAAAAGGTCGGCGAATTCCATCCGCAGAATCTCGCACCGATAGTTGAACAGAGCGTGAAACTTATTGCTCATCACTTGCAGATCCACAATGTTAAATGTGAAATTAAATTTCCCGATTCGCCGGTTGAGATCATATGCGATCCTCAACAAATCGAACAGGCATTGATAGCTCTCGAGATAAATGCGATCGAGGCAATGCCGGAAGGCGGCGATTTGAAAATTGTGCTCGAATATGTTGACCCGGGAAAAGGAGTGCGAATAAAAATTTCAGATACAGGTCTAGGCATCGCGGTTGAAGACATCGAGCATATTTTCGAGCCATTTTTCACTACCAAAAAAGACGGTAAAGGAACCGGGCTCGGTCTCGCTGTTGTGCACGGCATCATGGAACGGCACAACGGCAAAATCGAAGTCGAGTCTAAAGTAAATCTCGGTACGACATTTACCATTACACTGCCGGCCAATCCAAATGGTTAGGAATATTTCACGTGGCATTTGTAATTTGTAATCAATTATGAGCATGGTAAATAATCATAAGACGCAGCAATCGAGCATCCTTATTGTGGACGACGAATTTTCGGTTCGAGATTCGCTCAGCAAGTGGTTCAAGGAAGACGGTTACCGCGTCGGCGCGGCGGAGAATGCGAACAAGGCGTTAAATCTAATGAATGAGGGACCATGGGACGTCATACTTCTCGATATAAAAATGCCGGGCATGGATGGCCTAGAATTGCAAAAAAGACTGAAGGAGATCGACAAGAGTGCTGTCACCATCATGGTCACCGCATTCGCTGCCGTTGATAGTGCCGTGCAGGCGTTGAAAGAAGGAGCCTTCGATTACATCACGAAACCTGTAGACCCGGAACATCTTTCGCATCTCATCCAAAACGCTATCAGGACAAAAAATTTGGCGGATGAGAATTGGCGGCTGCGGCAGCAGATGTCGGAGCTTTCCGGTGCCGATGAAATTGTCGGCGAGAGTCCGCAGATGAAAAAGGTAATTGATCTTGCGAAGACCGTGGCACAGACAGACACGACCGTAATGATTCGTGGCGAAAGCGGGACTGGCAAGGAACTTGTTGCGCGAACAATTCACGCGAACAGCTCTAGAAAATATTTTCCGATAGTTACCGTTAACTGCGGCGCGGTTCCCGAATCCTTGTTGGAGAGCGAACTCTTCGGACATGAGAAGGGTGCATTCACCGGCGCGCAATATCGCCGAAAGGGAAGATTCGAAATGGCGGATGGTGGTACGATCTTTTTAGATGAGATCGGGACGATCAGTCAAAAAATGCAGGTGCAGCTATTGCGAGTGATAGAGACAAAACAATTTACCCGAGTCGGCGGAAACGACGTTATATCGAGCGACTTCAGGGTGATTTGCGCGACGAATCGTGACTTGGAAGCGGCGATTGCCGAAGGGAGTTTCAGAGAAGATTTATATTATCGACTGAATGTGTTTACGGTTTATGTTCCACCTCTTAGAGAAAGGCGCGTGGATATTCCGCCGTTGATAAATCACTTTGTAAAAAAGTATGCGGCGTCGATGAGCAAGCCGGTGCTCGATATTGATCCTGAAGCCATGGACTTACTCATTCGCAACCGGTGGCCCGGCAATGTTCGTGAGCTTGAGAATGTTGTCGAGAGGGCCATGGTTCTTGCGAAACCGCCGGCGATTAAACCGGCAGACCTCCCCTTCCAGCTACATGAGTCGTACCAGGATAACGGAGTTCCCGATGACTCGCTTATAGGCATGGAAAAAATTCACATTGCAAAAGTGCTCGATAAAATGGGATGGAATATCACTCGCACTGCCGATGCGCTCGGGATAGATAGGGTCACGCTTTACAACAAAATTTCGAAATACGGTTTAAAGAAACCGTGATGCTCTGCATGATGGCGCGTCATGCAGGATGAGCGGTGGCTCGGATGTCTTCCATAATTTTAGCCGCGATTGCACCTGTTGATCCATTATATTTATCGTTGCTCACAGAGCCGATCGGTAAAACGTTTTCCAGATCAGTTAAGGTGGCACAACCTCCATTGTTGGACGGTTCATTCGCGTTTAATTTTTCGCGCAACCAATACAGCTCCACGTCAATTTTATCCGCTCTGCTTGAAAAGTTTTCCGAATGGGTCCCTTCTGAAGATAGGCTCGACTGCAAAATTTTAGGCGTTACCGAAGGAGACCTCTTCGTGCCGGTTCTCACTTACGTTTTTGGTGAAGCTCAGTTCGTCGGGAAAGCAGCAGTCGTTTCTTCGCATCGACTTCATGAAGAATTTTACGGGCTTCAGTCCGACGAAAGCATTTTCAAAACGCGATTGGTCAAAGAAGCAATACATGAATTAGGCCATACATTCGGCTTGATACACTGCAACAATTATTTATGTGTCATGCACTCGTCAACCGGTGTGGAGGAGATTGATATGAAAACAGAAAAATTGTGCGAAGATTGCAGAATGGAGTTTCTTTCCAAAAATTTAACTCAATAGCGAAACAATTATCCGGTTATTGCTGAAATTACGGAAAATTCTATAGAATTAATTGCCAATACCCGACATCAATCCATTTATTGAATTTGTATCCGACTTCTTTGAAGTGGGCAACTTTTTTAAATCCGAATTTTTCACAAAGCGCCACGCTCGCTTGGTTCGGGAGTGCAATGCCGCTTATTACTGCATGGAATGATTTTTCTTTTAATATTTTGAGAATGTGTTTCATCAATTCTGACCCGATTCCTTTCCCAATAAATTCAGGATGAAGATATATTCCTGCCTCGACTGAATTTCGATACGCTGCACGCTCTCTCCACGATCTCCCGTAGATATAGCCGACAACTTTTTTCTCGGTTTCATAGACGAGCCATGGATAATTTTTCGTCGCAGCCTCAATGCGGCCCATCATCTCTCCTAACAACACGGGAATTTCCTCGAATGTGACTGTGGAATTTTTAATATATTCATTGTAAATATCGCAAATAGATTGCGCATCAGATAAACCTACAGATCTTATCATAGTCACTTCCGTAAATTAATTACTTTAGTTAAAATAACGAGTTGGTCAAAAAGATGAAAAAATAAACTATATGCGGCAGAAGCACACTTCCAATTGTTATTCCTTGTCTCTCTTCACCATCTTGAATAAATTTAGTTTTGTGGAGGTTCATAACTCAATAATATCATGGAACGCACGTGAAAACTAAAATCGGCAGGAAGTTCATTTTCGAATCGGCGCACCAACTGAACGGTGAAATATACGGCAGGTGCGGAAATCTCCATGGCCACCGCTATGAACTGACAATAGAAATCGAAGGCGAAGTCAACCAGTTCGGATGGATTTGCGACTTCGAAGAGCTTGATAAGATTGCGAATGGAATCTTAGGAAGGTTCGATCATCAAAATTTGAACAGCTACTTCGAGGTACCAACCGTTGAGAACATCGCAAAGAATATTTTCGAAACGCTCGACGAAAAGTTGAACACAAAACCATATAGATTGTCGAAAGTATTGTTGTACGAAACTGCAGATTGCTATGCCGAAGTTGCACGTTAACGAAATTTTCTACAGCCTCCAGGGAGAGGGTGCACGCAAGGGAAGCGCGAATATTTTTGTGCGGCTCGCCCACTGTAATCTCAAATGCACTTTCTGCGATACGGAGTTTGAAAGTTACCGCGAGCTTAAGATCGAAGATTTACTGGAAGAGTGCAAACTTTTTGCATGCAAGAACATTGTGTTCACGGGCGGCGAGCCTCTCCTCCATTTAACCGGAGACATTATCATACTTTTTAAGAAAGCCGGCTATTATCTCGCTGTCGAAACAAACGGAACAATTACTCCGCCGAAAAAATTGGATTGGATTACTGTCAGCCCAAAAGTAGCCGAGCATGTTCTTGCAATGAAATTTAAGGGCGTTCATATCAACGAGCTGAAATATGTCCGCAATAGGTCACAGGGAATTCCACAACCTAAGCTCAATGCGGACCATTATTTCATCAGCCCGGAATTCGACGGCGATTATCCGAACGAGGCAAACATCGAGCATTGCATCAACTTGGTGAAGGAAAATCCGAAGTGGAAACTCTCTTTGCAGGAACACAAGCTTTTGAAAATTCGGTGACGACAAATCGTGCTGCCTACAACTCTTGAAAGTCGATCTCGGCGTTAGCATATTCATTTCATTATGTGTGGTATATGTGGAATTTTCTGCAGACCCAATTCGGCATCAATTGTTGACCAAAATGTTCTCGAACGAATGCGCGATGAAATGCGCCATCGTGGACCCGATGCTGTCGGCAGCTACGTAAGCGAAAACAAAAAAGTCGGACTCGGCTTCCGCCGGCTCGCGATAATCGATCTCTCCCCGCAGGCTAACCAGCCGATGTCTAACAATGACAATACATTGCATATTGTTTTCAACGGTGAGATTTATAACCACGAGATTCTGAGAAGGGAAATTGAGAAGCGCGGGTTTCGCTACCGCTCACGTTCCGACACCGAGACGATCCTTTATGGTTACGAAGTTTGGGGGAAGGAAGTTGTCAACAAACTCCTTGGAATGTTTGCGGTGGCGATTTATGATTCGCGGAAAAATGAGCTATTCATCGCCCGTGACAGGATCGGGGTCAAGCCTCTCTATTATACTTTTGTGGATGGCACGTTCCTCTTTGCATCTGAAATAAAAGGCATTCTTCAATTT
>JBAPNE010000070.1:0-7807 GCA_049278975.1 Candidatus Kryptoniota bacterium
TCTTCAAGTCGCTTGATGTCGCTCAGCAGGTCGGATTCTTTGTCTTTCATCAATAATGCATCAACAACGACAACGCCCGGATGTTTTTCTGTAATTAATGACATCACATCGATGGCGCCGGACGAAATACATACCACCTCCACATTCTTCGCACTGGAAAGGTAATAGGCAATGCTTGCACAAACATAGCGCGAACTATATAGGATAAGTACGGTCATATTCTCACCTCTCATATTGGTATCCATGGACTTAATATCAGTTTTATACCCACAATTCTTCTTAGCAATAAATCTGAAAGTACCCTCGTAAAAAATATCATGGCATTCGGATGATGGGCGACGAACGGATCTGATAAGAACGGTTAATTAATCGGGAGTAAACTTCCTAGAAATGAAAGCTGCTAAACGTTGCGACCACATCCGCTCGCATTGTACAAACTATTATCGGTAACTATATAGTTGTTAAGCCATGGCTCTTAACCGAACCCCACTGCACCCGGCGTGCCCGTTTCAACATCTATTCTTTCAAAATTAGCACAGGCAAATACCGTCCATGCGACTTCTCTCATACGACAGAAATGAATGGGGTTGCGAGAAGGGGAATAGAAGACCGGCGTTACAGTAAACCTGTCCTCGCCGGATCCCCATTAATAATTCAGCTCTTGCTGAAAGACAACTGCTCTAAAGAAACTTTAGTTCTCACTTGTCCGGATCGATTCCATCGGTGAGCCATCTTTTCCCTTTTGCTTCCCAGTCGGGAGATGATGATGCATCTATGTATCTTTCCCAATTATAGATGCCAGTCTCTTTCCCTATCCTTTTGAATTGCATGGTCACTATTGGACTATTGAGTATGACTACGGAACGAATCATCCCTTTCTGTTTGTACAATTTCTGTCCCTCTTCCATTGATTTCTGGCTTTCTGGGGGAAGCGCTTTCAATGTCCTCATGTCCACAAAAACTCCAAATTCCTTCGGAGGAAGGAACAACGCCTTTCGGGATTCTTCCAACCACTGTGCCATCTCGTCCGGGCCAATGAAATCGCCGAACGTCAATTTGAATCCGAAGTCTTTCTTTTCAACACTATACATTTTGTTACCTTTCCATATTTTATTAGTTTACTGTTTAGCTGATATCCTTAGAACTTTCCCGGAATGGCGGCTCACTTCTACGAGGCTTTCTTCTCCAGTGCGGAAATTAGAAATCAAGAAGGAGCTTAGGTCGTTAGTCAACCGGCTCAGATCAGATGAAGACCTGGCGATCTCCGAAACGCCGGTGGCGGCTTCTCTAGCAACAGTCGAGATTGTCTCGACATTTCTTGATATTTGTTCGCTTGTCGTGGACTGCTCCTCGGATGCTGCGGCAATCTGGTTTACGGTATCAACTGCTCCCTGTGCCGCTTTGACAATCCTTTCGAGAGCCTCCTTAGCTTTATCGGAGAGTTCTATTCCCTCCGCAGCTTCTTTTCGGCCTTCGTTCATTGCTGCGACTGCTTCGGCAGTATCCTCTTGGACTGATCTTATCATCAGCGCAATTTCTTTTGTAGCGACGGTAGTCCTTTCAGCGAGTTTGCGAACTTCATCTGCAACAACAGCGAATCCTCTACCCTGGTCGCCGGCACGTGCCGCTTCGATCGCCGCATTCAAGGCAAGCAGATTCGTCTGATCGGCAATGTCATCAATCACCATGGCGATCCCTCCGATCTTCTCACTCGACCCACCCAACTTCTCTATTGTCGCGGCTGAACGTGACACGGTCTCGGCTATTTCTTTCATCTTATTGGTGGTCCTTTCTACAATTCCTCTTCCTTCCAATGCCGTCCTTCCGTTATCGGAAACCATTTCAGCAGACTTAGCAGCGGTCCGGGAGTTCTCGACGATCGTCCTGCTCATTTCTTCAACCGCCGCAGATACCTCGGTAGCCTGAGTTGAGAGTTCTTCAGCGCCGGAAGCCAGTTCTTCTGTCGAGCTGCTGATTTGAGTTGAGACAGATGCCGTACTTTCCATTGACTCGATGACTTTTTTCAACGTGGCGTGAATATTTGCAACCGCTTCGGTGAAACCGACATATAATTTTCCTATCTCATCATCATTTTCCGCTGAGAGTGTTATGGTAAGATTTCCATTTTTAAATTTTTCCATTTCGTGAAGCAGTTTTGAGATGCTCTTAGACAAATATTCGCGTGCTATTTCCGCTTCCTCTTGAGATTTTTTCACCTCGATGTTAACAGCCTGTTCAACTGACATTTGTTCATGCACTTCAGCAACCGATTTGCGGATGCTTTCGACCACCATGTTAAATGCGTTAGTGAGTTCCGCAATCTCATCTCTGCCGACAGCTTCAACTGAAATATCCGTGTTGCCGCCAGCTACTTCCTTTGCCGCATTCTTTAAACGCACGATTCGCGTGGACAACGCACGCGCCGCAAATACCGCGATCACCACACCGGCAATCAGAGATATTACAACAGCCATGGTGGAAGTTGTCTGCGCCGATGAAATGGAGGAGATCGTGGAGAGTCTCGATTCGTTTCCCCGGTCTCGTGCGTCGGAAGCTATCGAGCCTGCTATTGCCATCATACGCCTTCCTGTCATTACTTCCTCCCAATAGAGTCTATTAACGTTCGGATCATCGAGCGCTTTTGCTGAATATACTTTTCTTCCATTCATTGTGCTTTTGATTACCCCGAACATAGAATCAATGCTGGCTAACCATCTATCGGAAAGAGCCCCGATTTCTTCGGCATCATTCATTTGCTCATCGGTTTGCGTGAACGGAATTACCATCGTAGACTTTTCCTTCACACTATCCATGAACGCGTGAATTTCCGGAAGTCTTGTGAAGGCTCCGGTGATTTCAACAGCGTTACACACTTCTCTCGCCTGAGCCATTTGGGTTCGCATTTGCAGTCCCAACTCGTCCACTTTAGTCCTATCGTTCATGTAATCGATCTGATTTCTTGTGGACCTGAGACCGAAAATACCTATTGCAACTGCGATCAGCGCAGGCACAAGTACGAGTGCAAAACTTCCCAGAAGTTTCTTAAAAATCGAGAGGTTCATTTTTAGTTCTCCTATATATAGCTTGTGACGCGTTCGATTCGACCTGATGCACGAGCAGAATCGAGACGCCACCCGCATCTTCCTGCGGATATTTTGGCAAGGATTTACCTTTAAAAATTTCATAAACGAGTTCCCTCTCAAGTGTATCAGTCATTTACTCATTCTTTATTTCGACAAATCACTCTGTCATACTGTGGTATTCATTCCGATTCCATGGACACTCATGCATTGGCAAGCCCCATGATGGTATTGCGGAATCTTTCAAGTTCCTCCGGAAGTTTGAAGTAATAGTCTGCGCCATTGAGCAGGCAATCTCGGCGATACTGGGGGAACTCGAAGATTGATAGCACGATCAATTTAATAGAACTTGCACGCCGTTTGATCTCACCTAATAAATTAGCGCGCTTGTCGCCCATCAAAATCGGATCGGTGATAATAATATCAGGATGTTCCTTCTCGATAACCAGCATAACCGCGTCGGCGTCGAAGGGTAAACTCAATATTCTTATATTCTCCAGATCGGAAAGATAACCGGCAAAGCTTGAGCAAACGTAAAACGAATTATATGCGATCAATACGGTCATTTTCTTTATTCCTTTTGCCTCTTTAGACATATTATCGGTGACCTTCCTCGAATTATTTATAGCAATAAATCTGAAAGTGCCCTCGCAAAAAATATCATGGCACAGGAAGGGTGGGCTGTTGATAACACCGCAAGCAGTTTAGGCCTGCGAAGCATATTATGGGCGAGACCATCCAAACGAAATCAATCCGGTTTGCAAAAACTTCCCAATGGACTGATTATCTGCAGCAAGAAATGGTACCACGAAGGATGTAACGGAACGAGACGAGTGTGTTTAAATATCTGCTAAATTGTTGTCCAGCACATACCGGATGAGTTGCGCGGAATTCTCCATGTTCATTTTATCGAGTATGTGAGCCCGGTAAGTGTTGACTGTTGAAACGCTGAGCGAGAGAATATCGGCTATTTGAGAAACTGTGTTCCCCTGACCGATGAGGCAAAGAACCTGGAATTCACGATCTGATAATATTTCATGCGGGGATCGGCTCGTATCGTTATCTATTTCCGATGCGAGCAGCTCGGCAAAAGATGCGCTTACATACTTTCCGCCTCGCATAACTTTTCTGATTGCTGAAATCAATTCTGCCGGAGCGCTTTTCTTGGTAAGATACCCTTTAGCGCCGCTTTTCAAACACCGAACTGCATACTGTTTTTCAGAAAATGCACTCAGCATGAGAACTTTGATTTGAGGCGCCTCTGCTTGAAGCTGTTTCAAGACCTCGAAGCCGTTCTTCCCCGGCAAAGCAATATCGAGCAGCACGAGATCAGGAGTGCAGCTTCGCACTTTTGCGATTGCATCATCACCATCGGAAGCCTCGGCAACCACGGTGATGTCCGATGTCTTCGCGATTTCACCCGATAATCCATTTCTAACGATAGGGTGATCATCTACAATTAGAACTTTAACCATATGACCTTTTGCCTAAGAATTTTTCGGAAGATGGACAGTTATTTTAGTCCCGCCTTCTTGCAGACGCTTGATGGTACAGGTTCCTTTGAATGGATGCAATCGCTCCTTGATTCCGAGTAAGCCGAAAGAGGTCGGGTTGCTAATCTGGTCTTCTGTGATACCCACTCCATCATCAGCTACCATCAACTCAAAGTCTTTCTCAGATTCGGAGAATGTTACTTCGACTTTCTCAGCTTTCGCATGCCGCGCGACATTCGTAAGTGCTTCCTGCAATATCCTGAATAATGCCGTCGAACGTGCTGCGTCCACTTCCGGTTCATTCTCAGGAGCGTGAAGCACGCAGGCAACATTGCTGTGCTTTTGAAACTCATCGACCTGCCATTCCATGGCCGCGAATAAGCCCAGGTAATCTAGAATCTCGGGACGCAATCTTGCCGCAATCTGCTGGACTGCTTCAATCGCTTTATCGGTCAGATCAATCACCGATTTCAGCTTCGATCGAAATAAATTCTCATCAGCTGTCCCGGACTCATTGATAGTCGCCAGATCAAGCCTGATAGCGGTCAGGATTTGTCCCAATTCGTCATGGACTTCATGAGAAATTGACTTCCTCTCTTCTTCACGGATGTTTTCGAGCCGGGCGGTCAATAAGTGAAGATGGTTCAGGGAAGTCTGCAAAGACTCTTCTGCGCGTTTCCGCTCAAGAACATTTGCAATCATGTCGCCGAGCAATCTCAACTTTTGTTCATGTTCAAGCGACCATTTTATGTTTTTTAAGAACGTACGAACGCCAATGCCACCTCTTATTGATCCTCTGCGTCCATGCAGCGGCGCTATCAAGACAGATTTCACTCCTGCGTCCCGACGAACTGCCTGCTCGGCAGGAAAGTCTGCAGGAATATCTTCAAGGGAATTAATCTTGAGTACCTCTCCGCCAAATACTACTCCTTCGCTCCATGGGAGATATCCTCGTTGTGTGGGCCCGTAACCTTGCATGCCAGGATATCCTTCAGCATGCCATTCATAACTGAGCGAGTAATTTTTTTCATCTTCAGACATGAGAAGAATGTATGCTGCTTCCGCACCAAAGTGTGAACAGGCTTTCTCCATGCCCGAGTTTATTAAATGATCGATCTCTCTTCCCGAAGAATGCGCGAACTCGTTTGAAAGTTCGGAAAGAAATTCCTGAAAGGATAATTGTTCTCTCATCTTTTCTTCGGCGTGCGTTCGTTCGGTTATATCGTGGGCTACCCCCTGAAGACCCACGACCTTTCCATTGGTGACGATTGGATTTTCATATACCTCCAAAAGAATAGGACGTTTATCGGCGTGTTCTACCTCCACCAATGTCGGACCTTTCGTGAATTCTCCCCGCAGATGAGCTTGTGTCAATTCTCTGGCGTACTCATTCATCTTATTCTTCGTCGTGAACCAGTGGAATTGTGAACGCCATTCATCTGCAGATCGCCCCGTGATCGTCTCGACCGACGGGGAAACATATGTGATTCTCCCTTGAGTGTCTTGAGTATAGAAAAACAAGTGCGGAGTCCCTTCAACGATGGTACGCATCCGATTCTCACTTTCTCTCAATGCATCCTCTGCCTTTTTCCGCTCTGTGACATCACGGATGATTACAAGTGAATAGACTTCGCCGTGCAGTTCGTAGGTGGATACATTGACCTCCTCATCGAACTCTGTACCATCTTTCTTCCTGGATCGTGTTTCGTAAAAGGTTGGAACCTTTTCTCCGGCAGCTCTTCGCTCTATATTTTGAATTATTTGCTGCCGATGACTCGCTGCGATGTGATCAATTACTAAAGCGCCGACAATTTCATCTACACTATCATAACCGAATAACTTGACAAATGCCGGATTTGCAAAAAGCTGCACCCCTTTTTTTGAAACAAGGATAGCGTCCCTGGAGCCCTCAAACATTGCGCGAAACTTAGTTTCGGCTTCTCTTAACTCCGCTTCTGCTCGCTTCCGCTCCGTGATATTCCGGCTGATGCTGAACACCGACAGAACATTGCCCATGGAATCGAGCACGGGATAAATTCTCCAATCAAAAACATGTGTACCAGTATGTCCACTAAACTCAAATTCTGACTCGAAAGGGATCTTCGTATCGAAGACCTCTTTTATTTTCATTTCTCTAAAAGCAACTTGCTCCTTCGTGAATCCAACATCCCCCATCTTTTTTCCAATAAACTCATTCGGCGAGATCGGGCTTTCCTGAGAAACTGTGGAGTTTACAAACAGAAAACGGCACTCACTATCAAAACTTGCTATTATGTCGGGTGAGTTCTCTACAAGGGTACGATAATGCGCTTCACTCTTACGCAACAGGTCCGCCGCCCGCTTCCGCTCATCTATGTCTTGAACCCAGGTAATGGTATGCAGAAGTTTCCCGCTCTCGTCCCGGATCGCCACGGCGCTAAGTTCTGCCCAAACAATCTTCGAGTCTTTCCGGACGTAGCGATGCTCCATGATGAAGTACGGCATTTCACCCGCTCGCAAACGGTCGCTCAGCTTTATCGCCGCTTGCATATCTTCAGGATAAGTAAAGAGCTTCAACCCACCTGCGACAATCTCCTCTTCTGAATATCCGACAAACTCGCGAAACATCCTATTCGAGGCAAATACATTCCTCTCAGGATCAAGAAGTACTATGCCGATCGGCGCCTCTTCAAACATCTTCGTGAAACGCCTCTCACCTAACCGCGCCGATTCTTCGGATCGCTTTCGCTCAGTGATGTCGCGCACAACGACCACGACTCTGTTGACATTTGCCACTGTCGCACGCCTCAAGTTCACTTCCACCCAGAATAATTCACCCGACTTCTTCTTTGCATGCCACTCGAGAAGCTGCGGCTTGCCATCGGCAACCGCTACGACCCGCCGCATTGCATCCTGCTGCGTATATGGTGGTACACCTGAGCTTAACTTGCCGATGTCGAGAAGTAATGCTTCCTCCCTAGTGTATCCATACATTTCGCACATTCGTTCGTTGACATCCAGGATCGCCCCGCTAGGAAGTTCGTGGATGAATATAGCATCGTTGACAGACTCGAAGATTGCACGAAATCTATCCTCGTCGCTCCCATGATCAAAATTCTTTTGCCCCACATCCCCTATTATATTTCCGGCGCTTCTTGTGTGACCCGCTTTAGACTTCTTAGCAAATCCGTTTCGATCCTTTTTGTCGCGGGTCATAACTGTTGTCCTGCAAAACTCCTCACAAAGAAATTATCC
>JBAPNE010000071.1:0-2403 GCA_049278975.1 Candidatus Kryptoniota bacterium
GTGTTGCCGAGAACAATCTGAGGACCAAACGGGAAGGCGATGCGAGAAGATTGCTTAGAAATCTTGCCGCTTTGCTTGAAGATGGCAATCGCGACAGTTTGATGCACGAGATAAACGATCTAATAATTTACTTTGAGACCCAATATCCTGGTAAGATGGATCCCACAGACATTCAACGATTAAAGGGTATGATGCGCGAATGGGAAGCAGAGTGCCTTTGGGGATATTTCGGCTTCAACTCTCCCTCCATTTTACATGCCCGGTTGGGATTTTACAAAGGCGAGATTTTTACTGAGGATCCAAGAATCGACAGAGATGTTATTCCGGTTCTCGAAATAGTTCGTCGCGTTAAGCCCGACATCGTCGGAGTTGCTTTGGACCCTGAAGCGAGTGGTCCGGATACGCATTACAAAGTGCTCCAGGTTATGGCGGAAGCTCTTAGAATGTATGAGCAGGAGTCTGGAAAGAGTGATATAAAAGTGATTGGATACCGCAATATTTGGTACAGGTTTCATCCCTCAGAGGCAAACGTGTTTGTACCAGTCTCGTTGAACATGTTTGCAGTTCTTAACGCTTCTTTCATGAATGCTTTCGGATCTCAGCGGGTAGGGTCTTTCCCGAGTTACGAACATGATGGTCCATTCTCTGAGCTTGCTCAGAAAATTCAAGCCCAACAGTACCAAATGTTGAAAACATGTCTTGGACGGGAATACTTCAATGAGCATCGCAGCTCACTTATTCGAGCCACTCGAGGTTTCGTGTTTGTGAAAGTAATGACATTGCCGGAATTTTATGAGACGTGCATGGCGCTAAAGAGGACAACAGAGAGTCTTTAATAAATCTTTCGGCGGTTTGTGTGAGGCGGGTTGATGACCCGTCTTACACGTCTTACCTTTTCACTATCCCTCTTTTCCCTTACATTATTTGCGGACATGAAACGTAATATTTATTCAGTTGATCCTATAAAATGTCGGTCAAATTGAATCCTTATGGTGGAGGAAAAGATGAATCGAATCATACGGTTAATCGCAATTATTTTTCTTTTCTTGTCAAGTGCATATGCTGGACAGCATCCCGATAATAGAATGCAGTGGTGGCGCGATGCTCGGTTTGGAATGTTCATCCATTGGGGCATTTACGCTGTTCCAGCAAAAGGGGAATGGTACATGACCGATGGTCATGTACCGCGGCCCGAATACGAAAAGTACGCTTCTCAATTTAATCCTGCTGACTTCGATGCTGATGACTGGGTGAAAATTGCGCATTACGCGGGAATGAAATATTTAGTTGTTACATCAAAACACCATGATGGCTTTTGTATGTTCAATACTAAGGCCACCAGGTACAATGTGGTACAGGCGACTCCATGGCACAAAGATCCGCTTAAAGCGCTCAGCGAAGCTTGTAGCAGGTACAACATCAAGTTCTGTGTTTATTACTCCATAATGGATTGGCACAGCCCTGACCAGGAAGCGGACATTCCCGATTCCGCTCACCCGACATACAATCCAACTCACTTCAAACCAGGCAAGAAAGAAGCCTATATTGATTACGTGAAAACGGAGTTGAAAGAGTTGGTAACGCAATATCATCCTTCGGTTCTATGGTTCGACGGTGGCTGGATGGATGGCTGGACAAATGCAGATGGTCAGAATATTTATAATTATCTCCGTCGACTGGATCCGAAACTCATTATAAACGATCGTTTGACAGGTGCGGGGGATTATGAAACACCGGAACAGCAAATACCGCCGAACGGCATACCCGACAAAGATTGGGAAACCTGCATGACCATCAACGACAGTTGGGGGTTCAATGCGGCAGATTCTAATTTTAAATCAGAGGGGACATTGCTCCATGATCTCGTTGACATTGTCAGCAAGGGTGGTAACTACTTGCTCAACGTCGGACCGACATCACAAGGAGTTATTCCGCAACCTGAGGCTGGCCAATTGGAAAAAATGGGGCAATGGTTGAAAATAAGCGGAGAATCAATTTATGGAACTACTGCAAGCCCCTTCACAACTCAGTTTTCGTGGGGACGTTGCACGCAGAAACCAGGCAAACTATTTTTGCAGGTATTCAATTGGCCTGCGGATGGCAAGCTTGTTGTTCCAGGAATTTACAGTCCCCCCAGAAGAGTTGTCCTTCTTGCCAACAACAAGAAAATTTCTCTAGAAGTTACCAGGCGTGAAGATGCTTTAGTTATCACTGTGCCATTAAATCCACCGGATAAGATTTGTAGTGTCGTTGAGCTGGATTTTACCGGGGAAGCCATTATCTATAATCCCCCACCAATCAATTCAATGGACACGATTTTCATAGATTCACTAGAGGTAAGCATCAAAACCACCCGTGATAGTCGCGAAGTTCGATGCACACTTGATGGTACAGTTCCAACAA
>JBAPNE010000072.1:0-4031 GCA_049278975.1 Candidatus Kryptoniota bacterium
TTGTTGCTCAGTTCCTGTCACTTTGCATTGCATCTCATCATTCAGGCATGATTGATTGCCTCTTGCCGGACGGGGGAAATAACTATGAACGGAGGATGAAAAAGTCTGACGAAAAGACACACACCGAGGAAGCCATTTCGAATTTGGATGACACTGAACGCGAAAAGATGGAATCCCTTTTTTCGAAGGGACTCATAGAACAGCTCTTAGCAAAGCTACGGTCGTTGAGAGAGGAAAATGATTCCAAAGAAAGCTTGCTGTTTAAATATGGATTGCTATCAAGATTTCTCTTTAGCTGTCTCATTGATGCAGACAGACTGAGTACTGCTGATTTTGAATTTCCGGAAAATGCTAAGATTCGGAACCATGGTAAATATGTATCATGGGAGATTCTGATAAAGCGGTTTGACGGTAAGAAGTTCGAGAACACAAACAGAGTCGATGTTTTACGACACGATGTGTCTCAGCAATGTTTGAAATTCTCCAAGAAGCCAAAGGGATTATATCAACTAACAGTTCCAACGGGCGGGGGAAAAACATTCTCGAGTCTGCGGTTCGCTTTGAACCATGCGTCCATCAACAAGATGGATCGCATCTTCTATGTTATTCCATACACATCCATTATCGATCAAAACGCCGATGAAGTCAGAAAAGTGTTGGAAGAGAAAGGCGATAAAGGGAGATATTTGGACAAAGTTGTCCTCGAGCATCACTCCAACTTGACCCCAGATGAGGAGACACGCCGACAGAATCTTCTTTCCGAAAATTGGGATGCACCGATTGTTTTCACCACGAGTGTCCAATTTCTCGAAGCGTTGTTTGGTTCTGGTACAAGGGGTGCTCGGAGGATGCATCAGCTTGCAAACGCAGTAATAATCTTTGACGAAGTGCAAACCATCCCGATTAGATGCGTACACATGTTTAATGTTTCCCTTCGTTTCCTGGTCAAAGGGTGTGGTTCGACTGTGGTACTGTGTACTGCCACTCAGCCGTTATTGGATAAGATTGAGATAAAACAGCGAGCCCTCCGGATTTCACCAGAGCAGCAAATGATCCAGGATGTCAAAAAACTATTTCAGGATTTGAAGCGTGTTGAAGTGTATGACCGCAGAAAAATAGGGGGATGGGCGGAGAGTGAAGTTGTTGATTTAGCACATGAGCAGATCGAAGGAAGTGGAAGCGTTCTTGTGGTTGTCAACACCAAAACATCCGCCAAGAATCTCTACCGTCAATTCAAGAACACCGCCATCAAAGATGTGTTCCATTTGAGCACGGATATGTGTCCTAAGCATCGCATGGATGTATTGCAGAACATTAAAGACAGCTTGAAGAATGGACAACCCACCGTTTGTGTCAGCACGCAATTGATTGAAGCTGGAGTAGATATAGATTTCGGTTCGGTTATTCGTTACCTCGCTGGGCTTGATTCAATAGCCCAGGCGGCGGGGCGATGCAATCGAAATGGTTTGAGAGATCGTGGCAATGTCTTTGTAGTGAATCCCAATAATGAAAATCTTGATCGTTTGGAAGAGATCAGGATTGCCGCTGAGAAAGCTGAGAGGGTTTTAGATGAGTTCAAAGATACCCCCGAACGATTCGGGAATGATCTTTTGTCGCCAGCGGCGATGGAACAATACTACGAATATTATTTCTACGAACGCAAAAACAAGATGAATTATCCAGTGACGAGCAAATCGCTTGTCGGAAGAGAAGACAATCTTTTTGATTTGCTATCTACCAATCCGCTGTCAGTACAGGAACACGACCCATCTCGGGGTCTTTTTTTGAGGCAGTCGTTCCAAACCGCTTCAAAGATCTTCCGGGCCATTGATTCGCCGGCGAGAGGAGTCGTTGTGCCTTACGGTGATGAAGGCAAAAAGATTGTAAGTGATTTGTGCTCAACTTCTGAAATTGACAAGCAATACAAGCTCTTAAGGAGAGCCCAAAGATTTTCGGTAAATGTCTATGAGAATATTTTCAATAGTCTCACAAAGGATGGGATTATCAAAGAGGCTCAGGGAGGATCAGGAATTTTCTATTTGGATTATCAGTATTACAGCAACGAATTTGGTTTGAGCAAGGAAATCGTCAACGAAATGCAAACATTAATAGCTTAAAGGTGGCCCATGGAAAACAAAGTCGAGTTTAAAGTTTACGGGAAGTACGCCCTCTTTACTGATCCACTGACAAAGATCGGCGGAGAGAAATGTTCGTATCAGGTTCCAACGTATGAAGCGCTGAAGGGAATTATCAGCTCAGTCTATTGGAAGCCGACCATTGTTTGGTTCATTGACAAAGTGCGCGTAATGAAGGCAATCAAAACGCAGACCCGAAGCGCAAAGCCGCTGAACTATGGTGGAATATATCCGAGCGCTCGCGAACCTGGCAAAAAACAAGAGCCTTTCAACACGCTTTCTATATACACATATCTTGCTGATGTCGAATACCAAGTGCAAGCTCACTTCGAATGGAATCTTCATCGCGAAGATATGGCAAACGATAGAAACGAAAACAAACATTATTTCATTGCTAAGCGGATGATCGAACGCGGCGGAAGACGGGACATTTTCCTGGGGGCGAGAGAATGCCAGGGATATGTCGAAGAATGCAAGTTTGGAGAAGGAGATAGTTTCTATGATAAATACGGAGAGCTATCTTTCGATTTGATGTTCCATGGCTTCGATTATCCCGACGAATTGGGAAAGGATGAATACTATTCGCGGTTTTGGCGGCCGAAAATGGAAAACGGAGTTATTGAGTTTATTAGACCAGAAAAGTGTACCATACGCAAGTTTGTAAGACCCATGATAGCACATCCTCCTGAGTCAATTGGCTTTGAGGAGGAAGGTTTGTTAGAGGGTTACGAGGAAAGGAGGTAAACAATGACCTGGATTCAGGAATTATACGAAACCTACGAAAACTGTCAAGGGTCAATTGGTGCCGAGAGTGATGAGAACAAAGTTCCCCTTCTCCCGATTTGCCACACTACACAAAAGGCACATGTCGAAATTGTAATTGACGGTAAAGGTGTTTTCAAAAGAGCAAGAGTAGTTCCCAAAGAGGAAGCAAGAACTATCATACCATGCACCGAAAGCTCTGGTGGAAGAACAAGCGGTATGGTTGCCCATCCGCTATGTGATAAGTTACAGTACGTTGCATGGGATTATGTCAAATACGGCGGAAGCAAAAAGTCAGGGTCCGATTTGTACGAAAATGAATTGTCTAAGTGGTGTGATTCTAAATACTTTCATCCTAAGGCAGAAGTAGTTCTGAAATATATGAAAAAAGGAAAAGTGATCGAAGACTTGATAGGCTACAAGATATTGCTCTCGGGGAAAAACGGGAAGTTATTGGAAAAATTAGACGGTAAGAAAGAAAAAGAAAGCCTAACAATCTTTGACGTTGTGGCTTCACAGGAAGAAGCATTCGTCCGCTGGGTCGTAGAGATCCCAGGGGAAAAGGAATCAAAAGTATGGAAAGATAAATCTCTCTGGGAAAAGTGGATCAAGTACTATTCGAGCACTAAAGAGGTGAAATCGCTCTGCTATGTAACTGGCAAAGAGGAGTTCACAGCGGATCAACATCCCGCAAAGTTGCGGAATGATGCTGACAAAGCGAAACTAATTTCTTCAAATGATTCATCGGGGTTCACATTCCGTGGTCGGTTTCTCAAATCAGATCAAGCTGCCGGGGTTGGTTTCGAAGTAACCCAAAAAGCTCATAGTGCATTACGTTGGCTCCTTAGTCGGCAAGGTTATCAAAGAGATGAACAAGCTATTGTGGCGTGGGCGGTTTCAGGAAAAGACGTTCCTCAACCATTTTCTGATCTGGTTGACATTTTGGGGCTTGGTGAAATGCTGAATGACGAATCTCCAATGACATATACAGCACAAGATATTGGAATAAAATTTAGGAATAGAATTGCGGGATATGCCTCTGAACTTGGAAACACTGGTGGAGTTGTTGTAATGGGAATTGATTCTGCCACCCCCGGAAGAATGGCAATTACTTTCTATCGCAAACTAACTGGT
>JBAPNE010000073.1:0-34099 GCA_049278975.1 Candidatus Kryptoniota bacterium
TGCTTGACCCGGTCGTGAGTCCGTGGGATGTCGCGGCGATAAAAATAATAATCGAGGAAGCCGGGGGGATTTATACAGATTTTAAGGGCAACTCGACAATTTACAGCCGCACTGGACTCGCGGGAAATCCGTACATACACGAATTGATTTTGAAAAAGTTTAAGGAATGACTTAAGGAACAACCGAAGTTGGTTTAGCTAATCGTATGTATGAAAGCGCGCAGAGGATTATGAAATGAAAAATAGATTTTCCATTATTATTTTGCTGCTTGCGTCGTTTGTTTTCACAGCAACGGCAATTTCACAACAGGGTCGCGGATATAATCCGCATGAGATATTTGATCCGAACTTCGATAACAACGGAGGGAATGCTTATCGCAGTGCGAGCGGTGCACCAGGACCACAATACTGGCAGAATGAGTCTGATTATAAAATCGCAGCGACGCTCGATACGACGATGAAGACCATCACAGGAAAAGTCGAGATCACATACACGAACAACAGCCCCGAGGAGCTTCGCTATATTTGGCTCCAGCTTGAGCAGAACCAGCTCGGCGAAAGTTCGCGCGGCTCATTGGTTGCCGGAAGCCCAGCGAGAAATTTCATCGGTGGGGATAATATTAAATCAGTGGTTGCTCGAGAGAGCGGAAAAACTTTTAAAGCTGATTACATAATCACCGACACGCGCATGCAAATCAGGTTGCCATTTGCAGTTAAAGCGAAAGGCAGCAAAATCAAAATCGCGATCGAATATTCCTTTGTGATTCCACCAGGCGGGATGGGAAGAACGGGTTGGATGTACACGAAAAACGGAGCTATCTATGACGTCGCGCAATGGTACCCGCGGATGGAAGTGTACGACGATTTGAACGGATGGAACAATCTGCCGTTTCTTGGCGAGGGAGAGTTCTATTGTGATTACGGGGACTTCGATTACAGTGTGACGGTCCCGGCGGACATGGTTGTTGTCGGCTCGGGAGAGCTTGTGAATCAAAAAGATGTTTTGACAAAAAAGGAAATTGCCCGGTTGGAACAGGCTCGGAAAAGCGACAAGAGAGTTTACATCGTTTCACCGGAAGAGATTGGTGATCCCAGGACACGTTCAAAAGAAAACGGGATGTTGACTTGGCATTTCAAGATGAAGAACAGCCGCGATGCAGTATGGGCTTGCTCACGAGCATTTATTTGGGATGCTGCAAGAATAAATTTGCCGAGCGGAAAAAAATCCGTCGCTATGTCGGTTTATCCGATTGAAAGTTCACCTGATTCATCATGGGGACGAGCGACTGAGTACGTCAAGGGAGCCATCGAAATTTTCTCCAAGGACTGGTATGAATATCCGTATCCGAACGCTGTTGCCGTAGCTGGGCCGGTCGGCGGAATGGAATATCCGGGAATTGTTTTTGACTGGTGGCAAATGAGCAACAAAGTGCTGTGGTATGTTACCGCACACGAACTCGGACATACTTGGTTCCCAATGGTTGTCGGCTCGAACGAGCGCGCGAACGCATGGATGGATGAAGGCTTCAATACATTTATAGATATTTACGCTTCCGACGAATTCAATCATGGAGAATATGCTCCTAAGCGCGACAACGAGTTCGACCCACAGGGAAAAAGTCCGGCGCGCGACATTGTACCATACTTATTAAATCCGCAATCGCAGCCGATAGTGTCTTTTGCCGACGCAATCCCGGGGAGATATGCTCATGTAGTTGAGTATTACAAAACGGCGCTCGGGCTTTATATGCTTCGAGAAAATGTGCTCGGCCATGATAGATTTGATTACGCATTTCGGGCTTACATAAAGAGATGGGCTTACAAGCATCCGGCTCCGGAAGATTTCTTCAGAACTATGAATGATGCGTCGGGCGAAAACTTGAACTGGTTCTGGAAGGGCTGGTTCGTCAAAAATTATAAATTAGACCAAGCGGTTGATAGCGTTAAATATGTCGATGGAGATCCATCCAAAGGCGCGCTCATCACGATCGAGAATAAAGATCAGATGGCGATGCCGGTTACGGTTGAAGTGAAAGAGGCAAATGGCAAATCAGGCAGGATGAATTTACCGGTTGAGATTTGGGAGCGATCCGGCGTGTTCACTTTGCGGTATAACTCAACAAGTGTAATAGATTCAGTGGTTGTTGATCCTGACAAAATCTTGCCTGATGTGAATGTGGAAAATAATGTGTGGGTGAAACAAAGCGGGAAGTAAGGGTTTTGATTTTGCTTTTCGGTTTGTTGGAGACGAACTCCTTCGCAGCTAGATAAGCTTTTCTCTACCGGCCCCATTTTTGAGTCACTTAAAGTTGCTCACGTAAATTCGATATATTATTATCGGTTTTCGATAATTTGATATTGACTTTCGATATGTCGTTACGTATATTAACTCTGGACATTAAGGAGGTCAAAATGAGACTATTTGGGAACTCTGCTACATTCAGTCGCATTATTCTTTCCGTAGCATTGGGCATGACGTTGACTATGTTGGTAGTTCGCACGGGTCTATTTGCTTATGCCCTCATTAAGGGTGTGCCGATACCATCGCCTGAAACGTTTCCCGTCGATGTATTCATGGCTAACAATCACCAGATTGTGAATCAGTCGAAGGATATTTACCTGGTTGATCTATCGGGTCATTTATTATTTTTCAAACCGCCTATTGGTCTGCAGCTATATTCAGGGTTTTACACAATAATTATATGGGGTTGTTTATCACTTATTATCTATTTAACGAGAAAAATAATCCAGACAACTGTAAAAGGAAATCCGTTTGTAAAAGAGAACGGGAAAAGGCTGAGAACGATCGCATGCATGTTCCTAATCGTTCCCTTAATTCTGAAGGAATGGCAAAATTATCTCGTCTCTTCAGTTGTCCCCTCGATAAAAATAGACGATGTAACTTTAGTGGCAAGTAATGCAAACGAGGTTGTTATCATCAGTTTTGCAGCGGGAATATTCTTCTTATTCCTTTCAGAAGTGTTTCGAATTGGCACTTCGGTAAAAGATGAAAATGAACTGACGGTTTAAGAGAAGACCATGGCGATAAGAATAAGTTTGGATGTAATGATGGCTAGGCGAAAGATGTCGTTGAACGAACTTGCAGAAAAGGTGGGCATAACGCAGGCTAACCTTTCAATATTGAAAAACGAAAAAGCAAAGGCTGTAAGGCTTTCAACTCTTGATAAACTTTGCGAGGTGCTGCAATGCATGCCGGGAGATTTGATTGAGTATTATGTGGTGCAGAATAAACCCAGCAAAAAGACATAATGTGCTTCCAGCCGAAGCATCCAACGCTGTTTGGAAAGATATGACGTTTCATGCAATGACAAAACGAGATGCTGCATCATTAAGCATCCATTATTCCTGGGTTAGCCTTCTCAAAATTTTTTTCGCTTCTTGTAATGCGCGTGCACGATGACTTAGTTTGTTCTTTAGTTCTGAATCCATCTCAGCGTAAGTTTTCTCAAATCCATTAGGGACAAAGAGCGGATCATATCCGAAGCCGTTCTTGCCTCGAGCTTCGGTAAGGATTCTCCCTCGAACTTCGCCGATAGCAATCTCATCTATTCCATTCCCAATCACTGAAATCGCACATCGGAACTTCGCGCTTCTCTTTTCGATTGAAACGTTCTTCAACTCATGGAGAAGCTTCTCATTGTTTTGTTGATAGGTAGCGTTCTCGCTGGAATATCGAGCGGAATAAACGCCCGGTCTTCCGCCAAGCGCATCTACTTCCAGCCCGGTGTCGTCGGAAAGTGAGAGGAGATTCGTTTGCTGATAAACAGTCCTCGCCTTCTTCTTTGCATTTTCTTCAAGCGTTGTACCATCTTCCATGATTTCGCCGATTTCCGGAAAATTATGGAGCGAAAGAAGTTCGATCGGCAAGTCGGAGAGAATTTCTTTTATTTCTTCGACTTTGTGACGGTTATGAGTTGCAAGTACGATTTTCATCTATTGGAGACAGGCAGTTCGGGGTTCCTTGAAAAAATTTTGAAATACAGATTCACTACGCTTCCGATTGTCGTGAGCAAATTCAAGATGACGAAAATCGAATCACCGATTGCATAAATCGTCAGAGCGATGCTGCCGGCGAAATAGAGCATTAGAAACGAAAGTTTCATTTGTGAATGTTTGGTTCTAACAACTTCAACTGTTTGTGGTATCCAGCACGCGACGATTGCAAGCAGTCCGATTAGCCCGATAATCTTCATCTTTTTATATCAATAATTTTACTGCCTCGGAAATTTTCTGCACTTCTGCGATTTCGATATCCAATTTTGATTTTGCCCCTTTAAAATTTGCCCGTGGCACGATAGCACTCTTGAATCCTAGCTTTGCTGCTTCTTGTACTCGCCGCTCGATTTGGCTGACGCTTCTCACTTCTCCGGCAAGTCCGACTTCGCCGACGACAAGTGTGCTTGAATCGACAGGAATATCTTTATAACTCGAAATTACGGAGATAGCTGCGGCGAGATCAATCGCTGGCTCATCGACTTTCACACCTCCCGCAACATTTAGAAACACATCGAAGCCGCCTAATTTTATTCCCATCCTTTTTTCAATGACTGCGAGAATGATACTGAGTCGCCGGTAATCAAATCCAGTTGAAGTGCGTTGTGGTACAGAATAACCTGTAGGAGTTACGAGTGCCTGAATTTCCAGGAGGATCGGTCGGGTTCCTTCGATTGCCGCGGTCACGGTCGAGCCGCTCGCGCCATAGCTTCTTTCCGAAAGGAAAATCTCGGATGGATTTTCCACCTCAACAAGTCCCGACTCGCGCATTTCGAAAATGCCGATTTCGTTCGTCGAGCCGAATCGGTTCTTGTAAGCGCGGAGAATTCTGAAAGCATAATGCCGCTCGCCTTCAAGCTGGAGCACGGCATCGACAACATGCTCGAGGACTTTCGGACCGGCTGCGATTCCATCTTTAGTAACATGGCCGACTACGAAGACAGCTGTGCCCGTCAACTTCGCAAGCTGTGCAAGTTTTGCCGAGCACTCGCGTACCTGACTCACACTTCCGGGAGCCGACACTATGTCGGGATGATAAATCGTTTGAATCGAATCGACAATCAAAACCGGCGGATTGAAATCAGAGACAGCTTTTGTAACCGCTTCGAGATCGGTTTCAGCCAAGACAAAAAAATTGTCGAGATTGCCGATTCCGAGTCGTTGAGCACGGACTCTGACTTGTGCTCGTGATTCTTCTCCTGTCACATAAAGTATCTTGCCTAACTTTTCGTTTCGCGCGAGCTGCATCATCAGAGTTGATTTACCGACGCCCGGATCTCCGGCAATAAGGTTGATCGACCCGGGCATGAGTCCACCTCCGAGCACACGGTCGAATTCCTCGATTCCTGTCGAGAGCCGGTTTCCTTCGGCTATTTCGACTTCCCCTAGCGGAACGATTTCGATTTTACTTTTTGATTCTCTCTTTTCCCGCGGGTCGTTAATAAGCTCTTCGACGAAGCTGTTCCACTCCCCGCATTCGGGACAGCGTCCCGTCCAGCGTGGCGAAACGTACCCGCAGTTCTGACATGCGAATCGAATTGTTTGCTTAGACATGATAAATCAATTTAACAAAGGAAGGTTGATAAAGGAAAAAGCAAGGGTCAAAAATCAATCACCATTTATCGGGAGAGTTTTCCACGATCATCCAATTTATTTTTGAATTTTGGTCTTTAGCTTTTTAATAAATCAACACCAGCTCATCTTGTTCTCTTCCGGTCACCATGGCTTTGTTTGAGCCATCGATGAGAACGTTCAGTTCCGATCTTACTCCCATTTTTCCTTCCAAATAAATTCCAGGTTCAAGCGAGAATAAGCATCCTGGTACAAGAAGCCGCGTGTCCTGCGTTTCGAAGTTGTCGATGTTGGCTCCGTTGCCGTGGACTTCCTCGCCGATCGAGTGTCCCGTGCGATGCGTGAAATATTCTCCGTAGCCCGCTTCGTTGACGATATTTCGGCAGACATCGTCAACTTCCCATCCTGCGACTTGCTTGCCGGAATTTAGTCTATCGGTCAGGAATTTGAATCCTGCACGGCGTGCATCACGGACGACGTGGAACACTTTCACATATTCTTCCGGCGGATCGCCGCCGACAAATGCGCACCATGTTATGTCGTAATAAATGGATCCTGGCTTATCTGATTTTGCCCAGAGGTCGATCAGAAATTTGTCGCCGGGCTTTATTTTCTTGGAATTTTTCGGAGTAGGCGCAAAATGCGGATTCGCCGGGTGATCGTTTATGCCGACAATCAGTGGATCGTCCGTTATGAGATGGTTTGCCTTGAAACGTTTTTCGATGAATTGCTCGATTTCATATTCGGTCTTGTATTTTTTATTTCGAAGCGATTTTCTGACTTTGTCGAAAGATTCATCCAAGATTTTATCAATGAGCCTTCCTGCTTTTAAATGTGACTTGATCGCTTTTTCATCGAGTACCGCTTCAAATTGCTGAATCAAATCCGCAGATGAAACGATCTCGTGACCGAAGCTCTTCGCGAGTTCAACCGTACCACCATCTGCGATTGAAATGTATGGAATTGCATTCATCGACGAATATTGCATTGCAATCTTCGACGGTTTGCCGAGAATCTCTTTGAGATTCGCATGAAGTTCCCGCCAACTCGAATACATCATTTTCTTTCCGGGGAGATGATCTAATTTCGTCGGCTCAACCCGGTGAGCAAGTTTTGCAGGTTCACCGCTTGCCGGAATGAAATAATACCATCGGCGCGTTGACATGGCGTGGGGATCCATTCCAAGAATTTTTAAACCGAGATGATCGCGGTTATGAAAGTCGAAGAAGAGCCAGCCGTCGATGCCGAGCGATTTGATCGCAGTTTGAATCTTTTGCAGTTCCATGATTGCTCCGGATTTTTCACAAGTTATGAAAAGAATGTTGATGTTTCAAAAGACAGCGCACATGATATATCGCCTTTTGAGACGACATAAAAAAACCGACCCGCTGTGGGGTAACCAGCAGGTCGGTACGGATAGTCCGAGGATTCTTGGGGTAGGGTGGGATCCTCGTCGAAACTCATTTAAATTCAGATTTAATATAGTTGCACGTTTTTGTTAATGCAAGTGAAAAATGCAAAAATCTTGATAATCAATGGAATAAATTTTCCTAATAGTTATATTCATTAGCATCCATTGTTGAAACATAATGAGCGGAATTTATTGAACCTTTTCAGAAGAAATCATATTAGAATCCTCGTGGTAAGACCGGACAGGATTGGCGACGTTGTCCTTTCGACGCCGGTTTATCATACGCTGAAAAAATCTTTCCCAGACTCGTTTGTCGGTGCGCTTGTCTCATCTTATACGCATCCTCTTTTACATGGAAACCCCTATATAGATGCCGTCATAACCGATGATCCGGGGAAGCAAAACTTCCGCACGAAGGTGAAAGAAATTCGGGAACACAAATTCGACACCGCGCTTCTTCTCATGCCGACAAAGCGTCTTGCTTACATGCTGTTTCTTTCAGGAATTCCTTATCGAGTTGGAGTCGGACACATTTTATACGAAGTGATTACTTTCATGCACGGTGTTTCGCGGCGAAAATATATTCCGCTTCGTCATGAATCAGATTACATGCTCGACCTTGCTAGAAAGATCGGTGCAAAGGAAGGCTGGACGAAGCCGGAAATTTTTCTGAGTGAGGAAGAAAAAGAACTCGCGCACAAGTTTTTGGAGCGAAAAGGGTTCAACTCAGATCGACCGATAGTTGGCATCCACCCCGGCAGCGGTAGTTCTGCTCCAAATTGGGAAATTAAAAGATATGTCGAGCTGGCGAATATGCTGGTACAGCACGGTGTTCAGGTTATCGTAACGGGTTCAACGAAGGAAAAACAAATAGAGGAAATTTTTACGCAAACATCTTCCTCCGCTGCTATTCTTCAAATCGGGATCGAGGGGGATTTGAAAACATCTTTCGGCGAAGTTTCTCTACGCGAGCTCTCTGCTGTGTTGTCACAGATAAATTTGCTAATTTCTTCGAGCACCGGGCCGATGCACATTGCAGCTGCCGTTGGCACGCCGACAATTTCTATGTTTTGTCCGCTGACAGCTTGCTCACCGAAGTTGTGGGGGCCGATTGGAAATGTTTCAAAAGTTTTACTTCCTCCGGAAGGTTTTTGCCAGGCGAAATGTCCGGGTAATCCGCATGTCTGCACTTTTGGTGATCGATCGGAAGGGATTACTATTCGAAAAGTTTTTGAGACTGTGATCGAATGTTTAAACAAAATGGAAACGGCGTATGATAATTCGGCAAGCGGCGGGCAGTGACGCTGACGCAATAGCCGCAATTCTCTCGAAGTGCTTTCTCGAAGATACTTCGGTTATTCGCGTCAACATTGAGAACAATCCGCGATGCTCACTTTCCGACATGTATGTCGCCGAAGACAAAAATTTATCAGGAAATATAGGAATAGCCGGCTGCTTGAGGATAACGCCGTTTGAGGTTTACTCGCGTTGCGTGAAGATGCCGATGGCGGGAATTGCCGCAGTTGCTGTCCCACCGGAAGCAAGAAGGCGCGGCATTGCCGAGGCTCTCATGGAAGATGCGCTTCGAAAAATTTATGAGATGGATTATTCGATATCTATGCTCTTCCCGTTCAAGCACCAATTTTATGAGAAGTTCGGCTACGGTTATGTCGGAAATCTGATGCAGTATGAATTCGGGCCAAACAATATTTTAAATTTTCAGGAGCGATCTCATGTTCGAGCGTTCCGCAAAGCCGACAAGAACAAATTGAAGAAAGTTTTGCAGCAGGAAATCCAAACTCGCGGGAGCTTTACTCTGCTACGCAGTGAAGACTTCTGGGACCTAGTCGTCTTTCCGAAATTCAAAGATGCGTACGTTTACGATGACGGCGAAGTGAAAGGCTATGTAGCTTTGGAAATTAATAAAGATGGTGGTACAACTAATGGCTCAGCCGGTGAAACGACGATTAACATAAAGGAGTTTGTCGCATTTGATGCTGGTGTTCATCGCGGGTTGTGGGGATTCGTAGGTGCGCTCGCTGAACAGATTTCGCGAGTCAAAATTCTCGCTCCCGTAGATTATCCGCTCAACCTCTTTTTGAGAGAGCCGCGTGAACTGAATTTTCGCAGACTCTTTTTTGAATACAAATCTTTTTCTACACTCGCTTCAGGGTTCATGTTGAGAGTCATAAATGTTCCGGGTGCTCTCGCAAAGCTTCACCACTCAATCGATTCTCCGGCTGATTTTGTGATAAAAGTAAATGATGGAAACCTGCCGCAAAATTCGCGAGCATTCAGTTTGCATATCCATAATGGTGAAACGATTGTCGACGAGACAAAGCAGGGCGTTCAATTCGAATCCGATATAAAAATTTTCTCGCAGATTTACGCGGGTGTCTTGAAGCCAACTGACGCGATTATGTACGGCTTTGCACGCGGCGAACCGAAGGTTGCACAAAAACTAAATGAACTTTTCATGGCGCCGGCGCCGTTTATTTATCAATTCGATATTTTCTAATTCAAGGAGAAAAAATGAATTCTATTTTGGTTGCATTATTTAGCGTTCTAATCTTCATGGGTTCGGGACCCAATTTGAATAATGGAGAAGGCGGGGATCTTAATTGGGTAAGCTACACGGACGGCGTCAAGCAAGCTTCGGCTGAAAACAAGAAAATACTTGTCGATGTTTATACCGATTGGTGCGGCTGGTGCAAGAAGATGGAGAGCGATACTTACAGCGATGAAAATATAAAGGAATATCTCACAGAAAAGTATATCCTTGTGAAACTCAATGCCGAGAGCGATGCGAGGGAAACGGTGCATGATGGAGAGGCTACTGATGCGCAACTCGCACATGCTTTTGGGGTTAATGGATATCCGACTACGGTTTTTCTCGGACCCGATGGTACGTTCATCACGAAGGCGACCGGTTATATGAAGCCGGCGGAGTTTCTGCAAGCATTGAAATATGTAGGAGACGACTATTACACCAAGATGGGATTTCAGGAATACTTGAACTCGCAAGTCGAAGGTTCTGCGCAATGAGTCTAGAACTTTTCGGAGCGGACAAGCTCCCGCAAATAAAAATCAAAGCCACTACTTAAAGGTTAAAGTTTAGTAGTGCAGAGACTGAGTATTGAGGGTGGTTTTGACTTTCCGATTCCGATTTCTCTTTTTAACCTTTTGTTTATCATTGCGTCTGACATTGAAGTGAGACAAATTACTGGACATGATTTTTGTTTGAGATGAAAAATAAAAATAGACTGATATTGTTAGATATTCTCCGGGCGATCGGAGTCATATTAATGATTGAAGGTCATACCATGGATGCAGTGTTGAGCCCAGTTTATAAAGATGGAGCGAGCATCATGTTCCAGCTATGGACTTTCTTCCGCGGATTGACTGCTCCGTTTTTTTTCTTTTCAGCTGGGCTTGCGTTCGTGGTCGCGACGGTGAGAAACAATTCCGGCGTTCTGAGTATTTCAAAGAAGTCAAAATACCGGAGAGTAAAGAGAATTGTTACGCTTCTTCTATTGGGTTACGGCCTTCATTTGCCGCTTGAGCTTTTTTACAACCCGACAAGTATTCCGTCAGAGAATTTGAAAATATTTTTTTACGTCGATGCCTTACAAGTCATTTCACTGTCGCTCTTAGTAATTTTTATCGTCGCGCTGTTCGCTAAAAGTACCGAGAGGCTATTCCGGTTTTATGTTGTGGCGGCAGTTTTATCGCTTGCCGTCGCGCCGATAATTGAGCCTATAAAATGGGAAAATTTTCTGAATCCGTTTTTCTATTCCTATCTGACTTTTAGATCCGGCTCATTTTTTACATTCTTTCCATTTTCAGCTTACCTATTTGCCGGTGCCTCATTCGGTGCTGCTTCGATTGCATTGCCGATAGAAACTCGCGCCCGGGTGCTATCGAAAAATCTCATGAAAGCTTCTTTTGTTTCACTCTTATTATTCTTGCTTTTCCTCCCGATCCAGCTTCATTTTGTCTCTCCTTATGTTGATTACTGGCGCGCGCTTCCGGCAATAAATTTTTTGCGCTTCGGTCTCGTGACGCTTGTAGCGTCGTGTGTCGGTTATTTAAGCTTGAAAGTTAAACACATCCCAAGAATTTTTCCCTCTATCGGTAAGAGTTCGCTGGCCGTTTACGTCGTTCATTTAATGATCGTCTATGGCTCACCGATAAACTTAGGTCTTGCGCAGCTCATTCCCGGCGGAACGAACCCGGCGATAGCAATTCTAATGGCGAGCGGAGTAATGTTGCTTATGGTTGGAATGGTTTATGGAATCGAAGCCTATAGGTCGCGAAAGAAGAAATTTGAAACGGTTACGATAAGTGAAATTGCAAAGTAAAGCTCTTATTTTGTCTCTGAGAAAGTTTTGCGTTTCGCCCAATCTTCAACTTCGATTTGCATCGCCACTTCGTCGCACACCGGAAACTTCAAGCAGTCAATGCAGATGCTCCAAACCTTATGAGGCAGTAGCTGCTTGTCGATTATTTTGAACCCTAACTTTTCGAAGAAGTGCGGCCTATATGTCAGGGCGAAGACATGGTTCAGCCCTAATTCAACGGCATCATCCATCAGTGCTTCTACTACCAGCGTCCCGATTCCGCTCCCTTGTGCGTCCGAACGGACAGCCAGTGATCGCAGCTCGGCGAGATCGTTCCATGTTATGTCGAGCGAACCGCACGCAAAGATCGAATCTCCGGTTGAGGAATTAGGAGACGAGTCCCCGTTTCCACTCGACCTTGTCACGTCCTTGGCGGAGAAATCTCCGTTTCGTTTGGCAGCCACGAAATAGTTTCTTACCTGCTGCAGGACCTGACTCTGCGAACGATAAAGCATCTCTCCTTTTTCCGCGTATGAATTTATCAGCGAAACAATCTGCTGAACGTCGCCGACTTTCGCGCGGCGGATTTTTATATCATTCTCCAACTAATGTGTCCTCTCTCTTTGTAATCTTTATATCCTGAAGTTGCGACGCTTTTATCCTTATTTCAAGGTTAAAACCGCGATAGTAACCTATCGGGTTCCATGTTAAATTCATTTCCCAACAATGTAAATCACGATAAACTGTAACGGTTGGCACAGTAATTTGGTGCCCGATGAAATCATAGCCGCCGGTGAAACCGATTTTCCAATTATCTGTAAGATTAAACCCAAGCTGCATGCTCAGACTTGCCGTTTGTGAAAGCTCGGTTGGGGGCTGATTGGATCGGTCATACACAAAGCCAAGACTTAAGTTCCATGGAATGCTAAGGTCGGGTGTTTCAACTACCTGGTAGAAGGTATTGTACTGTTTCATCGATTTCAGTGAATCCGGCTGTCCGACTGAATCCGGGGACGCTTGCTGCGTCGTGCCGGTCTTTTTCTTTTCGCCGTGCAACGAAGTGGAGATGTTGAATGAAAAATCGGTCATATCCGGGAGTTGTTTTTCAGATAGCAATAGTTTATTTACGCGAGTCTCTGCAACAGGGTCATATTGATAGAAATTAAATGTTGCACCCCCGCCGATGTCAACTTTCTGAGCAATGTTTGTTCTATAGCTCACGGAGAGCGGCGACAGGTTCATGGAATCGGCAGCGAAATTATAAGAAGCATTTACGTCGAGGTTCAACAACTGGATTTTGTTTTCGGCTTGCGATGTGTCGTTAGACAAAGTTTTCATTTCAAAATTATTGCTGAGGTCGAAACCAAGAGATGCGACGGTTCCGGATGGCGCACCACCGTAGATTCCTGCGGAGTAATAACTGTATTGTGTCTCGTTTCCGTCGAGAGCCTTATAATGTCCGTAATAGTTCCAATAGGATTTTGAAAAATCCGGTTGGTAAGTAAGAGTTATGCTCGGTTGGAGCGTGTGTCTGAATGCGGTGATCCCGAAAATATTCGGCTGCATGATTCCGAAAAGTCTTGTGCTTGCCGAAACGCCCGTGCTGAAATATCCGATATTGTTGAAACCGGGTTGTTTCATATATACCAAACTGTCGATTCCTCTAGAGTTTTGTAAATCTTCTGTAACAATCGCCCGCGAGCCGTACATCTTGTCGGTAATAGATAAAAACGGCGAGACAGTGATAAATCCTGCCTTCGGCGCAGCACTGATCGATATCGTATGCTCTGCGCCGTAAGAACTGGACCGATCATAACCTGTCGCGCTCGTTGTATCCCAGGTCTTTTGGGTCTCGTTTTCGAACTGTCCGTTGTATGAATATCCGACAAGCTCGTACCACGATAGCTGATCGCTCGAAGCGCCTTCATGTTCCCCACTGCGAAATGGATAGCTCATTGAATGTGAGAAACTTACGTCCGGCAAATTCGCGGATATTGATCCGTTTTCTAAATTTTGATCTCTGTGAATATTGAGCGAGATGCTGTTGCCAGCTTCCGGCCAGTTCCTGGACAGCGTTGCGTCAGACACAAGGTTTTGCTGCAAAATCTGTTGAGGGTCTGTGCTTGTTGCGGTGAAATAATTTTGCGAGCTCATGCTGAGGTTAGCGACGAGCTGAGTATTCGGATCGATCGTCTGGTTGTGCGTAAACTGCATGTCCCATTCTTTATTGACAGTTCTATTTGGATCGCCGGGTTCTTCTGTGTATCGGTCGCTGTAATCTCCGTACAAACTTCCACTGAGATAATATCTGACATCGTATCTCAGCCCGCTTCGAAGGTCGAACCCGCCGCGTGTGTACCAGTCCGCTGTGGCTGTCAAATCGGAGTAATCATTTATTGCCCAGAAATATCCGAAGTGTGAGAGGTACCGTCCGGCGTTCGCGCTTTCTCCGAAAGATGGCGTGATGATGCCGCTGCGCCTTCCGGCTTTGGCTGGAAAGACTCCGAATGGAAGCACAAATACTGGAACTCCCTGGACATAGAAAATTATCGGTTCAGCGACAATCCTATCGTTGACCACAAGTTTCATCTCTGAACTTTCGAACCAAAAATCGGGGGTATCATGGTCGCATGTCGTGAACCTCCCATTGTTGACGAAAAGGTCGTCCTTGCCGTATTTCTTTATCAGTTCACCATGATAATAGTCATTATCAATTACGGTATTTGCAACATTGATCCTTCCTTTCTGGGATTTGAAATCGTACGCGACATGAGAGCCTTTATAAGTTTCTCCGCCGTCGTTGAGGATAGGCTGCTCGACTATTTTGTTGGAGCTATCTTTGCGGCCTTCTGCGGTGAGAAAGGAAGTGTCCCAGTTTATCGCGATCTTTCCGGAATTGAGTTTAAAGTCCTTATAACTCATATCGGCCTTTTTATAAAGCATCATCTCGCGATTTGTGATTGAATAAACCACAGAATCCGCCGCGTTATAAGTGACCACTGTGTCTATCTCGGCTTTCGAACCCGTCGTGTCCGATTTCGTGGAGACCTTTGTGGTATCTTGCGCATGAAGCGCGGAGAATGCAAAGAGGCTTATGAATAAAAAAGGGATCGTTTTCAAATTGAATCTGTTATCGGTACTCAGTCACCAGTTTTCAGCCCCAGTATTAGTTGCTGACGACTGATGACTGACTGCCTAGAATACAAAGACGAGTTTTGATGTCTCTTTGTTGCATCTTTATTCGGCGAATAGAGCCGCAGCTCCAATAATCCCGGCTGAATTCTCTAACTTCGCGGAAAGGACGCGCACTCTCGGTTTAACCGAAGGGAAAACTTTTGCTATGGTTGTTTTCTCGATAGAATCGAAAAGGGGCTTACCTGCTTTTGCGACACCGCCGCCAATTATCAACGTGGTGATGTCTAAAGTGTTTATTGCAGATGATAATGCTGTACCAATATATATCCCTGCTTCTTTCCAAATTTGGAGCGCGAACTCGTCGCCTTTGTTTGCAGCTTCACTTATAATCTTAGGCTCGAGTTTCTCTACATCGCCGTCGATAAGTTTATTGATGAGTGATTCGGGATGTGATTTAAGCTGTTCAGCCACGCGCCGTGATAGATGCTTCCGCCCGACATAGGCTTCAATGCAGCCGCGGTTGCCGCAATTGCAGAGCGGTCCATTGTAATCGATCGTGGTATGTCCGATTTCTCCTGCGCCGCCATCTTCTCCGCGAAAAACTTTTCCGTCAGCAATGATGCCGCCGCCAACACCAGTGCCGAGAGTAATCATTATAAAATTTTTCATGCCTTTTCCGGCGCCGAATTTTAATTCACCGACTGCAGCTGCATTGGCGTCATTCTCGACTCGTACAGGCTCGCCGATGAGTTTTGATGTCTCATCACCTAATCTAAAAACGGTCCAATTAGCTAGGTTCGGCGGATATTTCACTGTGCCACCATCGAGATCTACCATTCCGGGGGAGCCGATTCCCACTCCCAACACTTTATCGTTTGCAAATTTTTCTTTGATTATTCCGACCGCGTTTGCGATTTGGTGGACAACTGCCCCGGGGTTAAGATCGGCATTGGACGGTAATGATGTTTCGAATAAAATTTTCCCTTCCTCTGACACGGCGCCCGCCTTAATAAATGTTCCGCCAAGGTCAATCCCAATAATGTAATTCATTTAAATTTTCCTTCCATAACAGCATGTGGCATGACTTGTTTTTATTTTTTTCTTTTGTTCCAAATTGATTCGAGATATTTTTTTAAAATTGATTCCCTCCCGACATCGGTCGGCTCGTAATAGATTTTATCTTTGATTTCGTCGGGAAGATATTGCTGTTCCACGAAGTGATCTTGAAAACTGTGAGCGTACTTGTAATCTCTATGATACCCAAGTTCCTTCATCAACTTTGTCGGAGCATTTCTGAGATGAAGTGGGACAGGGAGATAAGGTTTTTCACGAACATCGGCGATTGCATTCTCAACAGACATATATGAAGCATTGCTTTTCGGACAGCTCGAAAGGTAAGTGGTTGCCTGAGCAAGAATGATTCGGGCTTCCGGCATACCGACATAATCGACAGCTGTAAAGCAGGCGGTTGCCAATGTCAGTGCGTAGGGCTCCGCATTGCCGATGTCTTCCGACGCAAGAATGATCAGCCTGCGGGCGACGAACTTTGGGTCTTCACCGGCTTCCAGCATTCTTGCAAGATAATAAACTGCCGCATCGGGATCGCTTCCTCGCACGCTTTTTATGAACGCGGAAATTGAATTGTAATGTTCTTCGCCCGTCCGATCATATTTGTAATGTCTGATTTGATACGCCTCGCGAATAATGTCGCGGCTAATTTGTACCGGAGACGTTTTCCCGGCGAGATCAATTGCAACTTCGAGTGCGTTTAACATCACTCGCGCGTCGCCTCCGCTTAAGCGAACAATTTCTTCTTCGGCATCTTTCGAGAGCAAATTCTCTCCCAGTTGATCTTTTGCCTTCTTCAAGAATTCATCTTGCTCGATCGCTTGCCGAAGTATGGCGAACAATTCTTTCTCACTAAGGATTTCTAAAACATAAACTTGACTTCTCGAAAGAAGCGGCGAGATAACTTCGAACGATGGGTTCTCAGTCGTCGCGCCGATCAGAATCAGCGAGCCTTTCTCGACGCTTTCTAACAGCGCATCCTGTTGAGCTTTGTTGAAGCGGTGAATTTCATCTATGAAAAGTATGGTTCTCCTTCCTGCCTCGAGAGATTTTTCAGCAGTTGAAATGATTTCCCGAAGCTCCTGCACACCGGAAGAGACAGCGTTGACTTGGAAAAAATCTGCTTGAAGTTTTCCTGCTATCAAACGCGCCAGAGTCGTTTTGCCTGTGCCGGGCGGCCCCCATAGTATCATGGAACGGACATTCCCTCCGTTTAACATTTTGCGGAGTGTGCCATGTTCTCCGACAAGATGCTCCTGTCCTACAAAGTCTTCGAACCCTTGCGGTCGGATTCTTTCCGCGAGAGGTATTGCGGACTTTGGCGGCGAGAACAGCCCGGAATCCCGGCGTGCTACCAACGCAGAGTTACTTCGGCTCGACTTTGATGACTTTTTCACCATTCCTATGCATAAAATACTTTTCGCGGGCGATACGTTCAATTTCCTGATCGCTCTTCTGCAACTTTTCTATCTCCGTCCGCATTGAATCATTTTCCTTTTGTAAGTCTCTGATTCTGCTTTCGAGTGTCGACTTTTCCTCCGAAAGCTGGACTCTCTGGATAAGTCCTCGCTGATCGAAAAGAATATATACAAATGTGACAGCAAGAATCAGCAGAATGACGGCATTCTTTTTCTTTAACCTTTTGAAAAGTTTTTCGAGATCCGAAATTTTCATTTAAGAGTTTTTTATGCTCAGATCAACAATCTTCTGAACGACTTGAGTAAATGTAATTCCTGCTGCTGCAGCCGCTTTGGGAACGAGGCTGGTTTCGGTCATTCCGGGAATCGTATTTACTTCGAGACAATATGGAACATGGTCGTCTCCAACTCTGAAATCTACCCGCCCAAATGTCTTGCAGCCGAGTGAGTCGAAAGTATTGATTGCGAGCTCTTGCAGCTTAACTGCAAAAGATTTTTCTATCGGTGCAGGTACGAGATAATCTGTCATCCCTTTCGTGTACTTATGTTCATAGTCATAAAATCCGCCGTGAGGTCTTATCTCGATTACAGGAAGAGGCTCGTCACCCAGAATGCCGACTGTAAGCTCTGCGCCGGGGATAAATTTTTCCACGAGCAGAGAATCCGAGAACTTTTCTGCTTCATCGAGAGCGCGATCAAGGTCCGCCTCATTGTTTACGATCGTGATCGCAACCGACGAACCTTGATCGTTTGGTTTTACAACGTTTGGAAACCCTATTTTCAGAATATTTTCTTTTATTTTTGGTGAGCGCGGCTCGGTGATTCCGTATCCGCGAGAAGAATTTCTCGCATAATCGTACCACTCTGCCGTTGGCGTTCCATGATGTAGAAATAATTTTTTCGACATCACTTTGTCCATTGCGATTGCGCTTGCCATTACACCGGAGCCTGTGTACGGAACCGGGCGAAGTTCGAGTAGGGATTGTATAATTCCGTCTTCTCCCCATTTGCCGTGAAGGATTATAAATGCTAAATCTATATCATCAAAAGTTTTGCAATCGATGGAGGTTAAATAATTTTTGGGCGAAATTTTGCGTAGCAACTCCTGCGTCGGAGGATTTGAGCCGATATCTTGAGAAAGAAGTTGAGATTCGGGAATCTGGTTCGCTCCGAAGGCCGGATCGATTGCGACAACCTCGTGCCCCGATTCACGGAGCGCTTTGATCACGCCCCTGCCTGAAGCAATTGAAACAAGCCGCTCCGGCGAGCTTCCCCCTAACAAAACGGCGATCTTCAATTTCTCTCCTGGTTTTTTATTAAGTTATTTAACTGCGGCAACGTAACAAAGGCACAAAGCGGCAACGTTTATTTTTGTTTGAAGACGAGTCTCACCGGCACGCCTTCATACTTGAACCGCTTTCGTAATTTATTTTCTAGAAATCTTTTGTAGGTGACGGATACTTCGTCGGGCAAATTTGTGAAGAAGGCAAAGGTAGGGAGCTTGCTTTCGACTTGTGTTATGTATTTAATTTTTATTTCTTTACCGTTTTTTGAAAATGGCGGGGTCCCTTCGATTGCCGGAAGAAGGTAATTGTTAAGTTCGCTGGTTTTGATTTTTGATTTTGCCGATTTCTGGATATCGAGAGCTTTGGAGAGGAGCTTATAGACACGCTGTTTTTTTAAAACGGAAATAAAAATTATCGGTACAAAGCCGTAGATGCGAAGTCTTGCTTTGATCGCGTCTCCATACTCGGTTGCATCGACATCCTTTTTATCCACGAGGTCCCACTTGTTCACTCCGATTATCGCCGGTTTTCCTTGTTCCATGGTGTATTCAACGATTTGCAGATCCTGCTTTTCAATTCCGATAGATGCATCGAAAAGGACTATTGCGGCGTCGCAGCGTTCCACCGCCTGGAATGTGCGCAATGTGCTGAAGAACTCGACCGACTCTTTGATTTTGCTTCTCTTCCTCAAGCCGGCAGTATCGATGAGAATGATTTCCTCATCTTGAAATTTCATAATTGAATCAACAGAGTCTCTTGTCGTTCCAGGCACATCGGTCACGATCGAACGGTTTTCGCCGATTAGAAGATTGACGAGGGAGGACTTGCCGACATTCGGTTTGCCCACGATAGCTATTTTTTTTGTAGCAGAAGCTTCGTCTGTTTCGCTGCCGCTGGGAATAAGTTTAGTAACTTCGTCAAGGAAGTCTCCAACGCTTCTTCCAAGCTCCGCAGAAATTCCCATCACGTTTTGAAAACCAAGTTCAAAAAATTGGCTAATGTTTTTCTCGTGCTTTATGTCATCGATTTTATTGACGGCAAGGAGGACTTTTTTGCTTTTTTTGCGGAGGATGTTCGCAAGCTCTTTGTCGATCGGATGAGGACCGGCTTCACCGTCAACGACGAGAACTATAACATCGGCTTCATCGACCGCATATTGCGCCTGTTCCATGATAGCTCGCTCGAAAATATTTTGAGAATCGGGGACGAACCCGCCTGTGTCGATGACAGTTAGTTTTCTCCCTGCCCATTCGAGCATGCCGTAGTTTCTGTCGCGGGTAACTCCAGGCGTGTCGTCGACGATCGCACGTCTCCCACCGATAAGACGATTGAAAAGCGTCGATTTTCCGACATTCGGTCTGCCGATAATTGCGATTGTTGCCATTCTTAATAAATCAAAGACATTTTTTTAATCCGTGAAAATCTCTGCGCCCTTGTTTACCGGCTCAAGGATGTCGGTACGCCAGTTCAGTTTCATTTTATCAATTAAATTATCAAATGCACTCTGTACCATCTTATGACGGTGAATGCAAAATGCGACGCATGAGCTTCCTGCTCCGCTCACGGTGAATGCGAGAGCACCGCTGTGCAAAGCTGCGTCTGCGAATTCGTCATAATGTGGAATAAGTTTTTTCCTGTATTTTTCATGCAGCTCATCCCGCACTGCGTGCCGGATCATTCCGTAGTCGCCGGAGGCAAAAGCGGCAACCAAAAGAGAGCTATGTTGGACATTTGAAACCGCATCGGGAAGTGTTACCGAATCAGGCAGAATCTTTCGAGCAGCTTGTGTCTCGATTTTTGTGTCAGGAAGAATTGCAACCAACTTCAACTTTCCATCTACAGGAATTTTTATCCGCGAATATCTCCCGTTATCACCTCGTGCATTCACGATGAGCCCGCCAAAAAGTGCGGCGCTGACATTGTCGGGGTGTCCCTCGATTTCAATCGCAACATTGTAGATGTCTTCGTCGCAGAATTTTTGCGAGGATATTTCGTTTCCAAGAAGCAAACCTCCGACAATTGCAGCGCCGCTCGCTCCGAATCCTCCACAAGCCGGAATCTCATTGTGGATTTTCATTCTTACTTTCGGCACTTCGCCTAACAGTTTTTTCAATGCAACCAATGTGAGATTTCGCTCGTCAACCGGGATCCCATCGGCGCCTTCGCCGGAAATTTCCAATGAAAAGGACGTCGACTCCTCAGTCTCGATGATTAAGTATTTATTTACAGCCAATCCCAGCGTGTCGAAACCCGGGCCCAAGTTTGATGTCGAAGCTGGAACAACAACTTTCTTAAAACCTATCGTCAGTTTAATACTCCTTTTATGAAATATATCTTTATAAAGGAGATTTTACAAAGATAAGCTTTCAGTGGCAGGATCAGAATGAAAAATGAAAAATTATTTCAGCTCTTCTCTTTGAACGTTTCACCGAAGGCCATCAACTTTCTCGACATTGATTTTCAAATCTTCAAATGAGATTTTAGTCCGTATGATTCCCGTTCTAATTTTCTGGATGCACATAACAGCCGGGGTTTATCTTTTTGTGAAAAGATATTACGAAGAAACTCTCGCTGAAGCTTTTCTTTTAATCGGCTTTGCCGCGATTATTTTTACGGCGGGGTGGACTTTCTCGTCATTTTTGGTACGGCTTGTCTTCGGCGCGAAAGGAATCAGCGTAATTCTTAACGGCGATTCTTTGTCGCTCATTCTTCTTACTATTCTCGAAACTATTTTTTACAGAGTGTGGTTCAGGAAACCGAATGATCAACCGGGAAATTCTCCGCCGAAGCCGGATGAGCCTCAGGCTCAGTCGGGATAAACTGTTCATGCATAAACTTCTGCATTCCGAAATTTCCGCAAAAAGATTATCCGTTGAGCAGGCAATTGCGGCGGAACGCACGCCTATTTACGGCTTTCTCGAGAATGTCCGCAGCCTCTACAATGTCGGCTCGATTTTCAGAACTTCAGATGCCGTTCTTCTTTCGAAGCTTTATCTCACCGGTTTCACGCCTTATCCGCCGCGCCCGGAAATATCGAAGACGGCTCTCGGCGCCGTTGAAAGTGTGCCATGGTCGTACCATAAAAAACCATTCGACGCCATCGAAGAAATAAAATCACAAGGGATAAAATTCATTCTCCTTGAACAGACAAAAGAAAGTATTCCGTTGTGGGAACTTTCTCCGGATATTTTTCCGGCTTGCGTCGCCGTTGGAAATGAAATAGGAGGAATCACAAAAGACGTGGTCGAAGCTGCCGACATTGCGGTTGAAATACCGATGAAAGGCGTCAAACACTCGCTCAATGTCGCGGTAGCTTATGGGATCGCTGTCTATCGTATGTTTGAATTATTCGCCGAAAAACTTCAGAAATAGATAGTTAAGATTCAAAAATAGAGTGAAACAATCAAAAATCGTTCGCTCACAAATTTTTGATCCTCGAATTTTGACTTTTGGTTGATTTAAAAAGCCGATGTGAAGTACTCGAACTTTTCCTCAGTATGGATCCTGGTCACGCCGGCGCGAACAAGGTTCACTAAAATGCGTCCCGCCCGTCTCTCACTGATATTGACAAGTTTTGCAAACTCTTTCACCGTCACCCGCTGGTTGTCTTCCAAATATTTGAAAAGTCTCCGTTCATTATCACCAATGATGATCGAAAGCGGCTCGCTGTCCGGGCTTTCACTTTCCAATATCTTCACAACTTCTCTGCTTGCGATTACGCTCTTGTCGTTTACTCTGATATAAACTTTTGCATTTCGCGAAACCATGTCTTTGTAATCTTGGAGCCGGTGTGGTTTCGTTCGGCTCTCTTCGACGATCGCCACGACGATATCTTTTCTATTCAGTTCAATCACTTGAACTATCGGTTCGACCGGCGGCTCGCAAAAGTCATGCGCCGCCTCGTAAATCAAATCCGTTTCAGATTTTTCGCTCTCGACTCCGTAGATTGTACCATCATCGTCAACGCCGAAGAGTATCATGCCGCCTTTTGTGTTTGCAAAAGCGATCAACTCTTTGGCAATTTTCTCGACGGAGCTAAATTGTCTCTTGAATTCTATTTTGAAATTTTCGCCCTCAGAAATGAGAGCTTTAAGTTCCGCAATATCCACTGTAATTAATTCTTCGTTAAACTTCCGAAATCCATTATTCTCAACTCGAAATGGCCATGAAAAATTCAAAATCTATAATTTGAAATCTTGTCTACCATCCTCGCGCTTCCATCCTCGTTAGTATTATCTCAGATCTAGAAGAAACAAACCGTGAAGTTGAATCAGGCGAATGTCTTACCGGACTTGGAATGATTGCGGAAAGCCTCGCTGCCTGTTCGCGCGAAAGCTGCGACGCCGGAATGTTAAAATGAATTCTGCTAGCTGACTCGACTCCGAAAATTCCATTGCCAAATTCTATATAATTCAGATATAATTCAATGATGCGGTTCTTCGATAAAAAATGTTCGAGCATATATCCCGCAATAATTTCATCTAATTTTGTCAACGGGTCACGGCTTGTTGAGAACCAGAGGTTTTTCGCGAGCTGCATCGTGATTGTGCTTGAACCCCTAACAATTTTTTTCTCTTTCCAATTTTCCTGAAGCGATTGTTCTACTTCATACCAATCAACGCCGCCATGCTCGTAAAAGGTTCCGTCTTCGCCCACGACTGCGGCATGCACCATGGCGTTTGATATTCCAGAAAGAGGAACGTAAATCTGACGGATTTTGTACGGCATGTGTTTGGCAGCTGCTTGTCTTATTCTCTCTTTCATAAACGCCGTCGATTTCGGATTTTCTGTCCTCAGGCTTGCAACCGTCCACGGGAGCGGCAGGGTCACAATTTCAATTATTAAGAATACGAAGAACAAACTGAGGATGACTTTCTTGAACGACGTTCCCCATCGCTTAACTGATATCTCATCACTCATTTCTGGGAATCAAGGTAGCTCTGAAGGATCAATTGCGAGGCTATGCGATCCAGATTGCCTTTCTTCTGCCTTTCCTTTTTCTTTACGCCGAGTTCAATTTGTGTTCGCTGAGCAATTGTGGTAGTAAATCTCTCATCCCACTCGACAATTTCAATTTCTCTATCGTATTCCTTAGACAATTTGTCTCTCAATCTTTTTCCAAACTTTGAAGCTTCAACTGCGGAATTTCCTTCCGCTCCACTTAATTTAAGCGGCTTACCGATTACGATCTTGACAATTAACATCCTTTTAACAATATCAACTATCGCATTCAGGAGACCATGGTCGTTCGGAAGTGTCTCGATGCCCTGTGCGATAATTCCCATCGGATCGCTTACTGCCACTCCGACTCTTTTCAGTCCGAAGTCGATACCGAGCACACGCTTGCTTTCAGCCATTTTGTCCTTGTATTCTATCGACACGAGTAATTCCCGGAACTTTTTTTAATTTGTCGATCAAGTGCTCAAGATGTCCTTTGTCTTTAACATAAATGATGATCTGGCTTTCGAAAATTGCACTGCGGACTTCTGCAGAAACACTGCGGATGCTCGTTTCCTGGTAGCTTGAAATTGCGTGAGTTATCTCGGTGAGAATCCCGGGTCTATCCATTCCGGAAATAGTTACGCCGGCGACGAACAAACCGCTGCTTTTGCCGGGCCATGATGCATCTACAATTCTTTCGCGGGCGGTGCCTGACAATCTCTCAAAGTTCACGCAAGTTTTTCTGTGCACTTTTATCCCCTCGCCGGTAGTGACAAAGCCGACGATCTCATCTCCAGGAATTGGATTGCAGCATTTCGCGTAAGAGATTTTCCAATCGGTGCGCGAGCCGTCAACGACGATTCCTTCCGATGCTCTGCGCGCGATTTCGACAAAGGTATGAATCGGCTTCGTGCTCTCAGACGCTTCTCGCGAAGACTTCTGTTGTGTCAACTTTGCGATTATTTTTTCCGGCTCAATTTCCTCTTCGGCAATTGCGGCATAGAATTGCTGCGGGTTGTCGTACTTGAGATCACGAAGCAATTTTGCAAAGTCATCTTCGGAGACGGAAAGCTTGTGTTTCTTCAGTCGCTTTATCCAGAGTTCTTCGCCTTCGGCAGCTTTTTTTCTCGCTTCTTCGTTAAGCCAACGTCTGATGTGCGCTTTGGCTTTTCGGGAAACGACAAATTTTTCCCAGTCGGGATTCACGTTTTGATTTGATGAGGTGATGATTTCGATTTGATCGCCGCTGCTCAATTTTGTACTTAGTGGAACGATTCTTCCGTTAATTTTTGCGCCGACGCAGTGCGTCCCGACCTGCGAATGTATCTCGAATGCAAAATCAACGGGCGTTGAGCCTTTTGGCAAAATCTGAAGGTCACCTTTCGGTGTGAAAACATAAATTTCATCCTGGTACAGATCGAGCTTAAAACCTTCGAGAAAACTTGTTGCCGCATCCTCGCCGCCGGATACCGAAGGCTGTTCGAGAATTTCCCGCACCCATGATATCCACTCTTCGAGATTCTTGTCTGCTTCTTTCACGTCTTCTTTGTATTTCCAGTGAGCGGCAACGCCGCGCTCAGCAATTTCATCCATTTGCTTCGTGCGAATCTGTACCTCGACCATCTTACCTTCTGGTCCGACGACGGTGGTGTGGATCGATTGGTAACCGTTTTGTTTTGGGACTGAAATATAATCTTTGAAGCGCTCCGGAACAGGAGTATATATTTCCGAGACGATTCCATATACAGAGAAACAATCATTTTTATCTTCGGTGTCGAGAATAACTCTGACCGCAAACAGGTCGTAAATTTCTTCGATCGGCTTGCTGCGGTTCACCATTTTGTTATAGATGCTGTAAATATGTTTCGGACGGCCGGTGATTTCGAATTTGATTTCGTCTTCATCGAGACGCTTCTTTATCGGCTGGATAAATTTTCTGATGTATGCCTCGCGCTCTCTCCGCTTTGCGTTCAGCTTTCTCGAGATATATTCATAATCCGAGGTGTTGAGATGCTTGAAAGCCAAATCCTCAAATTCCCATTTCACTTTCGCGAGACCGAACCGGTGAGCGAGCGGCGCATAGATTTCTAGCGTCTCTTTTGCAATCCGCTGCTGTTTTTCCGGGGACAGAAATGCAAGCGTTCTCATGTTGTGGAGGCGATCCGCGAACTTCACAAGAATGACGCGGAGATCTTTTGCCATCGAAAGAAGCATCTTGCGGTAATTTTCAGCACGTGTGATTTCATGGCTCTCGACCGCGCCGGAAATTTTCGTTACGCCGTCAACTATCTCCGCAATTTCATTTCCGAATTCTGCGCGGATAGCCTTTACGTCGTATGCCGTGTCTTCTACAACATCATGGAGCAGTGCCGCGGCAATCGAGATGTCATCGAGCGGAATTTCTTTCGCTACGACGAGCGCCACTTCGTAAGGATGGGAGAAATACGGCTCACCCGATGCGCGCGGCTTGCCTTTGACGTGCGCGTTCCAGCTGAACTCGAAAGCTCGACGGATCAAATCCTCGTCGAGGGTGTACAAATTATTTCTGCTCACATCGACGAGGTGATTCAATTTCTCTACGCTTTTTACATCGGCTAAGTACGACAATCTTTTTTTTCCTCACAAAAGCAACGATTTTAAACCATCCCAAGTTTACCGGGACTCACTTCAATTTAGAAACCTACGCCTAATTTCCAAGGGATTAGGAATGTATCTCTGCAAAATGCTTAAATGGTGCAATTCACGTTGACTTTATTGGCATCAATTCCTAAATTACCTGTGACAAAGTCGAAACTCCAACTTTGTCGAGCGCTTTGTTGAGCCTTGGTGGGATACCGCCGGGGTGGCGGAATTGGTAGACGCGAAGGACTTAAAATCCTTTGACCCCAAACGGGTCGTGCGGGTTCAAGTCCCGCCCTCGGCACTGTTGGAATTATTTATAGGGGCGATTAGCTCAGTTGGTTTAGAGCGCTACATTGACATTGTAGAGGTCAGAGGTTCGAATCCTCTATCGCCCACTAAGGAATTAGATCTTAATTATGAAAAACATACTTCCGGTTCCAAAGGAATGCAATTCCCGAAGAGGACGTTCGGGAAGCCGAACATCACAGGATGTGATGTTTTGATCGGCTCGTACAGGTTGAGAACTATTCAGCCAAATGTTCTCGCAATGATATGGGGCGACCATTCTCCCGCGTTGTGTGATTTCTCCGACCTTTATGTAAAAGAAGTTCTATGCCAAAAGTAAAATTACCAAATAATTCTGTATTGGAAATTGATCTATCCACTCCGGCAATTGAAGTTGCTAAAAAGATTAGCCGTTCTTTAGCTGAAGAAGCATTAGTTGTAAAAATCGACGGCAAACTTTTGGACATTAATACTCCGATCACCGCAGAATGTGAAATAAAGTTTTTGACTTTCGATGATCCTGAAGGAAAAGAAGTTTACTGGCACAGCAGCTCACATTTGATGGCACACGCTATCCAGTCGATTTTCCCAGAAGCAAAATTTGGAGTTGGCCCCGCGATCGAGGACGGATTTTATTACGACATCGACATCAACAAGACTTTGAGCCCTGCCGACCTCGAAGCGATTGAGAAAAAAATGCACGAGATAGCAGAGCATGATGATCCGTTTGTGCGAAAAGTTGTGGAAAAAGATGCGGCGCTAAAATTTTTCAAGGAGAAAAAAGATCCTTATAAAGTAGAAATCATCAGCGCACTTGACGAAACGATAAGTTTTTACAGCGAGGGCGATTTTACCGATCTTTGCCGCGGTCCGCACGTTCCGTCCGCAGGCAAGCTAAAGTATTTCAAGCTCCTTGGCACAAGCGGAGCATACTGGCGCGGCGACAGCAAAAATAAAATGCTCCAGCGTGTTTACGGCGTTTCTTTCCCCAAGAAGAAGATGCTCGATGATCATATCAAGATGTTGGAAGAGGCAAAACTGCGTGACCATAGAAGACTCGGACGTGAGCTTGAACTTTTTGTGTTCCATGATATTGCGCCGGGTGCGCCGTTCTGGCTGCCGAAGGGCATGATAATTTTCCGCGAGCTTGAAAAGTTTATCAGAGAAGAACTAGACAAGCTTAACTATCTAGAAATTTCCACTCCTATGTTGGTCAAAAAAGATTTGTGGGAGCAATCGGGGCATTGGGATCATTACAAACAAAACATGTTTGTCCTGAAAGTCGAGGAAGATACCTATTCTTTAAAGCCGATGAATTGTCCGGAAAGCAGCTACATTTATAAATTTAAAACCCGAAGCTACCGGGATCTTCCTTTGCGTTTTTCTGAAATCGGCAGATTGCACCGCAACGAAATTTCCGGTGCGCTCGGAGGCATGTTCCGCGTTCGGCAGATTACGATGGACGATGCCCATATATACTGTCGTCCGGATCAGATACTTTCGGAAATAGACGACATTATCGGGCTTGTCAAGTATATTTATGGACTCTTCAAGTTCGAAGTCTCGTTTAAGCTTTCAACGAAGCCCGATGACGCTATGGGCGATCCAAAACTGTGGGAACAAGCGGAGAGCGCACTGAGACGGGCTCTTGAAAAGAACGGGATCAATTATGGCGTCAAGGAAAAAGACGGCGCCTTTTATGGACCGAAGATAGATATTCAAATCAAGGATGCTATCGGTCGGGAATGGCAGGTAGCTACGATCCAGCTCGACTACGTCATGCTTCCTGAAAGGTTCGATCTGACTTACATCGATGCTGACGGCCAGGCGAAGAGGCCGGTTTTAATCCACCGTGCCATCTTCGGCTCGTTTGAAAGATTTATCGGAATATTGACCGAACATTATGCCGGTGTATTTCCAGCATGGCTTTCGCCGGTTCAAGCTGCAATTCTTCCGATTACCGATTCCTTTAATGAGTATGGAAAATCCATCGTGGACGTTTTAGCAAAAGAAAATATTCGCGCCGAGCTCGACGACCGGAATGAAAAAGTCGGCTACAAAATACGCGAGTGGGAAACCAGGAAAGTCCCGTACATGTTGATTGTCGGGCAGAAAGAAAAAGATTCCGGAAATGTTTCAATTCGCAAGCATCACGAAGGCGACAAAGGAGCAGTGCCGCTTGCAGAATTTATGTCGACCATAAAAGAAGAAATAGCAAACAAAATTTAGGAGACCGTCTATCAACACACCGAAACTTAGGACCAACAGCGAGATCAGAGTACCGAGCGTACGCTTGATCGATTCCGACGGGAAACAACTCGGGGTTATGCCGCCACGAGAAGCATTGAGACTTGCAGAGACGAGAGGGTTGGATTTGGTTGAGATTGTACCGACATCTAATCCGCCGGTCTGCAAACTTGTTGACTACGGAAAGTACATGTACGAACTGACGAAAAAAGAGAAAGCGAAGCTGAAAGGACAAGGCTCTGCACAACTAAAGGAAGTCAGGTTCCATCCGAACACGGACGAGCACGATTTCCTCTTCAAGTCGAGACATGCTAAAGAATTTCTTGAACAGGGACACAAGGTAAAGGGGAGCGTGTTTTTCAAAGGAAGGGAAATTACTTATGCGCAACAAGGCGAGGAGCTTTTGAAGAGATTCATCGAGTTTCTTGCCGAGGTCGGCAAGGTGGAACAGATGCCGAAGTTAGAGGGAAAGAATATGGCGGTGATAATAGCTCCCGATAAATCAAAGAAGAAATCAGTTGCGAAATCTTCCGCAGATGGATCTCCATCTGGTCGAGTATCCGGTGCCAGCCATGCTCGCGGACCGAGTATTCCACCCGAGGAGAATCCTGATCGAGTTCTGGACGAACAGAAGCAAAATAATACAAAGGAAAATTGAAATGCCGAAGACAAAAACAAATCGAGCAATGGCAAAGAGAATAAAGAGAACTTCAAGTGGTAAGTATCTTCGCGAAAAAGCTTTCAGAAGCCATATCCTGACCTCTAAAACCCGCAAACGAAAGCGCCAGTTAAGAAAAGGTTCGGTTCTCGACAAAACCGATGTAGGGCGCGTTCGCGGAATGCTGAACGAATAGCGTGACTCTTTAGCCTGAGAGTGTTATATTTAAAATGTTAATGGAGAAATTCTAAAATGCCACGTTCAAGAAATAAAGTAGCTTCACATAGAAGACGCAAAAAAACACTTGAGTTAGCCAAAGGTTACTGGGGTGCACGCAGCAAAGTTCACACTGTTGCAAAGCATCATGTTGAGAAGGCGCTCCAACATGCCTACCGAGACCGCAGGAAGAAGAAACGCGAGTTCCGTAGTTTATGGATCGTCCGCATAAATGCAGCCGCACGTGAAAGCGGAACAACGTATTCCCGTCTCATAGCTGCGCTGTCGAAAAAGGAAGTTGCAATAAATAGAAAAGTTTTGGCCGATCTTGCCGCGAATAGTCCTGAGACTTTCAAGGAAGTCGTCCACTTTGCTTTTAATTAATACAATCTTCCTGCGCTCGGAATTTGCTTTTTCTGAAACGCGGGAAGATTTTTTTTATCCGAACTCATGAATGTTTTAACCGCGGAAGTTATAAAGAGCTTTTCACATTTGGTTCTCTTTGTGGTTAAGATTTTTAGGCGATGAAATGCTCGACGAAATTGTAAAACTCAAAGAAGAAGTTGCAGCTTCTTTAAATCAGGCAAATACTCCGGACGATCTGGAGAATTTCAGACTCAAATATCTTTCGCGAAAGGGAGTGCTCGCACAGCTCTTCGAGAAGATGAAAGATGTGTCGAGCGACGAGAAGCCTCTGGTTGGGAAATCGCTCAATGAGCTGCGCGGTTTCTTAGAATCGGAGTTTGAATCTTCAAAAAGGAAAATCGAAGATAAAAAATCTGCTCTGCTCACTCAAGCACGTACCATGTCCGGTGTTTCACGCATAGTCCCCATCGATTTCACTATTCCCGGAAGAAGAAGATACATCGGCAGAAAACATCCTCTGACACAAACCCTCGAAGAGATAAAGAAAATTTTCGTCGGCATCGGCTTCGGAATCGCCGACGGTCCTGAAATCGAAGACGACTATCACAATTTCGAAGCTCTCAATTTCCCGCCGGATCATCCCGCAAGAGATATGCAGGATACTTTTTTTGTGAAGAGCGAGACAGGAAAATATGTCCTTCGAACGCATACCTCCGGCGTTCAAATACGTATCATGGAACACAATAAACCGCCTGTCCGTGTCATCATGCCCGGAAGAGTTTATCGCAACGAAGCAATAAGTGCGCGGAGCTATTGCCTATTCCATCAGGTCGAAGGATTATACGTCGATAAAAATGTCAGCCTCGCTGAACTGAAAGGAACGATTTCGTTCTTTGCAAAAGAACTCTTCGGTACAAACGTCAAACTGCGTTTCCGCCCGAGCTTCTTTCCGTTCACTGAACCGAGCGCCGAAGTCGATGTGAATTGTTTCATCTGCGGCGGTAATGGATGCCGGGTCTGCAAACATTCCGGGTGGCTTGAGATTTTAGGATGCGGCATGGTTGATCCGAATGTATTCAAGTTTGTCGGCTACGATGCAAATGAAGTTAGCGGCTATGCATTCGGAATGGGAATCGAACGTCTCACAATGCTTCGCTACGGCATCGACGACATCAGACTCTTTTTCGATAACGATATTCGTTTCTTAAATCAATTCTAATTTTAAAATGAAAATTTCTCGAAAGTGGCTTGAACAATTTGTCGATCTCGCAGAAATAGCAGACCATGATATTGCGTCGTGCCTGACGATGCGGGGGATCGAAGTCGAATCTTTCGAAAATCTTTCCGATAAATATAAAGGGTTCGTTGTCGGAGCCATTTTAGAAGTCGAGAAGCATCCGAACGCCGACAGGCTGAGCCTGTGCAAAGTGGATATTGGCAACGAAATTAAGACCATCGTCTGCGGTGCACCGAATGTGGCAGCAGGCCAGAAAGTCCCGGTCGGGCTCCTTGGCGCCTTCGTCCCGCACAACCAGCATGATCCCGATGGAAAGCCATTCGAGCTGACGAGAGTCAAAATCCGCGGAGTTGAATCGGAAGGGATGATTTGTTCAGCTAACGAACTTGATCTCGGGGATGATAAAAACGGCATCATGGTTTTTGAAAACGCTGCCATGGTCGGCAAGCCGCTCGCGGAATATTTGGGATTGGACGATACGATTTTCGAAGTCAGTCTCACACCTAATCGCGCCGACTGCCTGTCACATTTGGGAATTGCCCGCGAACTCGTTTCGGCTTTTTCTCAGCCGAAGGTCAATCCACCTCCAGCCCAGAAGAAATTAAAATTCAAAAGAGTAAATTTTCACGAGTCGGATGAAACAGTAAATGGGATAATTAAGATTGATGTGGCAGCTCCCGATTTATGTCCGCGCTATTCCGCTCGCGTTATTAGAAATATAAAAGTCGGTCCTTCGCCGCAGTGGCTCAGGAATGCGCTTGAAAAAATTGGAATGAGATCGATCAATAATGTTGTCGATGCAACAAATTTTGTTTTGACCGAGCTCGGTCAGCCACTTCATGCATTCGATCTGAGTTTGATAAACAAGAAGAAGATTGCCGTCCGCCGCCCGACAACTGAAGAGACAAAATTTATAACTATAGACGGCAAAGAGAGAACAATTGATTCAAACATGCTCATGATTTGCGACGCGGAAAGAATGATCGCGATAGCCGGCGTCATGGGCGGAATGAACAGTGAGATAAACTCAGAGACGAAAGATGTCTTGATCGAGAGCGCAAATTTCTCATCATCTTCAATTCGCAAAACATCAAAGACACTCGGCCTTTCAACCGAAGCATCTTACAGATTTGAACGCGGTGTCGATCCGAATTTAACATTGGTGGCGCTCGACAGGGTTTCCGAAATTATTACGGAAACTGCCGGCGGCGAAGTTGCCAAAGGGATAATAGATGTTGCGGCGGCCAAGTTTGCTTCAAGAAAAATCGAGCTCCGTATCGAAAATGTGAACAGGCTTCTCGGCACTCGTCTGGCGTCAGGCGAAATAAAAAGATATTTGGATTCGATTGAAATTCAATGCGAGAAAAAAAATGAGACGGTGCTGAATTGCTGGGTTCCGAGTTTCCGCGGCGACATCGATCACGAGGTTGATCTTATCGAAGAAGTTGCTCGCGTTTACGGTTATGAAAAGATCGATGACGCATCGCAGACAAAAATTGCTTTCGATTCACGCTTCAGGGATATCGATCGGGCGGCGGATATCAAGGATTTTCTTGTAGGCGCAGGATTCAACGAGATAATAACAAACTCACTCCAGCCGTTTCCAGCTGACGAGATGGTGTCCCATGATGCAAAGTTTGTGACGGTTGCCAATCCGATCAGTGAAGACATGGCAACGATGCGAACTTCGATGCTTCCCGGAATGCTTCAAGTGATCAAGACGAACATATCATTCGGAACAAAGAACATGAAACTGTTTGAGATCGGAAAGGTTTATTCTCTGAGTGAAGAGGAGCAAATCCCTCCTGGCGGGACTATTTTTGCAGAGCAATATATGATCTCCATATCACTTACAGGTGGCGCAGACCCGAGTTCTTATGACAGGAAAGCGTATGAATTCGACATTTTCGATATAAAATCCGAGATTGACAGGCTGTTTGCTCATCTTAATCTTGACTCTTGGGACTTTATTTCTTATGATAAGATGAAAGATTATGAGCAATCATTAAGGGTATTTGTGAACGGCGTAGAGGTCGGTATCGCTGGCAGAGTCGCCAGAGAAGCTTCAGCAAAGTTTGATATTGAGCCGAATGTTTATTTTGCTCAATTGAACTTAGCGAGCATGCAATTGGCGGACAAGAAAGAAGTAAAGAGGTATCAACCAATCCAAAAATTTCCGTCCGCTTCTATTGATCTCGCGTTCATTGTTAACCTTGAAACATCGGTGGGCGAGTTGACGAAAGCCCTCAAGAATGCCGCGAGCGACATGGTGCGCGGCATTTCTGTTTTCGACATTTACTCCGGTGAGGGAATTCCGGAAGGAAAAAAGAGCGTGGCTTTCAGCGTCGCTCTCGGAAGCGAAGAACGAACTTTGAACGATGGTGACATCGCACAGTTCATAAACCGCGCTGAAGATTCACTCTCCAAACAATTTTCCGCAACGTTAAGGAAACAGAAGAACTGATGAGTATCGATACAAATACTCCAGATGAGCAGGCGACGCTTTCAATGAAGAAGCAGCTTCTTGGCGAGTTGTGGAATGAAGTGCGAAGAGCTGTCGATATTCTCAGTGTCGTCCGCAGTGAGAACGAATCGATGAAACAAAATCTCGCAAAAGCAAATGGTGAAATCGAAAAGCTGAGGTCTCGAATATCCGATCTAGAAAAAATATTGACTTCGAGAGATCCCGTTTCAACAAATGGGCTTGAGGAAAAAGAGAAGAACCGTTTAATAGAAACGGCGAGAGATTTGATTTCGAAAATCGATCACCAACTAAATCTTTTTTGACCACGGAGCTGAAGATGGAAAAGAAAAGTATAAGAGTAACCATCTTAGGTAGAGAATACCCGCTTCGGGTGGAAAATGAAGAGAAAGCACTCAAAGTAGTAGCTTATGTAGATTCTTTATTAAATGAATTGATTGAAAAAAACCCAGGGGCACCGACTTCGACAATTGCAGTGATAGCGGCCCTAAATATAGCTGAGCAATTATTTGACTTGAAGGAACATGTGCAGAGTGAAGGTGTAGAGATAGCGGACCTTGTTGGAGTCTTGAGTTACCTGAGAGAAAATTTTCCGATCGAAGCAAGCTAAGTTCTTTAAAATATTAATTTAGTTTAAGCCGTAACGTTGCCGTGGTCACACGTGAAAGAACTTCTAAGTAAAAAATTATGGGAGCCCGGCTCGTGAACGATGAAAGCAGGCCGCATCTCGCCTTTGGCGGGAACGATCTCTAATCCTTTCTGGATCGCGGCGGAAGCACGACTCGTTCAGGAGGGCACCCAC
>JBAPNE010000074.1:0-1975 GCA_049278975.1 Candidatus Kryptoniota bacterium
TTTGCACCCCTGACAAGCGTTGCTGCGTTTGTACCACGCTGGGCAAGTAAGTTGGATGCGTTCAGGATCCCCGCATATCTTTGTTTATTTGGGAAGTTTGGGAAATTCATGTTTCTCGTTTCAGGAATTATTTGCCGTTGCTGGTTATCTGCGGGAATGGATGCAAAATGAGTCTGCAAATTCGTCGTGATATTTTTCGTCGCTGATGAAATTTTTTAAAGACCGTTCATGCTGAACTTAATTTGGTTATTATTTCCTTTGGTTTTACGCACAATGGAACAACAATTATTACTGACGTAGTTCCCAGAAATAAATAAATATTAGTCCGATGTCCGGGATAAACATAGAGGGTGCAAACTAGCAAAAGCCCGTCCGGGTGGACGGGCTTTGCAATATGGAGCGGTGGAAAAATTTATTTCTCCGGGATTTCAAGAGCAAGATATGCATTCACTTTGTTCGATGTGATTATGCGGAAGAGAAGTGCATCGCCGGCTTTATGTTCGCTCACAATTTTTTCCACTTCGCTGGCAGAATTCACCGGTTTGTTGTCAATGCTTGTGATTAGGTCTCCTTGTTGGAGTCCGCGGCCTTCAGCTTCGCTGCTGGAAGAAACAGCGGTCACAAGCACACCATGCTTGGCATCATACTTATCAAGAGTCGCCCTGTCCGCGTCTTGGACTGATAGCCCAAGTGATTGCAACGTGGTCGCAGTGCTTCCTGACTCGTTGTCATTAGAAGCGAATTCTTCTCCGTTTCTTTCTTTTAGAGTTACAACTTTTTGTTCGGTCTTTCCGTCGTGTAAGATTTCGACATCAACCTTATCGCCTGGGCTTTTCGATGCAACCAGAGACTGAAGCTGGTTGGCGTGCTCAATTTTTTGACCGGCAAACTTCAAAATTACATCGCCCGCTTTGATATCGGCTTCTTCGGCAGGTGAATTGTCTTGAATCGACTGTACCAGCACACCTCTAGCGTCGTTCATCCCAAGAGCTTTTGCCATCGTTTGGTCGATATCTTGAATTTGAACGCCTATGTATGGGCGAATTACTTTGCCATGATCGATCAAATCCAATGCGACCTTGTGCGCGAGGTTAATCGGGATGGCAAAGCCATAGCCTTCATAGGTTCCAGTGTTTGTCGCGATGGCGGTATTGATTCCAACCACTTCACCATGGAGATCGACGAGAGGGCCGCCGCTGTTTCCGGGATTTATGACTGCATCGGTTTGGATAAAGTCTTCAATGCCATATTGATTTCGAATAATGTTTATGTTTCGTCCGAGCGCGCTGATAATTCCTTGTGTAACCGTGTAGTCAAGTTCCATTGGATCTCCAATTGCGACCACCCATTCACCTACATGGACGCTGTCTGAATTTCCCAATGAAGCGACTGGAAGGTTGCTGCCGTTGATCTTTATGACTGCTATGTCGGTCGTCGGGTCGCGCCCGATCAGCTTTGCATCGAACGTTCTTTTGTCCAGAAGAGTCACTTTGATCCCGTCGTGATCCGCGTCTTGGACAACGTGGTTGTTTGTGATAATGTACCCGTCGGGATTCACGATCACGCCGGAGCCAAGCGCTTTTTCTGGAGTTGGCTGCGGTGAAGGCATATTGAAATTATGAAAAGGGAAATCAGGTCCGAAAAAGAATTTGAACGTATTGTCAGGAGCATTCTGCCCGTTCGGGACGTTCACTGCTTTTGGTGTTGACGTGACTCGTATTTGCACGACTGCCGGCGTAACGGCATGTGCCACAGTGATAAATGCATTGCTTAACTGTTCCACTGCCGGCGGGAGTTGAGCAATCGGCGGATCTGTGGCGCCCAATTTAACATCTTTCGCTGAGCTGCCGAACTTTCCGAATGATAAGCCCATTGTTAAGGCAAAGACAAATGCTATCACTGCCAAGGCTCCAAATCCGTAGATGAGTTTTCGTTTAATTATTTCAGCCATTTATTATCTCCTTTGTTTTCTGTG
>JBAPNE010000075.1:0-7412 GCA_049278975.1 Candidatus Kryptoniota bacterium
TAGTTGCACCGACCTTGAAAATGCCGGCGTTCACATTGTACGTCAACGGCGGCGGCCCGATCATTCCGGGCAAATTATTTCCTTACCTGTTCATAACAATTGCCTGCGGAGCAATCTCAGGATTCCATGCGCTCGTCAGCTCTGGAACGTCGCCGAAGATGGTTTCAAAAGAATCGCATATCAGAACGATCGGATTTACTGCAATGCTTTGTGAAGGTTTCGTCGGAATACTTGCGTTGATCGCCGCGACAAGCCTCTTCCCTCTCGATTACTTTTCAATAAACGTTCCGGTCGAGAAGTTCGCAGCCATCGCCGGGCAACTGAAGTTGATGGGATTTAATATTTCTAATTTGCCGGCATTGTCGAAAGAAGTCGGCGAGCAGCTCGCAGGCAGAACAGGAGGCGCGGTCTCGCTTGCGGTAGGGATGGCACAAATCTTTTCTTCGATTCCCGGCCTGAAGCATCTGATGGCATACTGGTACCACTTTGCTATCATGTTCGAAGCGCTTTTCATTTTGACAACGATCGATGCAGGAACAAGAATAGGAAGATTTGTGCTCCAGGAAGCGCTCGGCAAAATCTATAAACCGTTTGCGAAAACAAGCTGGATGCCCGGAACAATTATAACGAGCACGGTCATCGTGGCCGGATGGGCATATTTCATTTATACCGGCACGATTGCCACAATCTGGCCCATGTTCGGGACGGCGAACCAGCTTCTTGCAACAGTCGCACTCGCAATTGGAACGACATACATTATAAATCGCGGGAGAGCCAAATACGCTTGGGTTACAATTGTGCCTATGCTCTTTGTCGGAACCACGACGCTGACCGCGGGTTGGATGAACATGGCAAACATTTATTATCCGATGACGACGAAACCCGGAGTCGAGTTACCCGGCTACCTGAATTTAATTCTCACAGCAGTGATAATGGGGAGCGTCGTCGTGATTCTCTTCGATGCGATTCCGAAATGGTACAAGACGGTAAGAGGAACGCGGCCGATATTTGTTGAAGGAGTGATAACAAAATAAAGGTCGGCATGCTTAAAATTTTATCGACACCACCATTGAATAATTTCTTATCGGGGCGACATTCCCTATCATCTCGACGTAATAATAATCGAACACATTGTTAACGATAAAACTAATCTCAACGGGATAACCGGCGGAAGTCAAATCGACTCCCGCACGAACATCCGTGACGTATGCCGGCACACGCTGATCGCCATCTTTTACAATTCCCGATTGCACAAGCTGCTGGTCATAATTCTCGAACTTTGAAAGATATCTAAAATCCACCGACGCCCTAAAAATGGAAACCGAAAAATCGGCGGAGGCGTAGAAAATCTCACGCGAGCGATATTTCAAGATAGTATTTTCTGAAATATCCCGCGGATAAATATAAGTGTAGCTTGCATTCAAGATTAAAAAATCCGTACCAGCATTGCTCGTGAGATCAATTTCATATCCCTGAATGCGTGCGCGGGTAACGTTCTCAAATTCTATTTGCCCGTTAGAAGTAAACTCCGGCTCTATCATATTCCAATAATCATTTTGGAAAATCGCCGCATCGATCCCCGCGAACTGGTTTCCCGAAAGACCGTACCATGAAACCGGAATCCTTCCACCGATTTCTTCCGATAAACTTCTCTCGGGAAGCAAATCCGGATTCGGTACGATCGACACTCCACCGGTTTGCGTATTGGAATAAACTTCACCCAGGCTCGGCGCACGAAAACCCGTCCCGACCGAAGCTCTAAGTGAAGTTTCGTCTCCAAGTTCATAAACTAGTCCAAGCTTCGGATTGAATTGGTTGAATGCCGCCTTGGTCTGTATCTTCTCATAATCGTATCTCGCACCTATCGTGGTACGCAGCTGATCGAATCTTTTTTCTAACTGGGAATAGGCAGCTCCGGAATTACTTTGTTCCGTTGTGAATAAATTTGAATTCATGAAATCCGACTCACCTTCTAAGCCAAATGTAAATATCGTCAGCGTGTCAATATTCAGTATTCCCTGCCACTCCAAATATCCGACGTTTGACGTCGAAGAGTCACCAATACCACTCGGAGTCTGCCCAAAATTATCGTACCAGTAATTGAAATAATAGCTTCCGCGAATTACATAAAGAAACCGGCCGCTTACGGCATTCGTATATATTCCTGCGAGGTTCGCTCTTGTTGAACTCACCCATTCACCTAAGGAACTGCTGTCAGGTTGAAGCGCATGGCTCAAGTCCTGCCAATAAAGAAAACTGCCGGTGTGCTGCGTGAAGACATTGCCAAAGATCTTAAGAGTCTGGTTCTCCCCAACGGTTCCAGCAGATTTCATAAAAAGATTCAAATTATCATAGCCGTCGTTTTCTATGTAACCATCATCTTTATTATACATCAACGATGCTGTCAGCCCAAAATCTCCGAGCCCAAGTTCGCCCGACGCGAACGAATGGGTTACAGATCCCCCTTGAAAAAACCTTGGCTTGCTCGACCATTGCCACTCGCTGTACCGTGGTTGTTCGTATGAACCGCCGTACAATTTCACATTCGTCTCATTGGCATCCATACCATTTTTTGTAATTATGTCGATAACTCCACCGAGTGCGTTCGAGCCATAAAGAGCGGAGCCTGCTCCTTTAACAACTTCCACATGATCTACGTCCGACATCGGAATCGATTCCCAATTAGCTCCTCCGGTATCGCCGGAGAGAAGCGGTATTCCATCAATAAGCAGCAGCACCCGGCTTCCAATTCCGCGGGCATATCCACTCGAGCCGCGAATGTTGACTTGGTCCTGGACAAAGTTTACGCCCGGAACATAACGCAGTGCATCGTCCAGAGAAAGATTGTTCCTCCGTTCGATAGCAGTTGAACTTAAAAGGCTCATGCTTACCGGGACTTCAGCCAAACTTTGTTCGTGCTTGCTCGCTGTGACCACGACTTGCTGGGTCTCGATAGGAAGCGGCTGAAGAAATATTTCAATTCTTTTTTGTTCCATGTTACCCAGCGAAAGATTTTCCTCAAAATTCTTAAACCCGATCATGGATGCGGAAATTTTGTAGTCGCCCCCACTCAGTTTCTCAAAGGCGAAGGAGCCGTCCGACTTGGTTAGCGCACCTAACTTGACGCGATGTCGACCGTCCTGTGATTGAATTACGACCGTCGCCCCTGCGATCGAGGATGAGTCTTCCGCGGAGAGAATCACGCCGTATAATTTTGTCCCGCGAACAGAATCTACGACTTGCGGAAGACCTCTATTTGGAAACAGCAGCAATAGAATTACTGCCGGGAGTAGGAGGCGTATTTTCAAAATCGACATCTATGTTTATTCCATTCACAAATGTATTTTCGGGAACAACAACTGAATCCGGGTTGCCTACGCCATTTGAATATCCGTAAGCCCCGACCACCTTCCAATCGGCAGAGACATTTGCCCCATATTGCATCGCGACAACCACATATCGAAACGTCGACGATGATTTCAGGACGAAAGAATAAGTCAATGAATCAGCGAATAGGGTTGGGGCGGGTGCGCCAATAGGTGGATAGATTTCTGCCTGACCTGAGAGCACTTCGTTGATAATATTCTGCGGCGGATAATTATAAAATGCCACAACTCGAATATCATACACGCTGTCTGCCGGCGGCCAGGATGAGATGAAATGTACTGTACCACCAAAGCCTGTTTGAGTCAGTGGAGCGGCCGGAGGTTCAAGGCCGTGAGAGCAGCCGTAAAATATCATCCCAAGAATGAAAACAGAAATTCTTCTTAGCAACATATAGTTAGAAATCTACTGACGGTTCAAAGCTCAGTCCATTTGGCAATCCGGACACTTTCCGTGCCATCCGCCTATTTGAATGAACTTTCACTTCTTCACCGCAAACAACGTCCAAGGATAAGAGACCATGTCATGTAAATACTTCGATTCCCATTTGTAATTCGGATGGGCTTCAAAAAATTTGGAAGCAATGAAGCTCTCTCCGCATGGATGTCCCATGTGCGCCTCTAACTCCAGCTTGCTTGCCATCTCGGCTGTCGTAACTTTTCCCTGTACTGCTCCTGCCGGAGTAAATGGCCTCCAGCCCCATTGTCTCACCCCAAGCGGATCTTCATCGGTGTGCCCGCACAAAACACATGCGTTATCCATTTCCTTTCCGCGATCCTGATCGAAGTGATCGCCGATGAATTGTTCAGCAAGCTTCGCATCGATTTTTCCCTTATAATTCTCCATCAACTTTTCCCAGCGAGCTTTCCTGTCGTTCATAGAGCTGTAAATATTATCAGCCTTATAAGTTGTTTCCTCTTTGATCAACTTTTCGTCGCTCGGAAAGTTGGAGCCGGCATAATAGCCGTCTTTCGTCCGCCACAATTTGTGATTCATCAACCCGAGCTCGAGCCGCGCTATCTCATTAGACTTAGTATCCCCGATGAGCCAGTCGTTCGCGTAGCCGCCGTTATTCCCTGTGGTCATGATTTTCACGAAGTCGTCGATGGTATTGGAATATTGTTCGGCTTCCCGCGCGCGCATGAATTCAGGGAGTCCATTTTCGTCAAAACCTTTGAACTGCGCAATTGTCGTCTCCGTTATTAGAATCCCTGCACTGTTCTCTGCAAAATCGTCACCGCTATGAATGAAGCCGGGAAAAGTGTCCATTAAGATTTCATTTCCTTTCTCCGGCACAATATCTTCAATAATGTTCCATCTTTCACCTATGATGTAATCGATCCAGTTATTATGTGCCATGACAATTTTCCCGTCGGAAGTGTAGCTGCCCGTTGCAATGAATGCGCTGCAGCTGCCCGGGGCCTTGTCTATATCCGCTCCTTCTATTTTTTTTGCCCTTAGTGCGGGCAAATAATACTGCGCCAGTTCAATCCATCCGTTCAAAGCCGTGATATCGATCTTGTCATATTTTTTTCCGTTGGCAGTCAGGCCTTCAGCAATTCCCTCGATTTCATTTTTATATTCGTCAGTCAGTTTCGGCCAAAGTATCTTTTCAGCAGCTTCTCTGTAAAAGCTCCAATCTTTTCGGGTCGCATGGCTGAGGTAAAATTTCATCGTCTTAACTGCATCGTCAATCTCCGTAGCGAGCAAAAATCCGTGTTGATAACCTACTTCGACGGGCGAGCCTTCAACGTGGATGTAAATCCAACCGCCCTTATCTTGGCGGTAAGCTTTGGACAACCTTGAGTCTGTACCAGCATATGTAAATCCAAAGAATAGTAAAGAAGTCATCGCGATATATTTTAATTTCACAATTGTCACTCCTTAAAACTTATCAAGACACTGTCTGGAGTCATCCGGCTTACCTGGCTATGGAATCTTTTAGGCCATTCTTTCGTCCCGGATTTCTAAATACATTATCCGGAACCAACCATGCTTCATGGAATCCGTGAGCAGCAATGTAATCAGCCGCTTGATTCGCATCATACCTTGCGCGAAAATCTCCTGCCCGGACTTTATAGTAAGGCGAATCATAAATGATGTAAACATTATAACTGTTCAAGAGACCATCAGCCCTTGCCTTTGCGTCGATTGCTTCTGAAAGATCTTGTGTAGACATAAGTTGAACGCGAAAACCCGGTATTGTGTTGAGAGTCTCGTTGCTTGTGATTATGTCGAGTGTATCTCTCCGGGCTGCAAGAGTGTCCTTTCTTGCGGCAAACGTATCTGCAGAATTACTGAGCGTATCATGGTGTACCACTAAAGTATCTTTCGATAGTGCGGATTGAACGGTCCTCGTTACGGCAGTTGAGTCGATGCTTTGAGATTGGCCTATTGAGACACTTGTCGGAACGGCAAACACAGCCATAATGCCAATGAGCGTTTTGAACTTCGACGTTGAAATTTTCTCTTTTTCCAATGTCCCTCCTACGAAAAGCTCGAGATTAAAATTGTCATAAAAAATTTACTGGCGTTCAAGATAGGAAACAAGTATAACAAAAAAGGAGGCAGACGGATTTCTCCGCCCGCCTCCAGGGTAGAAGGGTCGATAGGGACAACTTTACTTCAGTAAAACCATTTTCTTTACAGCCGTGAAATTTGGCGTCGATAATCTATAGAAGTAAACTCCGCTCGGCATAACTTCGCCGTGCTGATTGCGACCATCCCACATCGCAACGTGTGCCCCCGGACTCATTTCGGCATCAATAATCGTGGCGATCCTTTGACCGAGTATGTTGAATATCGTAACGTTCACATGCTCCGCCTGTGCGATGTTGAATGCAATTTGAGTCGTCGGGTTAAATGGGTTCGGGTAGTTCTGCTCCAAAGAGTAGGTCGTCGGTTGAACCGGTGGCACTTTGACAGCGGTCGGCGTTTCCGGAGTGACTGAAAGATTCGTAGTAGAAGGCTCCGGAGTGCCATTCGAATTGTAAGCAGGGCTTGAGGAATTTGATCCTCTCGATGTATATCCCACTGCATCGGTGAACACATTAAATGTTCCCGGAGCCGTGCCAGTAATCGTATAGCTACCACTGCCGTCCGTTATACCGTATCCCAGAATATTTCCGTTCGCATCGGCCGAATAGACAATGGCACCGCTGACCCCGGAATGCGTGATGCTAGATGTAACTGTACCATTAATCGAGACGTCACCGGTAGATGAATCGGGGAGCGGCATTACATAGATATTTACTCCGGTGGTTATGTTTCCATCTATTTGCACCGCAGTCGCTTTGCCCCATCTGACAGTCGGACCGGTCAGGCTGTAGAATGATGGCGCGTAGCTCCCGATTGGGATCGCAAGAATTTTGTAATACCCCGGGGGTAGGTTATCAAACTCATAAGCGCCTGTGCTGTCCGCATCTGCAAAGTAAGCACCTGCCACATGCATCTTCAGGGTGTCCTTATAATCCCAAACGTCTCTGAAAGCTATCATCCTCGCCGCAACGCCGACACCGCTAGTCGAATCGAGAACAGAGCCGCTGATTTGACCGAGCACAACAGGTGGGATGGAAATCAATTTGAAATTAATGTTTGTGGTGTCGCTCGTAAGCCTGAGTATGCCTGCGCATAACATGGATGATTGATTGTTAAAGAAAGTCCTGTAGTAGCCGTTTGCCTTAGCGAAGACAACGTAGTTACCTTCGGGCAGCGTATCCTGGTACACACCGTTACTGTCAACGTAAGTTTTGAAAACAAACGATGATGCGCCGTCGAGTCGGAAATCGTGGCTTATAAGCTTCTCACCAATAGCTGCATCAAAAAATGCGCGGTAGTCAACATCGGTTTCCCAATCAGCTTGGTCGTACCTCGCATTGTTGAATACAAATCCCGCCCGCGCAAAAACCACCCATGAGCCTTTCACGGGATTGCCGAGCGTATCCGTGACCATGCCCGAAACTGTAAACTTCGGCAGACGGTAGAAACGATTCTCCAATTTGAAGTCTGCTGTGTAATCAGTGGTGGAA
>JBAPNE010000076.1:0-5558 GCA_049278975.1 Candidatus Kryptoniota bacterium
GTCGAAGTCCATGTTAAACTTCCCGTCATGCTCCCCCGTGTCGATGCAAATCCACCGCACAACATCGCTCACGATCAAGGGCGAATGATGCCGCGTGAAGAAGATTTCATGAACTCTAAGATGGTACAGATTTCTACCGAATGCGGGAAATCGTTTTCGATTTTCTTAACCGCTTCGCTGAACATTAATCCGGAAAAGTAGAGGACATGATAGGCATTCTCAATCGATTTAACTTGTTCCTGCGTAAAGCCGCGCCTTCGAAGGCCGATTTTGTTCACGCCTTCATATCGCAGCGGTTCGCGGCCCCCGAGAACGTAAGGTGGAACATCCTGCACGGCTCTAAATCCGCCGCCGATCATGACATGCGAGCCGATATGCACAAATTGGTGAACCGGCGTCAAGCCGCCGATAATTACCCAGTCGCCGAGCGTAACGTGTCCGCCGAGCGCGACGACGTTCGATAAAATACATTTGTTGCCGACTCTGCAGTCATGCGCAACATGGGCGTTTGCCATGAGGAGGCAATCGCTGCCGACAACTGTTTTTCCGGTTTCCGCCGTGCCACGATGCACAGTAACGAACTCTCGTATTATGGTGTTGTCGCCGATTTCAGCTAAGGTTATCTCGCCCGCATATTTCAAGTCCTGCGGCGCATTTGAGACTACAGCGCCATGGTGGATGGTGCAATTTCTCCCGATGCGCGCGCCGTTGGCGATCAGCGCATTCGAGGCTATCCTGCAGCCATCGCCGATGACGACATCATCTTCGATAATTGTGAAAGGCCCGACCGTTACATTGTTTCCAAGCTGTGCCTTCGGGCTGACGACAGCTCTCGGATCAATTGAAGTTGGCATAAACGATTTTACTTTCCACCTGAAGGTTCACCGTTGGCATCGACGATAGCTGCAGTCATTTCCGCTTCAGCCACAAGAGTTCCGTCCACGAAAGCTTTCCCTACCAATATTGCCATCTTGCTCCTTCTTGAAATCATCTCGACTTGCATCACCAATTGATCTCCCGGCGCGACCGTCCTTCTAAATTTTACATTATTCAGCGCCATGAAATAAACTAATTTGCCGTCAGGATTTTCCAGCCCGTTCAGAAGAAGTATTCCTCCGGTCTGTGCCATGGCCTCGACAATCAGGACACCCGGCATAATCGGTTTCGATGGGAAATGTCCCTGAAAGAACGGCTCGTTCGAAGAAATGTTTTTTATCCCGACAACTTTTTCGTCCAACTTGAAATCGACAATTTTATCGACCAGCAAAAACGGGTAGCGATGTGGAAGGATTCTTTTTATTGCTTCAATGTCGAAGATAACGCCGGCAGTTTTTGTGAACTGGTACTTTTTTACGATTTTTTTCTGTTGGTAGAGTTTTCGGATTTTCTTTGCGAACTCGACATTATGCGGGTGCCCCGGCCGTGCGGCAAGTATCTGAGCTTTCATCGGCGCACCAACAAGCGCAAGATCGCCGATGAGGTCGAGAAGTTTGTGACGCGCCGGCTCGTTTTTATAACGAAGCGTTTTGTCGTTTAGAATTCCCGTTGAGCCGAGAATTATCGAGCCATTGATTCCTAATTTGTTTCCTAATTTCTTGAGTTCTTCATGGGTCATCTCGTCATCGACGATGACGATAGCATTGTCTAAGTTTCCGCCTTTGATGAGTCCGTTTTCCCGCAGCATCTCGACTTCTTTCAAAAAACAAAATGTCCGTGCCGAAGAAAATTCCGTGACGAACTCTTCCTCCAGAGAGAAAAGTCCGGTATGCTGGCTTCCGAGCGCAGGGTTTTTATAATCGATCATGATGGTTGCTCTAAAATCATCTAACGGAAGAGCCACCATGTCAACGTCTTTTTTTTCGTTTTTATATTCCACCGTCTGATCGATTATGAGATAGTCTTTCGCCGCATCCTGCTGTGTGAATCCTGCATTCATCAATACATCGACGAACGGCTTTGCACTGCCGTCACCCACAGGCGGCTCGGGCGCATCGACCTCAATTGTTATGTTGTCTATTTCCAAGCCTGCCACGGCCGCAAGGACATGTTCCACTGTGTGCACTTTGACATCGCCGATACCGAGAGTAGTGCCGCGTGATACATCGACAACAAAGTCTGCAAGTGCTGGAATTTCCGGATTGCCTCCGACATCGGTGCGGCGGAAAATTATGCCGTGACTTTCAGGCGCCGGAAGAAATGTAATTGTAGATTTACATCCGGTATGAAGTCCAATGCCGGAAATTGAAACTTTATTTGAAATGGTGCGTTGCTGAACAAGCATCTATAAGCTTACTCCTTTATGTTAGCTCATAGACCATGGCTGTGGACGGAGAACAATGAGTAACGAGCTACGATCTATGAACCACTTTTCCCTTGTTTATTAATTCTTCGACTTTATGCTGAAGTTCCGTGAACTCGCGGATAAGTTTCGGGAGCATTTCCCAAGCTCCCCAAATCCGCAGGGTCTCATGAATTTCTTTTGCCGGATAACCGAAATATGTTTTGCCTGGCTCCTTGATAGACTTGGCGATTCCGGATTGTGCGCCAAAGCTTGTGTTGTCGGCAATCTCAAGGTGACCGGCAAAACCGACTTGCCCGCCTATCATGCAGTGCTTGCCGATCTTCGTGCTGCCGGAGATTCCGCTCTGTGCTGCGACAACGGTGTTCTCGCCGATAACAACATTGTGTGCGACCTGGACGAGGTTATCAATCTTGACACCTTTACAAATTTTAGTCTCTCCTAAAGTGGCACGGTCGATCGAGCAGTTCGAACCGATCTCGACATCATCTTCAATCACAACTATGCCTAACTGCGGAATTTTCTCGTAACTCCCGTCGGCTTTCGGCGCGAAACCGAACCCGTCACTTCCGATTACTGTACCACTATGTATCGTGACACTATTACCGATTTTGCATCCTGAATAAATGGTGACGTTTGAATAAATGACCGAGCCGTCACCGATTTCGACGCCTTCTCCGATTACGGTGCCGGGCAAAATCATAACCCTGGCGCCGATTTTTGCTTTGTCAAGGATGGTGGCACCGGCGCCAATCCGTACGTCCTTCCCAATTGTTGCGTCCGGAGAAATATGTGCTGCCAGATGGATACCTGATGGGAGAAGTTCGTGCCGAGGTACCATATCCTTCAGTGCAAAAACAAAGGCCGTGTATGGATCCTTTACGCGCAGAAGAACTATGTCCGTTCGTTCGGTTTTAAAATCTTCCGAAACGATTACGGCAGATGCTCTCGTGTCAGCGACGTACTTCTCATACTTGGGATTCGCGAGAAAAGTTATCTCGCCTGCTTTTGCGTCCTCGATTTTTCCGATTCCGGTTATCTCGACGTCGGCATCTCCAACGACCCTCGCTCCGATTACACGGGCTATCTCGAAGACTTTCATCAATGGCCGGGATTTGAGGACGGCGAAATCAATCCTGGAGAGGTCATTCCCGGCTTATTGGTTGTAATCTTCAGCTTGTCGAGTATTTGCTGAGTAAGGTCGTACTTCGGATTAGAATACATTAAGAGTACCTCTCCACTTTTGTCGAAGATGTAATCGTAGTCACCATCCTTGGCGACATCCTGGATTGCCTGCATTATCTTCTCTTGCACCGGCCGCATGAGTGTGTTTTGCTGCTGGTAAAGATCTCCGTTCTGTCCGAACCTCTGGTTTCTCAGGTCAACGACTTTCTTCTGCATGTCGCTCAGCTTGTTTTCTTCTTGTACTTGAGCTTGTTCGGGAAGTACCAGGCGTCTTTTTTGGTAATCATCGGCTTCTTGCTGGAACTGGGTCTGGAGTTTATTTATATCGCCCTGCCACTGTGCAACGAGAGCGTCAAGCTTACCTTGTGCATCGACCGCATCCGGGAACTGCTTCATGATTTCCTGTGAATCTATCCAGCCTATCTTCTGCTGTGCGAAGACGCTCGAACAAAGCATCATGGCACAAACAGAGATCCAAATTTTTGAAATCCCTATTTTCATAAAACCTCATTTACCTTCACGATTCAAAATTTTCAAAACGTCATAAGTAATATCGAAATCCTTTTCTGCATAGAGGATAACCGCCAGGTCTTCACGACTGTCGATAACATATTGCATCTTCTGCTCTTTCGCCACTTGAGTAATTACGCTAACGACTCTATCGCGGATCGGTTTCATCAGCTTCTCGCGATACTGGTCGTACTCGCCGCCCTGGGCGACTTTTTCCTGTCGATATGCAAGGATCTGCTGCTGCTGGGTCGAGAGATCCTGCTGCGCTTGCTGTTTAGCCTGGTCGGTCATCATGGCTGACTGCTTTGTATAGGCGTCAACTTTAGATTGGTAATCTTGCGACATCTGGTTAACCGTGTCGCTCCATGATTTCATCAGCGCATCGAGTTTTCTTTGTGCTGCCTGTGCCTCGGGAAGTTGATTAAGAATTACGACGGAGTTTACATAGCCGATTTTTAATGGAGTATTATTCGGCGATACCGCAAACATAAATCCGAGCGCCGACAAGATTACTGCCACGGAAATTAAAACAACAGATTTTTCCTTCACTTCTAACCTCATTTTTTTGTTTGATGTAAAATTAACATTTTTAAACATTAGAATCCTTTTCCGAATTGGAAATCGAAATGCCAGCCGGAAGGAGGATAATTCGGTGCGACGGAATCAAAACCATAACCATAATCAAAGCCTACCATGCCGATAGGGTTAATCATAACGCGTGCTCCGAATCCTGCCGAGCGAGCTAGCTGAAATATATCAGTGTGATGAAAATCTTGATAAACATTCCCGCCTTCCGCAAACAGGAGAAGATAAAGCGGTATGGGGTCTGTCAACACTGAGAACCGCATTTCAAACGTCTGCTTGAACATAACTTTTCCGCCAAGCGGATTTCCTGACGGAGTATCTGGAGATTTTGGGCCAACAACTCTGTCGTCGTAACCGCGTAGAGGTGTCGTTGCAATGTAACCGAGGCCGGTGCCGCCCATAAAAAATTCATCTAACGGCAAAGGCGGAAGATGGTTGGTCGTGATTATTCCTACAACGCCAAAAGTAGTGCTGCTGTAAAGCACAACTTTATCTGTTCCGAACATCTGCGAATACCAGTCGGCAGCAAAAACATGCTTGTGAAAATTTATTTGTCCGGGCAGAACCGGTGGTCCGGCTATTTCATCACTCAGCGAAACGGTTGAACCGATCGTCGGAAAAGTCGGGTTGTCGGTGCTGTTTCTGGAGATCACTTGCGTCACACCAAATTTGCTATAGTCGCCGTCTAAGTATCCGTAAGGAGTTCCGTTAGCGATGGCATCTTTTTCGCCCGTGAAAATCCAATCGATACGGAAATAATCGTCGGGCCATCTTAGCCTGCGCCCAACACTGACCGATCCGCCGGCCATGTCCAAACTATAGCCATAGATCTGCTGCGTATCGAAAATGTTCACTCCTAAAGATGTCGGTGTGTCCATAACCCATGGCTCAGCAAAACCAATCTGAAAAGTTCTATAATACGTGCTTACTCCGAATTGCCATGTAAAGTTCATGGATTGTCCTGCCCCCCCTTCAAGCG
>JBAPNE010000077.1:0-11619 GCA_049278975.1 Candidatus Kryptoniota bacterium
CCTCCACCACTTTTATCTCCTTCTCCGCCAACATTTCAGCCATGGTTACATTTTTTCTCTCAGCCATGGGCGTAGATAAGTATAAAGTTCGCTGTCTTTTTTAAAGCTCTCCTCAAATGCGTTTTCGCCAATCACTTTGGTCAATACTTCTTTTGCATCTTTGTCTGCCATTGCTATCATCTTGTTTGCTATGCTATCCCCCTGTGTATCTGCGCTTGCATACAGAAGCGTAAAGTTTGGCGGGAGGTAATGATTGTTTAGGATTGGCTTCACGCGAGCGTTGAACGCAGCAAGATTATCCAAATCCGAATCAACGATTAAGGCAATCTGCATCCCATCATGGTACCCCGGACACTTCTGCAAACCAACTATTACTTCGTGCCAGCCAACTTTTTCGGGCTCGAATGAGGTATTTCTAAACTCAAGGGCTTGTCGTTCAAAAATCGAGATCGCCGTCTTCTCAGGGATCTTCAGTGAGCTTGGTTTGCCGTGTACGATTGAAGTGACCGATATTTTATCATTTCCATATTGTCTGGTATTTGTATCCACCGCAAAAATGGAACCATATTGCTCAAGAGCAAAATTGGGACTAACACAAAGATACCTTGGATCAACGTCCACTTGAACAGTAGATTTCATTCCCTTATTGCGTTGGTAACCGACTCTTGTGCCAACCTTAGCAGGTACGACACGAACGCCATTGTATGTCAAAGCTACTTTTCCTGTCCTGGGGTTAATGGTCGCACCATTTACGGGTTTAGGAGTACCCAAGTCAAAGTAAACAGTTGTCTCTCTGGGTCTCCTAGTATTGTGATGATGTTTAGACCGCGCCATCTTATTTTCCTTCCACCACCCTTATCTCCTCCTCCGTCAGGCCATAAAGCTCATACACAGCCTGATCAATCTGGCGGTCGAGGGATTCGCACTCGCGTTCAAGGCGAGTCGTCTCGGCTTCAGTCTTGGCTTTGCTCAACTCTTCCTTCGCCGTCAACATGCGCTCGACAAGTTTGACGATGTGGTCGTGACGGGCTTTGTCGGCAGAATCAGAGAAGTCGATACCTCGTACAGGCAACTGCTCCATGAATTGTGTGAAATAACGGAAGAAACCACCTCGCATGGTGGTGCTAATCTTTTTCAGATAGAAGTCAAGAACTTTACTGTTGAGGAGTGCAAGAATATAATCGGGCGATTCTTGGACTCTTGCTTTCAACGTTACGCCATAGCCGCTTGTGAATGCAAACTCCCCACGCCTATCGAAAGCAAACGAAGCTCGGTCGGCAATGTCTGGCACGAGAATTTTTGGTTGACGCATTAGTTCTAAATTCTTCGGATATATGTAAGCATACCAGTTATGTCCCTTCATTCTGCCGTTCTCTCTTTTCTCAAGGTATGCTTTGTTCGCTTCTAAGTATTTGTATGTGTTAGGATACTTAGCCTTCATATCTTTTTCGGGTACAAATTCGACTTGCCTACCATTCACATTGTAAGGAATGATAACGATCTTTCCTGAAGGAGTAATCGCATATGGCCTAATCTCACGTCCTTGAAGGAAAAACGAGAGCGAATCCTTATCCAGTACAACATCTCGCCCAAGTATCTTAGAAAATGCTTTGACTTTCTTTCCATCTGCGCTTACAAAATCCAAGACGTAAACCTCATTAGCACTTGTTCGAATGCCTTGGGCTATCTTCTCCGTAAAATCACCCAACTTTGTCGCCATATTCTTCAGCTTTTCAAACAATGCTCCGCTCTGCCCAACCGCGAAATTCCATTCCGCTGAAGAGAGCGAGTTCGCTTCAACATCCGAATTGATTGAATCGGAATTAGTTTTCCATCTACTCAAATCCTCAACTTTGCAGAAGGTGAATTGATCTCGACTCTCTTTATTCAAGAAGAGCAAGCATGTATAGGTAGTTGCACCATCAAAGACCTGTTGATCTCCAAAGTGAATGATCTTACGTGCATGTCTTCCCTCAGCAATGACACCGCGCAAGCGTTCGCCATATTGAGCGTTGAAAAACTTATGCGGCAAGATATAACCGAGCAGCCCCTTTGTACTGAGTAATGAAAGCGCTCTTTCGACGAAGACAACATAAATATCATAATTCTTAAACGCGGCACGATAATTCTTCGTGAAGTATTCTACTTGAGTTCTATCAAATCCCTGAATCCTCACATACGGTGGATTCCCGACCACCGCATCGAAACCGCCTCCTGAGCTTGACGAAGGATTCATCACTTCAGGGAAAACCTCTTTGAAATCCACCGGCTTCAGTTTGTTCTTATCGACGTTTGGAAAGAGCCCGTCGCCGCCGATGTCCGTTCCGATTAGCGAATTCCCGCAGACGATGTTCCTGCCAAGGTTTGGAAGTATCTTCTCCTTCAGCAGCGTGAACTGGTACGCGACGTTCATCGTGACGTTTTCGAGGAGCTTCAGGTAGAGCGAAAGCTGCGTTACCTCCGTCGCCTGGTAGTCTATATCGACGCCATAGATATTGTTGACGAGTATCTCCTGCCTCTTCTTCAGCGAGAGGACGTTGACGCCTTCGCGCTCGTCGAGGTCTCCCTTCTTCGCTTTCTCAGGGTGCCCGGCATAATACCGCTCGTGATATTTCAAGAGGACGTTGTAAACCTCGATGAGGAATGAGCCCGATCCGCAGGCGATGTCGGCAAATGCCATCTTTGAAATTTCTTCGGGAGTCTTCCCTTCGATCAGCTTCCCGACAGTCTCTTTTACGATGTACTTGACGATGTAATCGGGAGTGTAATAGACTCCGCCGGCTTTCCTGACCTCGGGCTTATCGTCCACTGTCGCACGCTTATTTGTCGAATGTACCACCTTGCCGAGGAACCGCTCGTAAATGCTGCCGAGTATCGAGATCGGTATCTGCGCGAAGTTGTAGGGCGATTCAGGACCAGCGAGCTTGTAGCATATCTGGTGGAAAACTTTTTCGTTGGGCGGCTTAAACTCTTCGCTGTCGATAACCTTGTGCTGCTTGAAGATGAGCCCGTTATATTTCGGGTCGAGCCTCTTGCAAAGTTTGCTGAAAGACTCCCACGCATCTTCCTTCCCGATGAGCTTTACAATTTCTCTCTCCGGCTCGATCGATTTGTCTTCGAGAAATCTTATGAACACGAGTCGGTCTAAAGTCCGCTGCACCGCTTCCGTCAGCCTTTCTCCGTCCAATTCCTGATTCGAGTCCTTGAACGCCTTTGCGAGCTTCATGCGGAAGTCGTCAAGCTCGGCGAGGAAGACTTCATCGACGGGCTGAGACTTTGAAACTCCTCGAACTGCTTTGCCTTTTGGCTTTGAAAGCTTGGCCGCATACTTCTCTATCGATCCATCCGCGACAGCCTCGCGCGAGAAGAGCCAGTATATCCGCCTGAACTTCTCCTCGTCGGCGTAATCGGTATATCGGAACGACTCCAGCTCGCGGCTTAGTGCATCTTTCATCGTAGGCTTGAACCTGCAATCGATGATGCGGAACTCTTCGAAGTCGGTGAGGATGGCAATAGGGGTGTTTCCATTCCAGCCGTACCACATCGTTTGGAAGAACGAGCCCGGATTCTTCAGGTCTTTCGCGGGTTTCTTTGCCTCGACATAGAATTTCGCATTGTCATAGTCTGGCGCGAGAAAGAAGGCGTAGTCGGCTTTCTTTTCCGCGTTGCCGGGGATACTGTTCTCGATCCTGACTTCGTACTCGAATGGATTCTTCTGCCGTATGTGTGTAACGTCCCAACCGAGCGCGTCGAAGAACTTATCTATGAAGTCCTGACGGACTGCTGATTCCGAGTACTTTGGAGAGAGGAATTCCCGCTCGTTCGCCCTGAAGTCTTCGACTAATTGTTTAACTGACTCGAATGCTTGTTCCAATCAACCACGCTTCCTTTACCAGGTTGATTAAAACTAAGCGACATGGAGGATAGAATCAACGACTGCGAGCTGTCTGCGATCAGCCTTCAGCGGTTAGTGACCGGTAGTCAGCGATCAGTGAATGGCGATCGGTCTTGAGTCATACAAATCGGCCATCCGCTTTTTCATCTGTTCCATGTACCATATTACTCTTTGAACGGTGAAATTGCCGCGTCTCTGTTTCCGGGAGATTCTCACTCCAACGGTCCGAACGACTCCATTGGAGAAGCCCGTTGGGACAATGGCGGTAAGACCATGGTGCTCCTAATTCTTCCCTGATGCCGTCTGAGCCTGCGCAGCCATGTGCTCCGCAATTAATTCCGCCGTGAAACGGTTAATCGTATCCGGGTCGGTAAAGATTGACTGCGTATTGTTCTGAGCTTTGTATCCCTTGCCGCCCGGTTTCCCCGTAACCACAAACGTGCCCTCGCCGGACGTTGACCAGTTCGTCGAGCCTTCGGCGCCGACCTTGCCGTCGGCGACAAAACCTTTCGTATGGGTGATCTGACCTGTAGAAGACTGGCCGATGGCAAACTGTTTCATCTGTTTGCCGCTGACGATATGCGTATTGAACGCTGCCGGATCTTTTGCCACGTTGGATGTGAGCAGTTGTTTCTCATGCACGCCGCCGGCCTGGCTCTTATCCAGTGTGATCAACATGGTGACGCTCGGGTCCATCGCCTTAGCCATGATGATGTTGTTGAGTTCGTCATCATCGTATCCGAACATATTGAGGTACAGGGAAACACTCACACGTGAAAGCACATATTTAAGTATATCATGGACGTCGTCTCTGCCGACATAGAACAGATGGAAATCTTTGCTTGCCGTATTCGAGTAAACTTTCTCCTGAGTGTAATGCTGGAGGTTGTGCAGCTCGAATGTTTGCAGGCTCTGCGACTTGTCGCCGAGTGCATTGCTTGCGCTTCTTTCCCCTTTTTTCATGCTTGTCTCTCCTCTTTTTGTTGCGGACTAAACTTTGCTTTATTACTTCACAATTATCTTAATGCTCGCCTGCAAAACATGCAACTTCATCTGTTTGCATGTCATGGCACGGGGTGGATAAGAGGGTTGGGCATTAAAGGGAAAGAACGGCAAAAAGTACATGTCATTCCGATCAAGTGCTCACCTGTTTACCAGTGGCCACGCATAGAGGAATCTTCTGCGGATTACGTCCACTCAAATTGTTGTGAACTTCCATAAAAGATTTCTCGCCGCGCGCAAGAGCCGTGACTCTTCGAAATGATAATCGTTGTGTTTTGGTGCTTAGCACTCACGCCGCTCGTTTGCCAGAAAGAAAGTCGGACTGTTGGTAGTGGGCCACTTTCAAAGAGAGTCACCTTGATAAATTCTCTAACCGTCATTCCCGCGTGTTCTTAGCGGGAATCTATCTCCATTACCCCTTTGGATTCTCCCGAAGGGACAGGCGGGAATGACAAATGCGTTGTTTTTTACCTGAGTTCGAGTACACTAAGATGGAACATTTCACCTGCATCAAAATAGCCCGCTACTGGACTGTTTGCCTCGGTTACCGGTTTTCCGAAGGAGTATACTCATGCCATGAGAGCGTTGTCGAATGGATTCTTCACTACACTTTGTTTCGTTCAGAATGACAAAACCCTAGATTATGTCATTCTGAGGGAGTCCCGCTTTGCGGGATAAATTCCACGACCGAAGAATCCATTTTCTTCTCAATGTAAATCATTCGGCAACACATTCATCAATGACGTTTCGCAGCGCGCTCGCCACTGTTTAGTATAAACCAGTTATGGCATAATTGTTGTTGACATTTGTTATTCAATCAGTTAGCTTTAGATGCATGAAACAGAATAATGTAATCCGGAACAAAAAGATGTCGTAAGCAAGCATGAATAGGTAGGCGGATAATGGATAGATCAAAGAGAAAATCTATGTGCAAAAGGATGGAACGGTCGGAGCCGGCGATCTTGCCGCCTGACATTTTCGAGACTGGCGAAAATGAGCCTCCTTCACGGAGCGCGAGCGCCGATAGCTCCCCACCCTCGTCGGAGGAAAGCGATGAGGACATTGACCACGTTATCGGGGACTGTTTGTGGGAAAAAGAACTTTTGGGCATTGCGGTAATTGAGATTAAGAACATTCATGATGCATACGGGCTGAAAAATGAATGCGGAATGATGCGGACAGCACGTTCAGTATTTCGAGTCACGAGGATGTATGTGAACGCCTTCCCCTGTGATTTCCTTACTCCACGGAACGGTAGCGCTAACACCCTGAACCAGTCTGAAATCCTTAAAACAAACTACTCTAACTATGATCTTGTCGCAGGTAAAGCACAAGCGCTCGTGCATACCATCCTGCATTCGTGTAGGTTAGTCATGTCAGATTACAAAACCAGTTCTGATGCCAAACTTGCGGATCTGGAACGTGAGCATGCGGAAATCTTTTTGAAGTTCATGCACGAAGGGAATGGCAGAAGGTTTGTCCTCGGAAAGGGATTTATTACTGAGGGTCATCACCCTCTTACGGAGAGAATCCTGAGTGCTGAGAAAGAACAGTTGGTAAACGATGTCAGGAGTGCAAAAGCAAGAGTGATGCTCAAAAGGCGGAAACCCACCCAAATGAATGTCGCCATGGAGTACGGCGCGCCCCGGAAGACGATGATGGATCGCCTCAAGAAACACGGCATACACCTAAAAGACATGCGATGATCTTTGTGGCGGCCAGCCCGCCAAATTCCTTGGCGAAGGTTCCGCCAAAGTCTCAATCGGGTAGTCTCCCCTTCTAAGTACCTCAAATTCTCGTCAGTTGCGTTGGCGTAAATGGCGGTATAGTGTTCTCTTATATATAGCTCATGAAATCGATTAGAGTCATAGCAAGCCGACTGACAGACCGGGCATCCCTCCTGAACATTTACGTCTTCATTCTCGGTGCAAAGCCACTCGTTTCCCTATTCTTTCCCGCTGCGAAGCCGCATGGTTCCCGGTTGAAAGCCGCGCACTTCCCGGTTGATTCCCGATTATCCCCCGTTATTCCCCCGGTCATGAGCCGCATCAAAGCCGCGCGGCTTATGATGCCCTCTCCCTTATCGAGGCCGTCCCAGAAGGAGGATAACGTCATTGCGAGGAATGAAGTGACGAAGCAATCCGTCGAAGCCAGAACCCAGGGAAAGGATTGCCACGCTTCGCCCGCAATGACAGGTACTTTTTTGTCAGCCACGGGGTCCCGCCATTTGTCAGGACGGATGAGTCCAACATCCTCTCCCGTGTGGGAGAAGACTCAGGTCAGCGAAATTGGCAGACCAATACACGACGCTTTTTTTCGAGTTGGCATCGACTCGACAATAACCAATCAAGTCCTGTCCGCCAAAGGCGGATCCCTTTGGGGAGATGCCGCAGGACTCAATGCCATTGAGCCGGAGGCTCATGCGCCTCTGGAGCAAAAAACTCACGGAAGGAGTCAAACATGGCACAATTAAATAAATCACCCCTTGGAAAAGTCCAGGGCAAACTGGGCGATATGGCGTTTCGTCAAAGAAAGGGCGGAACGAACGTCATCGCCATGAGGCCTAAAAAGCCTTACATACCACCTGAAGACCAGGCGTCCATCGACAGGCGCTCGCGCTTCAAATTCTCTGCGAAACTGGCGCAGTCGATCATATCCGTACCGGAGCTTGATTCGATCTGGCAGCCCGTAACCCCGCAGGGGATGTCGGCATTCAACTACATCATCCAGAAGAGCGTCTCTCTGGTAAACCCCGGTTCCGTAACCGACCTGACTGCCATTACGCCTGGATTCGGCTTCAACATCGTTTGTACCAGTCAAAATATCTCGCTTGACCTCACTGGTGCAAATCCGAGTTCGGTCGCACTGGCGTCTCTCGGTGCTGCAGCCGAAATAGACGTAAGCCAGCTGCCGAATGCGAAGCTGGTCTACGTCGTAGCGCTGAGTAATCCTGCAAACAAATCGATCCCCGACTTCTGGTTTGTTGCAGGCGCAACTGTCGCGCAGCCGCTCGTGCTGGACACCCCGATGACGTTCAACATCCCGTTCGGCGGATCGACCGCGGTCAGCGTCGGAAGTTACGGAAACAAGACGATCCTGTTTGCACTTGTAACGCTTAACACCGCAAACAGTCCCGTGAAGTATTCCGGCACACTTCAACGTGTCCTCCAACCTACAGACTGAATCCTCTGGCATTCTGTGCCATGGACTCATCACCTCGTCTCCCTCTCCCATTTTGGGAGAGGGTCGGGGTCTGTCCCGCAGTGTTCTCATGCGGGAGTGAGGGTAAAGTGCTAACCCCATTTTTACTTCCCCTCCGGTGGAGGGGATAAGAGGGGTGGGTCCTGAGGACAACAGAGTCAATGTGTCATTCCGATCAAGTGTTCACCGGGCAACCGATGGACACGCACAGAGGAATCTTCCGCGGATCAGCTCCATTCCAACTCTTGCCAATTTCCACAAAAGATTTCTCGTTGCACAATGATGCTCCCCGCAACGACATGCCTGGTAAGTTGAAGTGGTACCTCCCCTCCCTCGGAGGGGACCAGAGGGGTGGGTAAGAAAAGGAGAGGACAACAGAGTCAATGCGTCATTCCGATCAAGTGTTCACCGGGCAACCGATGAACACGCGCAGAGGAATCTTCTGTGGATCAGCTCCATTCCTACTCTTGCGAATTCCCATAAAAGATTTCTCGTCGCACGAACGCTCCATCTCCCTGCCGGTAAAGGACGAACGGCTTTGCTCAAGACAGTTCTTAGCTTTCCTTCATCATTTGTCTAAGCACCGTATTCAAAATCCCGCCATTCAAATAATATTCAACATCAACCTGGCTGTCAAGGCGTGCCATGGCTTTGAATTTGATCGTCGCGCCGTTTTCTCCGGCCGCCTCAATGCTAATCTCTTTATGAGGAGTCAAATGATCCTTCACGCCTGTTATTGAAAACACTTCCCTGCCGGTTAAGCCAAGAGTTGCGGCATTCTCTCCTTCCTTAAATTGGAGCGGCAAGACGCCGAGTCCGACGAGATTGCTTCTGTGAATTCTTTCATAGCTCTCCGCGATTACCACCTTAACGCCGAGAAGCAGCGTTCCCTTCGCAGCCCAGTCGCGTGAGCTGCCGCTGCCATATTCTTTCCCTGCGATCACCAGCAGCGGAACATTTTCCGATTGGTATTTCATCGCGGCATCATAGAGCCACATCTTTTCGCCTTTCGGAAAATGGATGCTCCAGCATCCTTCCGTTCCCGGCACCAGTAAATTCTTCAATCGTATGTTTGCAAAAGTGCCTCGCATCATAACTTCGTGATTTCCCCGTCGCGCTCCGTAGGAATTAAAGTCTTTTGGCTGAACTCCATGTTCTATAAGGTACTTACCCGCAGGGCTGTTAGCGGCTATCGACCCCGCAGGAGAGATATGATCGGTAGTTACTGAATCTCCGAGAAGTGCCAAAACTCTTGCCCCGATAATGTCCACAACTTTCGTAGGAGCTGTCGATATATCTTTTCCACCAGAAGCGGAGAAGAACGGCGGCTCCTGAATGTAAGTCGAGTCTTGTTCCCAATTGTAACTATTTCCGTCAGGAACTTTTAATCCTCTCCATCGTTCATCACCGTCAAAAACATGCGCATATCGATTGCGATACATTTCCGGTTTCACTGATCTATTTATGGCATCCTTAACTTCCGACTGTGAAGGCCATAGATCCTTCAAGAAAACAGGCTTGCCATCCTTCCCATAATCAATTGGTTCTGTCAAGGGATCAAAGTCAATCCTACCCGCAAGTGCGTATGCAATTACAAGCGGCGGCGAGGCGAGGTAGCTTGCCTTTGTATGTGGATTGATCCTCCCTTCAAAGTTCCTATTTCCACTTAGCACCGATGCCGCTACTAAATTCTCTTTCTCAATTGCCATCGAAATATTCTCGTCAAGCGGGCCGCTGTTTCCGATGCAGGTCGTGCAGCCGAATCCCACAAGATTGAAATGCAATTCTTCCAACGCTTTCAGCAAGCCCGCTTCTTTCAAATAATCCATGACCACTTGTGAGCCGGGAGCGAGGCTTGTCTTCACCCATGGCTTCGGCTTCAATCCATATTTTTCAACTGCCTTCTTAGCCAATAAACCGGCGGCTATCAACACACTCGGATTGGAAGTGTTTGTGCAGCTTGTAATCGCAGCGATTGCTACTGTACCATTATGTAACTCAAAGTCAACCGGAGGCTGATGCTCCTCTGGCGCAGAAGTCCCGTCCTTCGAGACTTTAACATTCTTCGATAGGTCTTCCGGCTTCAATCCGAAACCGCGCTCAGCAGGCGGAGATGTAAGCGATTTCATGAAAGAATTTCTTACATCCTTTAGAAGAACCCTGTCTTGCGGCCTTTTTGGTCCCGCGACACACGGCTCAACTTTGCTCATGTCGAATTCGACTACGTCGCTATAGATCGGTTCCGGTGCTTGCTTATTCCAGAAAAGCCCCTGCTCTTTGCAGTAAGTTTCAACAATAGCTGCTTGCTCGTCGCTGCGCCCCGTCAGCTCCAAATATTTAATTGTCTCGTCATCAACCGGAAAGAATCCCATCGTTGCACCGTACTCAGGAGCCATGTTTCCAATCGTGGCACGGTCGGGCAGGCTCAACTTGGAAATCCCTTCGCCAAAATATTCCACAATTTTTCCAACGACGCCCTTCTTCCTAAGCAGTTCCGTTAAACTCAAAACCAAATCCGTGGCTGTTGTCCCTTCCGATAATTCTCCAATCAACCGAACGCCGACGACTTCCGGCGTCAACATGAAATAAGGCTGGCCTAACATCACTGCTTCCGCTTCGATTCCGCCGACTCCCCATCCGAATACGCCGAGTCCGTTGACCATGGTGGTGTGCGAGTCCGTGCCGACAAGCGAATCCGGGAAAGCCATGACCTCGCCATTTTGTTCTCTTGTTTCTACGACGCGGGCGAGATATTCAAGATTAATCTGATGAACTATTCCGGTGTCTGGCGGAACGACTTTAAAGTTCTTGAACGCTTTCTGTCCCCAGCGAAGGAGCGTGTACCTCTCGACGTTTCTCTTAAACTCCAACTCAGTATTAAATAGGAATGAATCATCAGTACCGAATTTATCGACCTGCACGGAATGATCTATAACCAATTCGGACGGTATCAAAGGATTTATTTTGTCAGTGTTCCCCTTCATGCGTTCGACGGCACTTCGCATCGCGGCTAAATCCACGACAGCAGGAACCCCGGTGAAGTCCTGCAGCAGCACACGAGCCGGCATAAATGCAATTTCCTTGTCCGTTGTGGGCTTGCCATTCCACATCAGAAGCGCCTCGATATCGGAAGAAGTAACCACTTTCCCGTCCTCGAATCTCAGGAGATTTTCTAAAAGTACCCTGATGGAATATGGAATCTTGGAAATGTCGTGCTTGCTCTTCTCAAGAGTAGGCAAATGAAATATTTTGAAATTCCGAGCCCTAACTTTGAGATTTTTTTTTGTCGAGAATGAATTTGTCGAAACCGTCATTTGAATCACTCCGTTGTTTGCTCTACAAATAACTTGAAAAATCTAAGTGAAAGATGAGCATGTTTCAATGGAATATAAAAAGCTGCCACCGGGCAGCTTCACTTAAAGAAGTATGTCTGGGATTTGCTTGTTCCCCCTAACCTAAACTTTCATTCAAATATATGCTGAAAGCTGTATGTGGTTCATGGGTCGTGGTTGAGCTGCGTG
>JBAPNE010000078.1:0-10521 GCA_049278975.1 Candidatus Kryptoniota bacterium
AGATTCATAAGACCGAACCGCGTGAAAGCTATGAAATTTATGTTTGCCGAATTGAGAATCAGCTCAATTCCCATCAAGACCATGATCGCATTTTTTCTCGTGATAACGCCGTATATGCCGAGCGAAAAAAGCATCGCGCTGACAATCAGAAAGTGGTACAATCCAACATGCAATGTCATCATTATGCATTCTTCCCTTTTTCTCGTCTCGCGATTATCACCGCACCTATAAGCGCAACGAGCAGCAGCACAGATGCCAACTCGAACGGAAGAACGAATTGCGTCATGAGCAGCACACCGATGGGCCGAGCGGTTTCTTCGTAAGGGGCAAAGTTTGACAGAGGCCATTTTGTCGTTGTCAGAATCCCGATCAACGTACCGGCAATAACTCCGACAACAATTACTGCGGGAACCATCCGCAGCGCACTGCGTTTCATCTCAACATCGTATGCCCTCGATGTCAGCATCACTCCGAAGACGATCAGCACTAAAATTCCGCCGACATATAAAAGTATCTGCGTGATCGCGATGAAGTCTGCCGCGAGCAGCACATAAATCGCTGCGACACCGAAGAATGTGAACAAGAGCGCAAATGCAGCATAAACGATGTTTCGAGAAAAAACCACGCCTATCGCGCTAGCGATTGTCAATGCGGCGAAGGCGTAAAAAATTATGTCGTACCAGTTCATTTCAGTTTGGTTTGTTTTCGTTTTGATTGTCTATGCTGCCGGACGCAGTCGGAGGATTTTGCACCGGAGGCACATCAGTCTTCGGCTGAGTTGAAGCCGGCGGTTGCGGCTGTGTTGTTGAAGCTGCCTGCTGAGTCGGAGAAGTTTGATGCCCAGCTTCGGTGGAGGTAGAGGGTGGTTTTTGAGCTGCCTGCCCCGCCTTTTGTGCTGCCGCTGCTGCCGCTGCGGCGGCTTTCCTTGCCGCTGCTTCACGCTCAGCTTCCTGAGCCTGCTTAACTTTCTGCGAAACTTCCTCGGGAGTCAGAGTTATAAAACTATAAATCAAATTCTTTCTATCGTAGCCGGAAAACTCAAAGACATTTGTCATGTAGATGCATTCTGTCGGGCATGGTGGCACGCACAAACCGCAGTAGCAGCATTTCCCGAAGTCGATATCGAATTGTGTGACCCACAACCTTTTTTTCTGACCGCTGGAAGTCACGCCGAGATCTTCCGTCGGAAGAGACTTCGCTGTCTCAATTGTGATGCAGTCAACCGGACATGCCATGGCGCATTGGTCACATCCTATGCAGTCGTCCATGTTTACATACAGCCGGTTTCGTCCCCGCTCGGGGATAGACATCCTCGCATCGGGGTACTGGATCGTAACAGCCGGAGTAAACAAATGCCTCATAGTAACTCTCATCCCGACGAGTACTGTCCAAAAACCTTTTCCTATATTTTCAAAATATGTAGATACCGAGCTCATAAACTCACAATTCTAAATTTTAAATTTTGCAGGCTTAACAGTCTTAAAGACGCATTAAGTCTTTCTAATTTCTAACGCAGCACCGTCCACAGGCCAACGGCGACCAAGTTAACAAGTGCAAATGGGGTCAACACTTTCCAACTCAAATACATCAATTGATCAACGCGGAACCGTGGCAGTGTCCACCGCAGCCACATCTGAACAAAAACCAGAATCATCCCCTTCGTGATTAACCAGAATGCGCCCCAAACCGGTCCCGACATAAAATTCCCGAACGGACTGCTCCATCCACCGAAAAACAATATGGAGGCGATTGCGGCGACGGTAAACATGTTCGCATATTCAGCCAAATAAAAAACCGCGAATCTCATCCCGCTGTATTCTGTGTGATAACCTGCCACAAGCTCGGACTCGGCTTCCGGAATATCGAAGGGGGCCCGGTTCGTCTCCGCAAGCGAGGCGATGAAATAAATTACAAAAGTGATGAAGAGAAAAGGGAATTTGCCAAAAATAAACCAATGCCAGAACCATCCTGTCTGCGCTGCACACACATCGTTCAAGTTCAAACTTCCCGCAACCATGATGACAGCGAGTACGGCTAACGTAGATGGAATCTCATAGCTCACAAGCTGGGCGGCGGTTCTCATCGCGCCGAGAAGCGACCACTTGTTGTCCGACGACCATCCTGCCATCAAAATTCCGAGCACAACAATCGCGCTGACGGCTATGATATAAAAAATTCCGAGATTGATGTCGGCACCGATGTATGCCGGACTGAAAGGAATCGCCGCGTAAGCCGCGTACGAACCGACGAAGACGAGAAGAGGAGCAAGGAGATACAACAATTTATCCGCTGCCGCCGGGATCGTGTCTTCCTTCTGCAAAAGTTTCACGACGTCTGCGAGCGGCTGCGCCCAGCCGTGCCACTTCCCGGTGCGCATCGGTCCCAGCCTGTCCTGCATGTGAGCGGACATTTTCAATTCGATGTACATAGCGACCAGCGCGTATCCCATAATCCACACAATCGGAAGGGCGCTCGATATTAACGAGCCTAGAAATCCTGTGCCAACATAGTACGTAATAAAATTATGCATGATAAAATTGTCGACCTCCGACCTCAGAGTTTAGATTTTTGTTGTTCATCTATCAACGTCACCCAAAACAATATCGATACTTCCGATGATCGCGATCATGTCTGCAATCAGATAGCCGCGGGATATTTCGGGAAGCAGACTCAAGTTGACAAATGTCGGAGCTCGTCCTTTGACTCTAAACGGGTTCTGGCTTCCGTCGCTGATGATGTAATAACCAAGCTCTCCTCTCGGAGCTTCGCTTCTAACATAGACCTCGCCGACGGGCGGGCGAATTCTTTTCGGGATCGCAGCCTGGACGTTTCCTTCCGGAATGTTGTCGATTGCCTGCTCGATTATTCTCAGGCTCTGTTCCATCTCGCGGACTCTCACCATGTACCTGTCCCAGCAATCGCCGACAGTCCCCATCTCGCCTGTTCCAACAACGACGTCGAAATCAAATTTCGGATAAATTGAATACGGATCGTCCTTTCGCAAATCCCATTTCACACCGGAGCCGCGAAGTACAGGCCCACTCGCTGCGTAATTTATCGCGACATCCGCTGGCAGAACTCCAACATTCGCGGTTCGTTTGACGAAAATTTCATTGTAGCTTAGTAAATCGTTAAGCTCTTTTATTGTCGCAGGGAACTGCTTGACAAACGTTTTTGTCTTCTCGACAAAATCCGATGGGATATCATGGGACAGTCCGCCGGGCCACATGTAATTGTAAAGAAGCCGTGCTCCACATGTGGTCTCGAATAAATCGAGCACAACCTCGCGGTCACGGAAACAATACAGGAACGGCGTAAACGCGCCGATGTCGAGTCCGTAAGTTCCAATTGACACTAAATGGCTGACAATTCTTTGAAGCTCCGCCATGATAACGCGGATGTATTCGACGCGCTCCGGCACTTGAATATTCAAAAGCTTTTCGACGGCGAGCACGTAAGCATGGTCGTTGTTCATGGAAGTAACATAGTCCATGCGATCACAATATGGTACAACCTGCTGGTAATTCATGTGTTCTGCGTGCTTCTCAAAACATCTATGCAGATAGCCGATGTGCGGAACCACATCGACGACGACTTCCCCATCGACGACCAACTCTACGCGGAGCACACCATGCGTCGAAGGATGCTGTGGTCCCATGTTGAGGACCATTTCTTCGGTGTGCATCTCAGCCATTTATGACTCTTACGATATTCCTAGTTAAGATAATTTTTGATCCGCAAATTTTTTTGACGCTCGCTCGAGGGGACCGACCTTGTCGGCTAACGATTTGATTATATAATAGATTCTTTGTAAAAATGCCGACCGCTGCCATCAATACGGCACTTTCATACCTTGGTAATACTCTTGTACTTTATAATCCTTTCTTAGCGGAAATCCTTCCCAATCATCCGGCAGCAAAATTCGCCGCAAGTCTGGATGATCGAGAAATACAATTCCAAAAAGATCGAACGCTTCCCTCTCATGCCAATTTGCGGTTTTCCAAACCGACTCAACCGACGGCACTTCAGGTTTATCTTTAGGTACTTTTACCTTTAGGACAATTCGATGTCTCTTCTGCATCGAAGACAGATGATAAACAACGCCAAGATTGCCGTCATTAAAATCTACTCCTGAAAGACATATCAGATAATCAAACTTCAACTCCGGGTCTTCGAAAATAAAGGTTGCAATTTCCCTTATCAAATCCGGACGGATAAGTATAAAAGGCTCCGTAACGGCGTCGGGTTTGAATTCCACAATGCCTTCCGGGAACTGAGATTTTATTTTATCGTGGATTTCATTTGCGTTCATAAATTTCAAGCCGCTTCCACAGTAGGGATCAACTTATCATCTTTCTTCTTCACTCGGCTTTCACGTCTGACTTTTTCCTGCAATCTCATCAAGCCTTCCAACAATGCCTCAGGCCTCGGTGGACAACCCGGCACATAAACATCGACCGGAATTATTCTGTCAACGCCCTTCAAAACATGGTAGCCATGTTCCCAATATGGTCCGCCGCAATTCGAGCACGATCCCATCGAGATCACATAACGCGGTTCCGCCATCTGCTCGTAAAGTCTCTTTATCCGTGTAGCCATCTTCAATGTGACAGTGCCGGAAATTATGATGACATCCGCCTGTCGTGGAGTGGCACGCGGAATAACTCCGAAACGCATTATATCGAAATGCGAAGCGGAAGCAGCCATCATCTCGAATGCGCAGCACGCCAATCCAAAATGCATTTGCCAGAGTGAAGAGAGTCTTGCCCAGTTAAGAAGATTATCTAACGAAGTGATTACTATATTTCCATCGCTGAACTGTTTATCTAATAAACCCATTATTTTACCTCAGTGCTCGTAGAGGCGTAAGACTTTACGCCTTTGCTATTGCGCACATAATCAATGTACTTCGGTCGCGGCCTGTCCCAATCGAGATCGCCTTTCACCCAAACATAGATATAACCTGCGACCAGGATCGCCAAGAAGACCATCATCTCAACGAAAGCAAACATACCAAGTTTCTGATAAACAAGCGCCCACGGAAACAAGAACACGACTTCCACATCGAAGATTAAAAATATCAACGCGATGATATAAAATCTCACATTGAATTTTACCCAGCTGTCGCCGATCGGTTCCTCGCCGCATTCATAAGTGCTGAGCTTCTCCGCACTCGGCCGATCGGGTCTCAGCAACCGTGCTGTAAACACCGCCGCAATGACCACAATCGCTCCGACGATGAAGAATAGAAGCACAATTCCGAATTGAGAAAGCATTTAACTCACCAAAATTTTCGTCGTTAATTTAAACGTCAGTCGAAGGAAAGTCAAGGTTAATGAGACAATGAGAAACGGAAAAGAGTCAACCTGCAGGCTCACTGATTTTTTCTACGTCAGTCAGGTCGTACCAACGTTCGCTGGGAGAACTCTCAAATGCAAGTGCTGGAACTGTTTTTTATTTTTCTATCTACTACATTATACCCACATGAAATGGTACGGCAGGAAATGCGTGGGAATTCGTATATCAAACCGCTCACAGGTAAAAACGTGAGTCGTGAAAATCGCCTGGTGGAGAAGCCGCTCAGTATCATCGATATATTTCAACAGCCTGCTGCTCGTGAATAATTCTCATGCGTGTACGCCAGCGAACTAGACAAAAAATGGAGGTAATTATGTCAAGAGCTATCGTCTTCGTGAGAATTTTTCTGACGATTTTTGTCATTATGATCTGCTCCTGTTCGAATCCACAGAAGGATTTCCAAAATGTTGAAAACTTGCAAGCTTTATCTGCACAGAACATCCATAACGCAACTGATGTCACAGCGAAGCTAAAAGCATGTGACACAGTGATTACTGCATGCCAAGGGTATATGAACAAGTACCCGACAAGTGATTGGAATGAGAAAGCCAAAGTTATCCTTAATCAGTGGGCAGCAACAAAGCAAGGATTGGTTGAAGAAGTGAATGAGCAAACAGATTTTACAAAAATCCAACAGCTTCAAAATTCCGCAATGCAGGTCGTACAGAACTCGAATGATTTTGCCGTTCGTCTGAAAGCCTGTACTGATATGGTAAACTCCCTGCAGGGGTATCTTTCGGAGTACAAAAGCGGCGACTGGGTAAGTGCAGCCCAGACAATGCTTATGTCTTGGCAATCACAGAAAACTACGCTTGAAAATCAATTGAGCGACCTGGGTAACCGACTTTATGGCATATTGAAACAGGATGCAATCAACGCCGCGATGAGACGTCATTCTCTTTCCGATATACAAACAATGACGCTACAAGATCGTAAAGTGACGGAAGCTGGATCGCAAATCCAGGTGACCGACACGTATTTTGTACGTATGGTTGGAAGACTTGCAGGGACAAGCATTTTCAAACTAAACATCACCGTTACAGGGATTATAATTCCTGAAACGAAGGAAGCCAAGGCGACATTCTTGAAGGTTGACGAATAGTTCGTTCCCAAGGAGACCTAACAGATTTTTAAAATCTGTTAGGTCTAATTCCAAGTACCAATCTTTTTTCCTTCCCATGCTCCCGCTTGGGAAGTCATGTTCTAAAGCTCCGCTTCAGTAAGGGATCTACTCACCCACTAATTCAAGACACTTGCATAAGATTTCTCGTCGCGCAGAGTGCTTCTTTCTGCCAAGTGCGGCTACCGCTACGGACGAGATTGAATCAGCTCGGTAGTTAGATTGCTCGCCGGTTGTTGTACCAGCATCGCGCGGTGAGGTGAGTTTTTCTCTACCCAATAGATGGATTGACCCTCGAAGTCGTTCAACTCAACTTTAAGTGAAGGAGACCTAACAGATTTCTAAAATCTGTTAGGTCTAAATCTCGTAAATCTCGTTATGTCTGAGTTTCAAATTCAAACTCTTCATCAACCAACTCAGCTAATTTCCTTTCATCCACCATTCCCTAATGGAATTCTTCAAATGCCTTTATCCCGCTAAATAAATCCAAGACTTCATCCCGCTTTAACTTTGTTTGACTGTTTCCGACCAATGCATGATAAGATGACCATTGCCAATCACGGAAATCGCCAACAAACCCATGTTTCTGCGGATTATAGTGGATGTAGAAAATGAGAGTTGTGAAATATGAATCACTCGTAACGGGAATTCGCCCGAATCGTTCCTCAAACAGGCTTCCTGTTCGTCCATATCCTTTATTGATGGCTTTAGCGTAAGCGTTGAAAAGATTGGAAAAATTTTGTGATGGATCAAATTTATTCTTCTTTGTCCCGTTTGAAACTTCACAGGTTTCAAAAACTTGTGAAGTTAGTTTGAACTCCTCTTCGGTTTTGATTCTCACCAGTAAGTGGAAATGATTTCTCAATAAACAATAGGCGTATGTATCCGCGATGCCTCCGATGTGTTTCGCGTATAGGCTAAGGAAATAATGGTAGTTTCGATTTTCGAGGAACAGATTCTCGCGATTGTTGCCGCGGTTGTAGATGTGATAATACAGACCGCTCAGGAGCGGAGTCGTTGTATGTTTCACGGTTTTCGGTCCGTCAAATACAGAGACATCACAGATTTCAAAAACCTGTGATATCTAATCCTAGGTACCAATCTTCGTCCCAAGATTAGTCCAGCTTCAATCTCTTCGCCACATTATAAAGGTCCTTGTCTCCTCTGCCTGAAAGATTGATGAGAATATCTTTGCCTTTTCCTTCGCCAGTGGCAAGCTTTGCGGCGTAAGCGATCGCGTGTGCCGATTCGAGTGCAGGGATAATTCCTTCGACGCGGGACAATTCTACAAATGCATCGAGCGCTTCAGTGTCGGTTATCGAAACATATTTGACAAGCCCGGCATCTTTGAGATACGAATGCTCCGGTCCGACACCGGGATAATCAAGTCCCGCTGATACAGAATAAGCGTTCAACACATTTCCATTTTCGTCCTGCAAGAGATATTGCATCGCGCCATGGAGCACTCCCGGTTTGCCGAGCGAAAGCGATGCCGCAGTCTTTCCGGTCTCGAGCCCTTCGCCCGCAGCTTCGACTCCGACTAATTTTACTTGCGGTATGTCTCTGACAAACTCATAGAAGATTCCAATCGAGTTGCTCCCGCCGCCGACGCAAGCCACGATGTAGTCCGGCACCTTCCCGAAATTCTCTTTGAATTGCTTCTTCGATTCGCGCCCGATCACCGACTGGAAATGCCTGACAAGCTTCGGGTAGGGATGCATTCCGACGACGGAGCCAATGATATAAAACGTATCGCGGACGTTCGTCACCCAGTCTCGAATCGCCTCGCTCGTCGCTTCCTTCAGAGTCTTCGTTCCGCTTAAAACCGGAACCACTTCCGCGCCAAGCAACCTCATCTTGAAAACGTTCGGCTCCTGACGGTGCATGTCTTCTTCGCCCATATAAACGACGCATTGTAATCCGAGCAGCGCACACACTGTCGCAGTCGCAACGCCATGTTGTCCAGCGCCCGTCTCCGCGATGATTCTTTTCTTGCCTAATCTTTTTGCGAGCAATGCCTGACCAATCGTGTTATTGATTTTATGCGCACCAGTATGAAGCAGGTCTTCCCTCTTCAGGAAAAATCTCGCGCCGTACTTCTCGCTGAGATTTTTTGCCAAAAAAATTGGCGTCGGCCTTCCGGCGTAATTTTTCAAAAGGTACTCGAACTCTTCGTTGAAACTCTTGTCGTTCTTAACCGACTCGAATGCCTCGTCAAGCTCCTGTGCCGCTTTGACGAGCGTCTCCGGCACGAACGAGCCGCCGTACATTCCGAAATGCCCGTGGTTGTCGGGAAGTTTATAGTACGTTTCGATTTTCTCTTTTATGTTTTCCATCATTATCCTTGGTCAGCCGCATTGCTTTGCTTTTGAAATAAACTCTTTAATCTTCACATGATCTTTTTTCCCCGGCGATAGCTCGACTCCAGATGCGGTGTCAACACCGTAGGGCTTCAATTTTCTGATCGCGTCGCAAACATTTTCGCCTGTCAATCCGCCTGACAAAACGAAGCGTGTTGACAGATCGACGTTGCTCTTTGCAATCTCATCCCAGTTTCCTTTTTGTCCTGTGCCACCGAATTCATCCTGGACAAACGAATCGAGAAAAATCAAATCTGCACCGAGCATAGAAGCCGCTTTAACATCTCCACCGGTTCTAATCCGAACCGAATAGTAAAACATTTTTTTGAAATCAAAATCTTCGATCCCAAATTTCGGCTCGTAAACTTGTATTGCGGCAACCTCCGTTGCGTCGATTGCCATGGCAATTTCCTCAATTGTTGGCTGTACCATCACGCCAACAGTTGTAGCATAAGCCGAAACTTCGCGCACTATTGCCGCGGCATCATCGAACGAAATAGACCGTTTACTCTTCGAATAAAAATTAAGCCCGATCGCATCTGCTTCGTTTTCGACGCAAGTGTATGCATCTTGAATATTTGTGACGCCGCAAATCTTTACAAACATAAGGCCGATAATAAATTTTAATTCTTGATGTTGAACGTTGATTTTAAAGTCGGACGCTCACTTTTGTGTTTTGGAATAATTTGCCGACATAGAAAACTTTCTCACTTCCGCCGCACGATCTTTCGAACGCATGAAATGCTCGCCGATTAAAACTGCATGGTAGCCAGCATCTGAAGCGGCATGCAAACCATCGAGGTCATGTATTCCGCTCTCACTCACGCTCACGATTCCCTTTGGGATTTTTTGCGCTAACTTTTCCGAGACTTCCGGAAACACTTCGAACGTAACAAGATTGCGATTGTTTACTCCTATTATCTCCGCACCGGCGGAAAGCGCAATCTCAAGATCCTCCTCACTATGAACCTCAACTAGACTGCTGAGTCCGCAGCTTTTCGCCCTCGCAATAAATTTCTCTAACATTCCCCTATTAAGAGCTGCGACGATCAACAAGATTGCATCGGCACCGATTTGTACCGATTCGTAAATTTGGTATTCATCTATAATGAAATCTTTTCTAAGGAGAGGGATGCCCTGAACGGCTTGATGGACGCATCGCAAATCCTCTGATGAGCCCTTGAAGAAATTGCTTTCGGTCAAAATTGAAATCGCCGAGGCGCCGCCAGTTTTATAATCTCTCGCCAATTCTTCCGGATAAATGTTATCCGCTATTATTCCTTTCGATGGCGACGCTCGTTTGATTTCGGCAATTACATTGACATTCCCGTTCTCCCCGCGAGTGATTGCATTCTTAAAATCATTCCGCGGCCCGGTCCCATTTACCAAACTCATCAACTTATCTAGGGAGATTTTTTCCTTCGCGGTTTTGACAGCGGCTCTTTTCTGATTTATTATTGTCTCGAGAAAATTCAAACCTTCTTGTTCCTTTGCACTTTGGGTTCGTCAGCCTCTGGCTGAGATTTACTTTTTGTTGACTGGCCGCCTTGCCGGCTTTTCAGCCTGCCCACTTTTTTCTTTCCCGAATAACCCTGTTTAGCTTCCTGATCGTCAATGGCCCATTGCAAATTGTCGATTGACGGATGTTCTTTATAAGAAACTTTCAATCGTTTGATCCTGTGC
>JBAPNE010000079.1:0-2196 GCA_049278975.1 Candidatus Kryptoniota bacterium
GCTATTTGCAGCCATGGCTCGTGTTAAATATCCTGACTTTAGGAGCGGGGATAATTATCGGCGGCTACTGGGCTTATATAACACTTGGCTGGGGCGGATTTTGGGGATGGGACCCGGTTGAAAATTCTTCACTGATACCATGGCTCTTTTCAGCGGCAGCCCTTCACACCATCATTGTCGGCAGAAGGACAAAAAGTTTTCTCAAAACAAGTTTTGTATTAACGGTCATAAGTTTTATTCTCGTTCTCTACAGCACTTTCCTTACACGCAGCGGAGTGCTTGGAGATACGTCGGTCCACGCTTTCGTGGATCCCGGTAAAGGTATTTATACGCTTCTTCTAATTTTAATTGGGACATTCGCCCTTCTTGGATTTGTCCCGTTCTTTAAAAATAGAGTTTCAATCCCGAGTGTGGGGGTAAGCCACAATTTGTTGTCACGAGAGAACGCGTTGTTCGTAGGCGCAGCTTCCCTCTCTGTGCTGTCGCTTTTCGTCCTCGTAGGAACCTCCTCTCCCATAATCACTGGACTGCTCCAGGGAAAACCAACTGCGGTTGACTCCTCATACTATGTGACGACAAGCCTCCCGCTCGGGCTCCTTATTATTGCGTTGATCGGTTTCGCACAGCTTGTTTGGTGGGACAAATTTGATAAAAAAGTTTTCAGGAAAAATCTTTCTTTGCCTGTTGCTGCAGCTTTGCTAACGGCGATCGTGTCGCTGCTACTTTCCGTGAAGGACGTAGGAGCCATCCTAATAATGAGCGTTGCTGCTTTTGCTTTCGTGGCACATTTCGCTGCCGTTATGAGAATAATTCGGGGAAATCCCAAATATGTCGGCGGGCCTATTTCTCACGCGGGTCTCGCATTGATGTTTATCGGCATTGTGGCATCAACTGCGCTTGAATCGAAAACGACTATTCAGCTTCCGCAAGGAAAGCCGGTAAGTGTCTTTGGTAATGAATTGACTTATACTCAAAACACAAAAATTGATGGCAAGGATGCTTTTATTGTCCATCTCAAAAACGGAAATGCCGCCGCCGATTTGAAGCCGGTAATGTACCTCAGTGAATACAATCAGGGTACAATGCGCGAACCAGACATCAAACGCTACTTAAGTTACGATCTCTATGTAAGTCCGATGGCGATCGAGAAAGGAAATAATCCTTCAATGGGGAACAGCGGAGTTGATGTTGTTACCCTCGAAAAAGGAAAAGCTGCAAAACTTGCCGATGGAACGCAGCTCACTCTTGTCCGCTTTGATATGAATACTACGAACCACAGTGCCATGGAGCAGGGCGGGAGCTTTGGAGTCGCTTCAGTCATCAGTGCTGTAAATGACGGAAAGACAATTCAAGTTTCCCCTGAGTTGAATTTTACTGACGGCAAGCAAAGTGCAGTTCCGGCGCAAGCTTTTGGTCATATGCTGATCGTTATGGACATGAACGTTGGGATGGGCGGGCAGAACAACACGGCGAGCGTCAGATTGGCTGTTCACTCCGCTAACATGGCACAGGTCGCAAGTCTGCCCGTTTTGACCGCGGAAGTTAGCAGGAAACCGCTCATCGGATTCTTGTGGGCTGGAACAATTCTTTTGTTCGTCGGGCTTACGATTTCAATGTACCGGCGCTTCACGGAGGAGACAATAATGAGAAGATTGTCTTCTATGAAGATGCCTCTCGAAAATAATGTTTCCGGGATTGAAGAAAAGTCCAAAATCGGTCCGCACATCGTACGGGCAGGTTCGGCAAAAGTCGAGGTGCGAAATGTCGAAAGTTGATTTTCAATTCATCGACGGCATCCGGACAAGTGTATGCAAAGAATGTTCGAAGAGCGATGATAACGGGAAGTGCATTGCGCTGCCCGGAACGGAATGTGTTCTCGAGATTTATTTGCCTCAAGTAGCTAAAGCTGTCGAAACGGCTCATGGCAAAAGTATTGATGATTATTTGATCTCTTTGAAGACAGAAGTATGTTCCGTTTGCAAATTGAGAGACGAGTCCGGCTATTGCTACACGAAGGACAACTTCGGGTGTCCGCTCGAATCTTTTTTTGAAACGGTTGCGAATGCCGCAGTGAGATTAGGCGCGGCATAGAATAGCGCTCACGAAATAATTCGTGAGATGGTTTGCACATAGAGCTCGATCCTCCTCCCTGAGAATCGACTGCTCCTCCTTAACGCGGTCTGGCCTCCTCCGGAC
>JBAPNE010000080.1:0-6935 GCA_049278975.1 Candidatus Kryptoniota bacterium
AATCGCATATTGTAACACCCGCAGGGTGCGATCCCGTCATGAAGTCAACCTTGGGAGCAAAAGAAATGCTTCCCGGAGTGCTTGTGTTCCTGAATACTGAAACAGTATTGCTGTTCTGATTTGTGACAACTAAGTCTGGCGTGCCGTCTCCGTCCAAATCGCATATTGCACCAATACAGGGATATGTTCCTGTCGTGAAGTCAACTTTGGGAGCAAAAGAGCTTGCGGTAATGGAACCTGGATTGCTTGTGTTCCTGAATACTGAAACAGTATTGCTGTTCGGATTTGTAACAATTAAGTCAGGCTTCCCGTCTCCATCCAAATCACATATGGCAACCCATGCTGGGTTCGCTCCCGTCGTGAAGTCAACCTTGGAAGCAAAAGAAATGCTTCCCGGAGTGCTTGTGTTCCTGAAAACCGATACAGTATTGCTGTCTTGATTTGTAACAACTAAGTCTGGCTTGCCGTCTCCGTCCAAGTCACATATAGCAATGCTACCGTCGTTTGGTCCTGTCGTGAAGTCAACCTTAGGAGCAAATGAAATGCTTCCAGGAGTACTCGTATTCCGATACACTGAGATCGTATTGCTGCCCTCGTTTGTAACAACTAGGTCAGGCTTCCCGTCTCCATCTAAATCAGATATCGTAATCCAATCTGGAATTGATCCGGTCGCGAAGTCAACCTTAGGAGCAAATGAAATGCTTCCGGGAGTGCTAGTATTTCGATACACTGAGATAGTATTGCTGCCCTGGTTTACAACAACAAGATCAGGCTTCCCGTCTCCATCCAAATCCCCAGTGGCAACTCCATAAGTATTGCTGTCGCTTGCAAAGTCCACTGCCGATGCAAACGATACACTTCCCCTTGTACTCGTGTTCCGATATACTGAGATCGTATTGCTGCTAGTATAGTTTGTAACAACAATGTCAGGTTTGCCGTCTCCGTCAAAATCACAGTTGGCAATGATACACGGAGAGGATGATCCCGTTGTGAAACCGATACCTGATGCGAAGGATGTCGTATCAATGACTTCTGAACTTGGAAAGGTAACATCAAAGGGAGCGATTGCGTACGCCGTTACCCCGCTTACCGTCACGGAAATTGGTTGGTACGTTGATCCGATTGGAACGGTCACAGCAAGCGACGTCGAGGTGGCTGCTGTCACTGTTGCCTTCACGGCTCCGAAATACACCACATTGTTCGCAGGCGTTGTGTTGAAGTTTGTGCCTGTGATGGTCACAGTCGTCTCTATGGGACCGTAAGTTGGAGAGAACGAGGTGATCGTTGGAACCTGCCCCATCGCACTGGTAGAAAATAAAAACAAGAACAGAGCTAACCACAGAACAAGGTGCCAATTCGAGCGCGCGATTCGCTCTTGCATTTCAGTCTCTTTACTTCTCGCCTTCATAAATCACCCAATCACTTCCATAAAACGTTGGTGTTTGTGTTTTGCTATTCAGCCGCCTCGACCAATACGGGACTCCATTCACCTCGTCTGCCGTGAACTCGTACAACTCCTTTGCGGTCACCGTTTTGTTATGCTGATAGTCGGCTCCTCCTTGCAATCCTTTCAAGAAGAAATAAGTAAACAAGCTCTGCTGCTTGTCCCTGTACCAGCCGCTCACCTGATCGCCGCTCGCGCTTGTTATTATGGTCGCGTTCGTGTCAGCCATGACGTCTTTGTTCACAGTTATGTAAATAGGGCTTACGTTGGCAAGAAGGGTGCCATTCACTGAACTTCCGGAAAAACACGCATCCAATACGACAGTCACGTGCTTCAGCTCCTTTTCCACATCAATCTTGTCGAGATTAGCATATAGGGTCTTGAGAGAATATCCGTTCAATGCAACATGGGCCGGATCGCAATCGACCGGGACAATGCATCCTTCCTTCGAATCGGTATCCGGCGCACCATGGCCGCTGTAATAAACATAGACTTCGCTCCCTTTTCTGACGTAGTCGTACAACTGGCCCTTGTAGTTCGTTTCATTTCCAAAAACGCGGGTCATGTCCGACTGCGATGCGTTCTCAATATAGATGATGTTCTCAGCTTGATACCCCATCGTGGCAATCAGGTAGCGCTTCATGATTGCCGCATCGTTTACCGCAAATTCCACCTTAGGTGCATTGCTGTAATCCCTGTTTCCTATGACGATGGCAAACGCGTCGGGCTTCACAGTATCTGCAACAGGCAAATTCTCTTCAATATCAAGCCCCAGGTTGGCGACGTTTGGAATATTCACTTCCTCCGGCTTCCCTGCGGCGACCACGATCTCCTCCAGCTTTTTCTGCGGCGTATCGAACGGAAGATCGAGCGTCGTGTCCGTAGAATACTCCGTGCTTCTCTCGTTGACCGCAATGTCTATGTGAACCTCAGTCGCGCGGTCGTTCGTGATTAAACTTGTAGTCACATCCTTATACTCTCCGGGTTTCAAGTCACCGATGTTGAATGCCGATTGAAAGGCGCCGCCCTGTTCCACCGCGGATGAATCGAGCGAGATAACATTCTGCCCGAGAGTAAGCGAGGCCATGGTGCCGTAACTTGTAGTGCCGCCTTTATTTTGCAGCCTCAAAGTCACCGACACATTCTCGCGTTTCCGGATCCTTCCTGTCCTGCTGGGATCCTGAACGCCGTAGTCAACCAGCTCCACCTTCGGCGGCTGAAACGCTAATGTTGGCACAACGAGTATCTTTTCAGGATCGAGGTCAAATCCATTCTTCTCGAGCACCTTGAGTGTAAATTCGACATTGCCCGTGGAAATACCGTGAGAACCATTCAAGAGCACACGCGTTGACACCTGCTCGTTTGGGGCGAGGCGTGATATGATGGGCGGATTGACAACGTCAATACCTGAATTTTCCGTTGACGGTACAAGCTCCACCTGGCAATCCTCCGCCGGTTTTCCACCCACGTTCTGAAGCAGCACAATAACCTCTGCACTTCCTTCAGCCCCCAAAATATTATTTCCAAATGAATCCTTGAAAGTGATCTCGGCAGTTAGGAAAGGGCTGTAAGCGTTTATTTGATTCTTCACACCAATATTGGCGCCTTGACTGGGAATCGGAGCAGGAGTTGGCTTTGCAACAGGATTCAAAGATCCTGCTTGACTCTTGCCGGTGACCGTCTGTCCAACCGCAAGTCCGGTTAAGAAGAATAAGCAAAGAAAGAAAAACTTGTTCATCGTATCATCTCCATCCTCTCAAGGCCTCGATGGCGGATTCGGAAGCTGACTCGCTCCGCCAGCCTTCTTGAATAAATCGGTGCCGAAGAAAACAGCCGCCGCTCCTGCTACCAAAGCACCTCCTGCGTAGTACAGCCACGACGCTCCACCCTTTTCCGCTCCCAATAGTGTGGCATTCACTTCGAAATAAAAATCATTTCCATCAAGTCCATAAGGAATGTCTTCGTAAAGATGCCATACTATTTCTCTGTTTTGCCCGGAGAACGTCCCTGTTCCAACATCACCTGAAATATCCATCGGAAGCATCTTGAAGGATGACTGTGATTCTCTCCTTAAGATCAACTGTATCTTGTATTGTTTGTCGATCGGACCGTTAAGATCATAATGAACCACTACATCGCTGTCTCTCATCGAGTATGAAACATTTGTGACGCTTATTTCTTGTGAAAAACAAGATTCGCTGTTCAGCAACATGGAAGCCATGGTCACAACACAAATCATAAAAATTATTCTCATTGTCATCTTAGCCTCTTTATGATAATCATTGCAGAAGCAGTAGTTCTCAAATCCTGAGGGAGCCGGACGAGCCACTTTTGAAGATCAAGGATGGCGCTCTGGTAGGTTGGTATTATCCCGACTGCTTCGCGGGTCATTGCCTGCGAATAGAAATCCACCTTTTTTTTCAAAGCGACTAAATAGAGCATCTCTGTTGTGGTTTCTTTTCCTCGCGGCAAGCCGACTGTCAGGTTAATGGAAAGCTGAGCAATTTTCTTATTGAAACCTTCCGGGCCTTCAGCGGCGGAATAGAAGTTGTCTTTAAAATAAACGTTTGGCAGGAGAAGCGCCACTGAGTCGTTCGCCATGATGTCAAAGAGGTACACATAACAATCCTCGCTCGCTGACACCGAGAATTTTACCGCGTCATTGCGGTCAAGGGCTCCGCGGTCATAATATGTGTCTTTGTCTAAATGGATTTCTGCTGTGAAGTTCGGGTCTGGTTCGCCTTTATCCTTGGCTACAAGAGCACGAATGCGAACCTGATAAGAAGGGTTGTTGTTCTCGATGCCGGCTGTACTGTCGAGAATTTCCTCGGAGATTATCCTACCACAGGTTGTCGATGTATTAAGTTCCGAGAAAGTGCTGAGGTAATCGCTTTGATTCTTGGCATTAACGGACTCCGATGTAACGCCGAAAGTCTGAGCGGTTATGCTTATTCCTAATGAATTTCTTATTGCGTTCGCTTCCGCATCTCGAAGCGCTCCCTTCCATCCTTCTTCCGGTGTGACAGATGTGCTGTAGCACTTGCCTGACGCTTCAACCCAACTGCTGTCGACTTGGGCATAAACCATCTTTTCCGACATGATGGTTACCAACAATAAAACAAGCAGGGCCGAATGTTTGCATATCCACACTTGCCCCTTTGATACTTGCACTCCTTAGTAGCCTTTCTGGCAACGCCCTCCGATTTTACAAAATAAAGTAGTAGTAATATAAAACGTTTTTCTCAAGAATGTAACAGTTCCTAATAAACGTGTCAAGACTACCCGTCTTCAAAATGAACCACCTCGCCGCAAGTAGCGAGCTATCGTGTCATGCCCGAGAGCTTTTATCGGGCATCCACAAATAGAATCCCGCTAAAAACATGCGAGACCTTATGTTTAAGACAAAGAAGCCTCAACTTTGGTTTGTAAATTCAGGTGATGAAAGAAAAACCGACTACAAACACAAAGGAGGCTTCAAATGCAGAAGCAAGGTAAGCAACTAGACTTTACAGGTCAACAGGTATATGTAGGGATCGATGTTGGAAAGAAGAGCTGGGAAGTGAGCATAATGACAAAGGATTTTGAACATAAGACGTTCAGACAATCACCGGATGTCGAAGGATTGATCAGATATTTGCGGAAGAACTTTCCGGGAGGAGAATACAAGAGCGTGTATGAGGCTGGGTTTTCTGGATATTCCACACATGAAAGATTGAGCAGAGAAGGAGTTGACTCGATAGTTGTTAATCCCGGTGATGTGCCGACGAAGGAAACCGAGAGAGCGAGGAAGAATAATATAATAGATGCCCGGAAGCTTGCGCGTTCCCTCAGAAGCGGAGAGATCCATGGGATATATGTGCCATCAAGGGAGACACAGGAAGACAGGTCACTTGTAAGGATGCGCCAGACCTTGGTAAGGAAGCAAACCAGGGTAAAAAACCAGATAAAATCATTCTTGCTCTTTTACGGGATTAAGCTTCCCGAAGACATCGGGGAGAAGTATTGGTCAAGGCGGTTCATTGGCTGGGTTGAGGAACTGGCAAACAGAGAAGGGGCTGGCAGCTACGCACTCAAAGTTCTAATAGAGGAGCTGAAAAATCTTCGGAGGATGATATTGGAAATAACCAGGAAGATAAGAGATTTGTCGGAAGAAGACAGATATGCAGGGGACGTCATAAACATAGTGAGCGTCCCAGGGTTCAGCACTGTGTCAGCAATGATGATATTGACGGAAATAATGGACATATGCCGGTTCAAGAAGCTGGACGAGTTTAGAAGTTACCTTGGTATAGTACCAGGAGAGCATTCTACTGGTGAAGATGAGACGACAACTGGTCTGACCCGAATAAGGAACAAGGTATTGAGGACCGTGCTGATCGAAGCATCATGGGTGGCGGTACGGAAGGACCCTGCTCTCATGCTGGCTTTTACTGAACTTAGTAAGAGAATGAAGAAGAACGAAGCTATCATCAGGATTGCCAAGAAGATGGTGAATCGTCTCTGGTACGTATTGAAGAATAAAAATCCTTATCAGATAGGCGTTGTCGAATAGAAAGATTTTCATACGGTGACGGAGTTGATGTGATAAACACAATTTGGGGAAAGCGCTATGTCATTCCTGCAGTTCCCTCAATCAACGACGGGATGTCTGCTTATTCGCGAGACTGCGCCCCCATCCATGTATTGATGACAAAGATAATGCGGCTCTCATTCTATGTGGTTGAACCGTAAGAGATGTCTGCTCATAAGAGATTGTTTACACGGTCACTCGTCGTCGAACTTAAGCAAGAAAGAGTGATATCTTTAACGACCAAAGCTAAGGTGTTGACTTTTAACATAAGGGAATGACAACGCCGCCAGCGGCGGGGAATGCAACCCTCAGTGATTCAAATAGACAAATCATTCTTGATCTCCTCAAAGCCATATCTTACCTTCTTCTCTCTGGTAAGCTCTCAAGGATAAAAGCATCAACCCATGGCGCGGTAAACTCCAATTACGGGGGCAAGAAGCTCCTCTGTGCCATGATAACCCTCGATGATAAAAATAAACATGTGAATTATTCTAACACATTCATATGCTGAGGTTCGTCTGTGCTTCATGGATCGTGGTTGAGCCGCGCGTCTACACTTACAGTACTGGAGCTTCCCTTATGAGATCAAACTCACGTAATGATATTTTATTCTGTTTGCAGCTTGACAATTATTCCAACTTTTCCTAAACTGAAATGAGAGCTTCCGCAGGACCACCATAAAACTGTGTCTTTCAGCCGTAGGCAGATGAGCCGATGGCTCAGTTGACGTTGTTAAACGTAAAAAGGGCTGTGCGATGAAGAGTGCTGTAGCGGTTTTTGTGATTACCATTTTAACGGTGAGTTCACTTGTGGCGCAGGTACACATCAAAGAGAATGCAACGATTGTGCCCCGTCAGGCGAAGAAACTGCAGGATGTTGTCAACAATCCGCATAAGTTTGATTTCCAGATTTTCACGAATC
>JBAPNE010000081.1:0-17779 GCA_049278975.1 Candidatus Kryptoniota bacterium
GGATCATTTAAGTGGTGAAGAGTAAAAAAACTTCTGCGAAGAAAACGGGTGGTTCTTTGGAAACTGGAGACAAAGCGCCGGACTTTTCTCTAAAGAATGACAGCGATGAAACGGTAAAACTTTCGAATTACAAAGGTAAGAAAGTTGTCTTATATTTTTATCCGAAGGATGATACGCCAGGATGCACGGCAGAGGCTTGTTCATTCCGGGATGGAATATCCGAGATTCAGAAAAAGGGCGCATTTATTTTCGGAGTCAGCACCGATTCTGTCGAATCTCATAAAAAATTCAAAGAGAAATACCATTTGAACTTTCCACTCCTAAGCGACGCCGACAAAAAAGTCGTAAATGCTTATGCAGTATGGAAAGAAAAAAACATGTATGGAAGAAAATACATGGGAATCGAGCGAACGACATTTGTGATCGATGAGACCGGCAAAATAAAAAAGGTTTTTCCAAAAGTAAAAGTCGAAGGACATTACGACGAGGTATTGGCAGAGCTTTGACGTTAAGACATTGTCTGTAAAGTCTGGCACCTCTGTCGAGTGAGCTTTTGAGAACTGAAGAAGGAAAATTTAATGAGCGAAGTAAAAGTTGAATTAGAACTCGAAGATTTAATTCGAGAAATGTTGATCAAGCTAGATGAAGATCCGGAGCGCGAAGGCTTGAAGAAGACGCCGTACCGCGTTGCTCGCGCGTTCGAGTTTCTTACAAAGGGGTACAACCAGGATATAAATTCCGTTATGAATAATGCGATCTTCGAGGAAAAATACAGCTCGATGGTTTTGGTGAAAGATATCGACTTCTTCAGCTTATGTGAACATCACATGCTTCCCTTTTTCGGAAAAGTCCATGTGGCATACATTCCAGATGGCAAGATTGTCGGTTTAAGCAAGCTGCCGAGGATTGTCGAGGTGTTTGCGAGGCGGCTTCAAGTTCAGGAAAGAATGACGCAGCAGATAGCGGACACGTTGTACGAGTTTCTGTCGCCGCGCGGAGTTGGCGTTGTCATCGAGGCACAGCACCTTTGCATGATGATGCGGGGTGTGGAAAAACAAAATTCGATTGCAACGACGAGCGCATTGTTAGGTGAATTGCATGATGATGTGAAGACGAGGGAAGAGTTTCTCAATTTGATCGGCCGCAAGTAAGTGAAATTCTAAATTCGACATCCTAATTTCTATACAAATTCAAAAGTCAAAAACCACAATTAGAAAATAACACCGACTAGGTTTTGGTTTTTACATTATCCATTCTTTTTAATAAAGTTCGAAGAAGATTTTATCATTGGTAAACTCAAGATATGCTCGTTTAGTATCCCGCGTTAAGAAAAATTTCCGGTCGCTGCGGCATTACAATTACCGCCTGTACTGGATTTCACAATTGGTTTCAGTTTCCGGTACATGGATGCAAAACGTCTCACTCGCATGGCTTATCGTTACCCTTACCGGTTCTGCGGTTGCACTTGGCACTGCGACCGCGCTTCAATTCCTTCCGATACTTTTCTTGTCGCTCTTCGCGGGAGTTTTAATAGACCGTCTGCCGAAAAGAAAAATCATAATCGCGACGCAAACGATATCTGCTGTGCAGGCATTTATTCTTTGGGGATTAGTTGCTTTCAAGGCGATTACCCTATGGGAAATTTACGCCCTCTCGCTTTTGATCGGGCTTGCAAACGCTTTCGACCAGCCGGGGCGTCAGGCATTTGTGGCGGAGATGGTTCCAGACGAGGATGTCGGGAATGCGATTGCTCTCAATTCACTTCTCTTCAACGCAGCGAGGACTGTTGGACCGGCAATTGCTGGCGTTGTAATTGCCACCGTCGGTGTCGCTCCAAGTTTTCTGATAAATGGCTTAAGCTATGTCGCAATCATTATTGCTCTTTTAATGATGAGGAGATCGCAGCTAAGGGCTTTTATATCTAAAGTGAATTCCACAATGAAAGAGGGAATCAAAGAGGGAATCTCATTTGCGATTAGCGTGCCGGCTATTGCCTCGCTATTAATCGTGCTGATTTTCGTCGGGACATTCGGATATAATTTTAGCACAGTACTGCCTCTGCTCACAAAGTTTGTGATGAACGGGGGACCCAAAATGTTTGGTGCCTTGACTTCTGCACTCGGCATCGGTTCGATGGCGGGGGCGCTCTTCGTAGCGGGAAGACAAAAGCCGAAAAGAAAATTCATCTATGCTTGTGCGACGGTGTTTGGTATCATGGACATCGCTATTTCGTTTTCACGCATCTTTCTTTTGACAATTGTACTCCTTGTTTTACTTGGAATAGCAAGTATTTCTTATATCGCTTCGACAAATACTTCTTTGCAAATGCACAGCCCAATGCATCTGAGAGGAAGAATAATGGGATTGTATGTCGTGATTTTTGCTGGAAGCACTCCGATTGGAGCGTTGTTCACCGGTTTTGCAGCTGAGTGGCTTGGGACCGCACGAATGATTTTAATGGAGGGGCTTCTCTGTTTGATAGGAGTATTAGCTGGGGTTCTTTATATCAGAAGAAAAACTTTTGCGGAAAAAACAAAGGAAGTCCCAGAAAAGCCTGAGACTTCCTGATAGCTGATTTATTTTGAAGAATCTTGTCCGCCGTCCATCATTGATCTTTCACCGTCGCGTGGTCCTCTCCATTGCATCATTCCGCCTTCATGGTCTCTTCCATCTTTTCGCATTCTCATCATCATGCCTCCTGCAAATTCTCTTGGATGCTGGAGTACTCCTTTCCAAATTTTCTGCTGGGCAGGTGTTAAGATTTTATTTACTGTGAACCAGCCGTCGAGAAGATTCTTACGGAGCTGGTTTTGCAATTTTGCGATGTCGTCGAGCTTGGCGGCAATCGCATCTTCATTGGGAGAATCTGCGGATGCTAATTGTTCGTAGTCTAAACGGTCGTGCGCAATTTGGGCGCGAAGGTCAATTTGCTTTTGCATCAGGCCTAATTTGATCTTTTGGATGCTTGCTTTCTGCTCATCTGTGAGGTTGAGCTTACTATGCATCATAGCAGGTTTTTTTTCTCGCATTGGATTTTTCGATGGCCCCGCAGGTTGAGCCATTGCTCCCGCTACCGTAACCACGACACAAATCACTGCGGCTAACAATTTAGATTTCATATTTCTCTACTCCTTTTTATGAATCTTCTTATTTGACACGTGATGAGTTCTTTAAGTTTAAACAATTTTAGCTTGAAGAGCTTTTCCCGTTTCTTTATATTCGATGAGTGAGAGTGATTCTACGAGGGCGACTCGCAATAAAAAGTCATGATGATATCGGTTCTGACACAGGAATCATTGTGCAAAATGATACTATCGTTGATGTTGATAAGTTTGATAATGTTGCGCGCCGAGAAGGTAATACGCCAGTCCGTGATTTTGGTGGAATAATTTTACCGTGCTTAATTAATGCCCATACTCATCTCGAACTGTCCCCATTCTCAAATATTTCGCACAAAGATTTTGTCGATTGGGTTCTGAAGCTCATGGATGCGCGTGCAGCTCGTACAGGACAAAATTCACAGCGCGAATGTTTAAATGCGAAACATGAAGCAGAGGAATGCGGGACGGCATATTTTGTAAATGTGGGGAATGATTATGATCTTAATCTTTCATTCGGCAATAATCAACTTTTTCAGTTTGAGCAAATCGGAATAAATAATTCGGATGCTGACAAAATATTTGAACGGTCGCTTTCTTTCATGTCCCTGCAGAACGGGATCGAGGCAGGTTTGGCAGTCCACGCGCCTTATTCCGTTTCGTCGGAGTTAATGAAAAAAATAAAAGCCTGCAATAATAGTCGCAGTTCAATCACATCGATACACCTGGCGGAAATTCCGGAGGAAGTCGAATTTATTCGAACTGGGAAAGGACGACTGGTTGATTTGTTGAACGCGCGTGTGGCAAATTGGCGATTCGATGCAACGAATTTATCTCCTGTCGAATACGTCGATTCGCTTGGCATCTTAGACGAGCGTACGCTTTGCGTGCATTGCATTTTTGTTGATGACAACGATTTGAATTTGATTGCGCAGCGTGGAAGTGCGGTCGCATTTTGCGTGCGGAGTAATCGGGAGCTTTCCGGCAGGATTCCGGATTTAAAAAAATTCTTGAAGCACGGCATTAGAATTTTGTTGGGGACGGATAGCAGAGCAAGCTCTCCGGATATCGACATGTTTTTGGAAGCCGCCGCGTTTTATAATGAGTACCATGATGTGGCCAGCCCGGCAGACATTTTTCGCATGGCGACATCGGACGCGGCTAACTTTCTCGGCATTGAAGACCATTATGGAAAAATAGCAAGCGGCATGTCAGCTTCGCTTGTGCATGTTCCTTTCGATGGGAAAGCCGGAGATGCATTTGAATTTTTGGTAACCGACGGCAAAGGGAAAGCGAAGGCAGTAGACTATTGAGGGGCAACGATGCAATCGTGACTCATCCCGACTTCTCGGTTGGGAAAGTCGGGAAAAGATTTGTGATAGCTTTTCTTCTACTTGTGTTCCTTGGTTTTGTGCTTTACAAAATGATTTTCCTGCCAATTAGTGTATCGTTTGAAAGCTACCCGAAAAAAATTTTTGTGTACGGTTCTTCGCCCGTCACGGTTAAAGTGATTGCATTGAACAGGCTTGGATTTGGAATTCCGTTTAAGCGCCTCGACGGCAAATTTGTAGTTAGAGAAGGAACGGAAAAAATTGAAGTTGTCCAGGAAAAGAGGGATGAATTTGTTTTCAGAACTAAACGTAGCAGCGGGAGATTGGTGATTTTATATTACACGTCGGTTGTTCCATTTCCTGTGGAAATTATTTTGAATATAGAGACCGCATCTGTGGCAGACAAAAATAGCAGCACATTCTTATTCGTCACAACTTTTTGCAAGCGAAAAGATGGAGAACACCGAGAGAAAACAGATCATTTATTTGAAGTGAAGCTTTAATTAGAATGTTAGAATTCAAAGTAACAAAGAATGACCCGCGAACAAAAGCGCGAGCCGGTTTGATACAAACGGACCATGGCACTATCAAAACGCCTGTTTTCATGCCGGTCGGAACCCGCGGCAGCGTCAAAGCAGTTGAGCAGCGTGAGCTTCTCGAGATAAATGCTCAGATAATTCTTGGGAACACGTACCATCTTTTTCAAAGACCGGGCGTCGAGGTTTTGGAGAAATTTGGCGGACTTCATTCGTTCATGTCATGGCCGCGGCCGATATTGACTGACAGCGGCGGATTCCAGATAATGAGCCTTTCGGAGCTGCGCAAGCTTTCCCTTGATGGCGTGGAGTTCCGTTCTCACATCGACGGAACATATTATTTTTTTACGCCGGAAACAATTATCGAGGTCGAGCGTCAGATCGGCGCAGACATCATCATGGTCCTAGATGAGTGCGCCCCATACCCCGCAGAGAAAGAATATGTGTCGAAGAGTATCGAACTTACCGGTAATTGGGCGATGCGATGCAAGGAAAAATTCGAAAGTTCCAAGCCGTTCTACAATTACAATCAGTATCTGTTCGGAATCGTGCAGGGTGGTACATTTCTCGATATGCGTGAAAAAAGCGCGAAAGAACTCGTTGCCGCTGATTTCGACGGTTATGCTATCGGAGGCTTGGCGGTCGGTGAACCGGCGGACCCGATGTACCATGTTACAGATTTTGTAACCGACATTTTGCCCGATGACAAACCACGATATCTTATGGGTGTCGGCACACCGGAAAATTTGCTCGAAGCCGTCGAAAGAGGTGTTGATATGTTCGACTGCGTCATGCCGACCCGGAACGGCAGAAATGCCCAAGCGTTCACGGCAAATGGAACGATTAACATCAAAAATGCGGTTTATAGATTTGATGAGTCACCGTTGTGTGCCGAGTGCGATTGTTATGCGTGCAAAACTTTTTCAAGGGCATACATTCGCCATCTTTTTAATGTCGATGAGATTCTGGGACTCCAGCTTGTTTCCTTACATAATGTGAGGTTTTTTATTAACTTAATGGAGCAGATGCGGCTTGCGATTACTGAGGGTCGTTTCGTGGAATTCAAGTCGGAAGCTCTTACTAAATTCGAAAATAAAAAAATTAAGGAGGAATTTTGAACAACGTATTCTTAGCATTTATGACTCCGTCTGGGGACGGAGGCGGCGGTGGCAGCATGGTCAGCACATTGGTTATGTTTGCGGCAATTATTGCGATTTTTTATTTCATGATCATTCGCCCGCAGGGCAAGCGCCAGAAAGACCGCCAGAAGATGTTAGAGACCATGAAGAAAGGCGATAAGGTAGTTACAAGCGGCGGTATGCACGGCAAGATTGTTGCCATGGAAGATAAAACCGTGCTGCTTGAAATTTCGGATAACGTAAAAGTCAAAGTTGAAAAGTCAGCGGTGACTGCGATAATCCCGGAATAAAAATAAAATGTTCAAGTTTGATAACATCGACACTGCAATTGAAGATATTCGCCACGGCAAGATTGTAATCGTCGTCGATGATGAGCAGCGCGAGAACGAGGGAGATTTTGTCCTCGCTGCGGAAAAGGTTTCGCCTCATGCGATCAATTTCCTTACGAAACATGCGCGCGGAATAATTTGCGCTGCTTTGCTACCAGAGCGTGCGGATGAATTGCAGCTCGATATGATGGTCGAAGAAAATACGTCGCCGCATCAGACCGCCTTCACTGTGAGCGTCGATGTGTTGAAGGGAACGACGACTGGAGTATCGGCTTCGGATCGTGCGGCGACAGTTCGAGCACTTGTGAATCCGGACACGCAGCCGTCGGATCTTGGCAGGCCAGGGCACATCTTTCCGCTTCGTGCCATGGCAGAAGGCGTATTGCGGCGTACCGGGCACACGGAAGCTTCAATCGATTTGGCGCGGCTTGCGTCGCTTTATCCCGCAGGAGTCTTGTGCGAAATAATGAACGATGACGGCACCATGGCACGGGTTCCTGAGCTGATGAAAATTGCGAAAGAGTTCGGACTGCACATCGTTACCATTCGCGATTTAATTTCATACAGAATGAGGCGCGAGAAGCTGGTAAAGAAAATTGTCGTCACGAAATTGCCGACGCAATACGGGAATTTCGATTTGCATCTCTACCAAAGCATACTCGACAAAAAGGAACATTTGGCGCTTGTCAAAGGCGAGATCGATAGTAATAGTCCTGTCCTTGTCCGCGTGCATTCGGAATGTTTGACGGGCGATGTGTTCGGCTCGCTGAGATGCGATTGCGGCGAGCAGCTCCACCAGGCGATGCAAATGGTTGAAAAAGAAGGCGCCGGTGTAATTCTTTACATGCGCCAGGAAGGGCGCGGCATCGGACTCGTAAACAAAATCAAGGCTTATAAACTTCAGGACGACGGAATCGATACGGTTGAAGCGAACGAGAAGCTTGGGTTCAAGGCAGACCTTCGAGATTATGGGATCGGGGCACAAATCTTAGTGGACCTCGGCGCAAAGAAGATGCGCTTGTTGACGAACAATCCGAAAAAAATCGTCGGGCTTGAAGGATATGGCCTGGAGGTTGTTGAACGGATACCGATTGAAATTGAGCCGAACGAAATAAATCAGAAGTATCTTGAAACCAAGCGTGACAAATTAGGGCACCTCATCCTCGACTCTGAGGATGAAAATATTTGCCAGTAATGTTTTAATCTGGCTGATCCCGACTCCTCCTGAGGACAGCCGGGACAGGTTTAGATTTGACAATTAATGTATTATCTTTTGAGTCAGAGGGTCATTAACCTCCGGCTGAGATTAAAGTCCGTCCTTGCTATGCATGGACGGGCTTTTGCTTTTGTATAAAACAAACTGAGGAGATTCGATGTCAAATAATTTTGTCTATTTGACAAAAGAAAAATTGGTTGAGCTTGAGGCGCAGCTCAAAGATATGAAGACGAATGGCAGGTCGGAAGCCGCGCGTAAAATTGCAGAGGCGAGAGGGCACGGCGATCTTTCCGAAAATTCCGAGTACGACGCAGCGAAAGAAGAGATGGCAATGTTAGAGCTGCGCATCTCGCAGCTTGAACAGACTCTTACGAGAACACGCGTGATGGATCCGAGCGAAGTCAGGACGGATAAAGTTTATATTTTCTGTAAAGTCAAGCTCCTCGACATGCTTTCAAATAAAACTATCGAGTACCAGCTTGTCTCGACCGAGGAAGCGGATATCGTAAAAGGAAAAATTTCCACAGACTCGCCCATCGGGAAAAGTCTTCTCGGCAAGACTGTCGGTGAAGTTGTCAGCGTGAAAGTTCCCGCAGGAATGAAGCAATACAAGGTTCTTCAAATCGGCAAGTGATGCTGAGAAATCTCGAGTTCAAGGCAGAAGTCAGGGAGTTGAGTCCATTTGAAAAAGCTTATGTAGAGAACAGGGCAGTTTTCTTGGAATTGACATTTTGTACTCAGACATAAATTATCAACTTGCAAAATTCTTGTTGCAATTAAGTGGAACATCTTATATGTTCAGATAGAGTTTGTTGTTTGATGCTACTATTTATCTAAAGCAAGGTAATTAATCAATTAACAAGGCGGAGGTATGCAATGAAAATTCTTACCGGCAAGCAAGCAAGACCCATCTTTTTGATTTTTGTCTTAGCACTTTTCCCCATCTTTCTTTTGGAATCATGCAATCAATCCAATACGGATCAGTCATATTCTCCCACATCGGCGGCAAGCGATTCGGTCTCGACAACGGCTGCGACGAAGGAAGGAAAGGGAAGAAGGGATACCGTTTCAGTAATTAAACCGAATCTCCCTCCTCCGGGAGGTGGTATCGGTTATCAGTCGGGGAGCCAATATGTCACAGTAGGTTCCTGGCCGTTTAATGGGGTATATCTACCTGAGGATTCCGCAAAGGGGAAGTACCTCGTTGTAGATCTTCCTCCATCAGGAGTAGATTACAGGTCGATGTACCAGCAGTATTGTTTCCGGAGAGCCATTTGCTCACCCGGGCAGCAGGTTACTGATGTCACGAGTGCTGGATTATTTAAACTGATTAATGTCCTTGTTAGCATTGACACCAATAGCTACCGCTCTATTGTAAGCCAATATGGAAGCAGCGTTCTCGGCTATTTTATAGATGAACCTTCAGGTACCACTGGCGAAGGAGGTTACATTCCGCCTGCAACGATGTCAAATATCAAGGCTGATATGGTTTCATCGCATTCAAAATTATACCTTGATGATTATGATACTAGCCCTATTCCATCCAATGAGAACTTGGGCATACCACATAATTATCATATTGCAAATCGTTCAGTTCTTAGTTACGGAGATTATATATGGAACGATGGCAATACATCGAAGTGGGTAAGCGGAGCAAACCTCTTTGGAATTGACGTCTTGTCTCTGGATTATGTTGAATTCCAGGGTTGGTTTGGCAATAATTTTAATGCCATAGTCTGTAAGCCGATGGATGGTAATGGTGCACTTATGAACGATGGGCTAATGTCATACTGGTTGCAAAACTATTCCAACTGCAACAACTTCGTACTCTATCTCGACCCCAAACTCGCTGGTGCTTGGTCTGCTGCGCTCAATAATTTTTTGAATGATGCGAACAACGCTGGATTTTTGGGTCATCAATATCAAGCATACAATTACACCTATGTTTGCCAACAAAACGGCGTGAACTTCACGCCGCCCAATTGCCCAACCCCACCGGCCCAGAACACCGTTGGTGCAGGCGGTTCGGCCTATTGGGGAGTGTGGACGAACAATAGTTATTATCGTGGTCCCGTTGATCCAAGCACACCGGGCGCAACGATATGCTGGGTACTTCAGTCAACTGCAGCTACCAGCCAAACTGTGAACGTTTATTAGGTGACGAGCGGGAAAGATAGAATAACTTTTGGGAGCAACCATGAAACATAAGATTTTTCTTTTGCTTGTTTTCATTGTTTATCTATTGAGCGGCAGAAATGCAACCGCTCAGGACAGTACAAGCCATCTTGAGCCCGATACCTCTGCATTCAAATGGCCCTCTTTCATAGGAGGGGATCTGTTCCTTGGAGGAGAACTCCTCGGAGTTCACTTTGATGCTGAGAATGCGGGTACATTCGGCTTCATGGGGTTTGGCGCCGGTGGTGAGGTCCGAGTTAGGCCGGTTTTTCTAGGCACGATGGTTGGGGCAATAGTCAGAGAGGACGGGGCGACTTACGATTGCACTTCTATATATGGAGGTTTGTTGATTGACAGATACCGTCTGGAAATTGGGGGAACACACGCACAGGAAACTGAAGGTCTTATAGATAAATATAATTCTCTATTCTTGGGCGCGAGCGGGAGATTTGGAGGAATTGTTTTTATTGAACCTGAAATCAAAATAGTGTTCCCCATTGATGGGACATTCTTTATCTCTAGCGGTGGATCGTATCCTGCAGCTGCAGTTGTTACACGATATTTTCATCTTCGCGACATGTTTTTCGGAATTGGCTTGAAGGCAGGGGTAGGCTTTAACTAAGAAACGGCCGGACTTTCTTGAGGAACGTAATTCTCGGTGAATTCTTGGAGCGCCTTCTCAATTTGTGAGAGCGCTTCAAGTCTCACAAGCTTCGATCTCAGCGCCGATCCGTTTCTAATACTGTGAACGTATCCGTGATAATGTTTTCTGAATTCCAATAATCCTCGCCGTTCACCCTTCAGCTCAATTTCCATTTTAAGGTGGCGCAGGCAAATTTCGATTCTCTCTTCGAACGTTGGAGCGGGAGATGGTGTGCCATGTTCTATTAAAAGTTTAATCTCTCTGAAAATCCATGGATCGGTAATCGCCCCGCGAGCGACCATGATGCCATCGCAATTTGTATGGCTAAACATTGCAATCGCGTCTTCTGCTGTTCGTATATCACCGTTTCCGATAATCGGAAGCTGCGCAATTTCTTTCACTCGTTGTATCCAATCCCAGTTTGCTTCTCCATCATGGTGCTGGTCTCTCGTCCGCGCATGAATCGTCAGCGCAGACAGCCCTTCATCCGCACAAATTTTCGCGACCTCAAAAATCGTAATCGAGTTTGAATCCCATCCAAGACGGGTCTTCAGGGTCACCGGAATTGCGACTGCGTTTTTCACGGCATGAATAATTGCTTGCATTTGGTTAAGGTCTTTCAATAGCCCTGCGCCTGCGCCGCGTGTAGCGACTTTCGGAACCCAGCATCCGGCGTTGATATCGATAAAATCCGGCCCGGCATCCTCCGCAATCTTCGCGGCTTCAGCCATGACATTCGGATCGCTGCCGAAGATTTGAATTCCGATCGGGCGTTCTTTCTCGCTCGTCAAGAGTTTGGCAGTGCTTTTTCTTGCTGAACGAATTAATCCTTCGGAGCTTATGAACTCGGTATAGACGATGTCCGCTCCAAACTCCTTGCAAATCAGGCGAAAACCGAGATCGGTTACGTCTTCCATCGGAGCGAGCGCGACTGGTTTTTCTAATTCGTATTTACCGAGCTTAATTTTCATGATTCAATTTGGTTTGAAAATGGTGATCGAACAAGTCGGGGTTCTAGAGCTTTCTGAATTTCAAAATTTCCCCAAATTTTTGTCTTGTTAATTCTCTAGGCTTCAAATATGGATTATGAAGGTGTTGGCAAAAGTCCAATTTGTCATTCTGATCCGCCGCAGGCGGAGAAGAATTCATCTTTGAGCAGAGGAGAATGGATTCTTCAGTCGCCTCGCTCCTTCAGAATGACATTTTTCCCTTTCGGCAACATGTTCATCATGGTACAATCTTGTTCAGAGGATATTCAATAATTCCTTCCGCACCGTTTCTCTTCAACTCCGGCACAAGAATTCTGACGATGCGCTCTTCTATTATCGTCTCAATTGCAACCCATTCGTCGTCGGAAAGCGGAGAGACCGTCGGCCTTCGCAGCGCAGGTATTATCCCGATTATCCGTGGCAAATCGGATTTTTTTATGTTCATTTTCAGACCTACTTTTCCTTCAGCAGCGATTGCCGCTTTCAGCAAAAGCGCAAGCGTGTCGATCTTCTCTTTCTTCCATTGATTCGCGAAAGCTTCTTTGTTCGCGATGAGGCGCGTTGAAGATTCGAGAACGGTCTCAATGATCCTAAGATGGTTCGCTCTCAGCGAGCTGCCGGTTTCGGTAACCTCGACGATTGCATCGGCAAGTTCCGGGACTTTTACTTCTGTCGCGCCCCACGAAAATTCCACTGATGCCTCAACACTGTGTTTCCTCAAGTATTGTTTTGTGATGTTCACGACTTCAGTCGAGATGCGTTTCCCATTTAAATCATGGACCGTCTTAAAAGGCGAATCTTCATGCACAGCAAGTACCCACTTCACCGGCTTCATACTTTGCTTTGCATAAACGAGTTCGGCAACCTCGACCACATCGCTATTTGTTTCGACGATCCAATCTTTTCCGGTGATTCCTGCGTCGAAGGTTCCAAGCTCGACGTACCGTGCCATCTCCTGCGCGCGCACAAGCATCGGTTTAATTTCTTCGTCTTCGATATTAGGGATGTAACTTCTGGATGAAACCGAAATATTGTAGCCGGCTTTTTGGAATAACGCAAAAGTTGCCTCCTGCAAACTCCCTTTCGGCAAACCAAATTTTAATATTTTATCAGTTGTCATTTTTTTCTCTATAGGGTTTTAGTTGAAAGTTATAAGCTGCAAGCCGATTACTTTCTTATCACAAACTCGATGCTGTCCGGTTGGATAGTTATTAATTGTAATGTCGCCGGCAGTTCCACATTAGGGCGAATATGTGACGAAGCTGAATTAGCAAGATCGTTGTAATCGACCGTAACACCAAACGAGTCGGGAGTCAAGTCGGACATTGTGTTGATGCCGCCGCGAATCGTTAGGTCAATTGCGGGCGGAAGAAGTAAAATCTTTGTGGAATCTTTATTATTCAAAATGTGAATTGGAATGTTTTTGTAAGTGTTCTCTGCGATTTGTTCTACGTCGATTTTGACATTCGCTTCTTGTGTGCTGAGTTTAACAAGTCCGCTCAAAGAGTCGGAGAGAGGAAGTTTCGTGTCGATCTCATTGATGACGTTTCTAAATTTCTTTGGCTCTGTCTGCCACGAGTTTATTTTATTCACCACGCTTCTTGCGCCGGAGATCGTAATTGAGTCCGGGGTAATTTCCGGTTGACCGACTACAGTGAAACCGCTGCGCGGCGCAACTCCAATCTTAGTAGTCACGACGGGAACGAGCTTTGAAATAATTGTGTCCAATGTTATTGCGACTGTGTCCGGCGTGAAGCTTACAACTTCAGCGGCGGAGCCGAGGTCAAGAGAATAACCCAACTCGCGGCTTGTCAGGACGATTCTCCTATTATCGAGATTGGACGCATCGACATCAATGCTAGAATTTGTCGAAAGATACGACGAGGCAATTTGCCAGCCGGTTCCGCGGACTCTCACTAGAATTGTACGCGGGACAACGTTTGCAAGCGCGATGTTATCGGGAAGGTCGCTGACCCTGAAAGGTAGCCGCAGCGCCACGGAATATTCATTGTTCATCGAAACCGACAGCCATACGAGGATCGAAAGTATTATCGATGCCACAATTACGTGAGTTTTCTTTTCCATCAGAATTTATAGAATTTTAGGATTAGCTGCGTTATAATTGGGGAATTCTGAAATTCAGGGAGCCATATTCGAAATTGGGATATCAGAATGCCCCGCACTGGTTTTACAAGCAAGCTTTTCACAAGAAAATTTAAACCTGCTGATGCGAAATTCCAAAAAGAAGAACCCCGATAGTTTTCAAGAAATTGGTTGATATTTGTCTGTTAGAATCTTAACTTCTCACGAATGAGACTTGCGGTTTTTGTGTCTGGCAAGGGCACGAATCTTCTTAACATTATAAAAAAAAACAAGGATGGATTTCTAAAATCGGAAGTCAGATTGGTGATTTCCGATCATGCTTGTGATGCGGTTGAGAACGCGAAGCGCGCAGGCATCGAGACGAGAATCTCCGACCCGAAAAATTTTGCGGATGAAACAGAATTCGGAAATTTTCTTCTCGACGTTTTGAAAAAGTGTGAAGTTGAATTTATTATCCTTGCCGGTTTTCTTAAAAAAATTCCTGACGCTGTTGTTGAAAATTTTGAAAATAGAATTATCAATATACATCCGGCACTCCTTCCATCATTCGGTGGCAAGGGAATGTATGGAATGAAAGTTCATCAAGCTGTTATCGACTATGGCTGCAAGGTCAGCGGGGCCACAGTCCACATAGTGGATAGCGAATATGATCGTGGTCCAGTCGTGCTTCAAAAATGTGTGCCTGTAACAGGGCAAGACACGCCGGAGACGCTTGCTTCAAAAATTCACCAACTAGAGTATGAGCTCCTGCCTGAAGCTATAAAACTCTTTGAGGAAAATAAAGTGAATGTTGAACGGAGAAAGGTTTTCATTTCGTGAAAATAAAACGTGTGCTGATCAGCGTCACGGATAAAACCGGGCTTGTGGAGTTTGCAAATGTTCTAATGAAATCGGGCGCGGAGATTTTCAGCACCGGCGGGACATTGAAAGCGCTCCAATCCGGCGGCATAAAAGCGAAAAGCATCAGCGATGTTACGAACTTTCCGGAAATATTGGACGGGCGGGTAAAAACGCTTCACCCGGCGGTCTTTGCGGGAATACTCGCAAGGCGAGATGTGCGCGAGCATCTCGACCAGCTAGACAAGTTTAAATTGTCGTTGTTCGATATGGTCGTGGTCAATCTGTATCGCTTTGAAGAAACGGCTGCATCTGGTGCGGACCTTGAAACTATAATCGAGAATATCGACATCGGCGGACCATCGCTCATAAGGGCCGCAGCAAAAAATTATGAGGGTTGTGTGGTCGTTGTTGAACCTGCTCAATACAACGAGGTTGCCGGGGAATTAAGCAACGGCGGAGTGAGCATTGAATTGATGAAAAAATTAGCGGCGACGGCTTTCGAAAAAGTTGCGTTGTACGATGTGGCCATCGCCCAATTTTACAGGGAAAAATTTGCTGAAAGTAAACCATTTCCATCCCGAAAAGTACCAGACTTATCTGGAGAATCTCCGCTCGTCGGATCGGTTCTTGTCGGGGAACGCAAGACCATGGACTTGCGCTACGGTGAGAATCCTCATCAGACGGCCGGCTTCTATGGCAATTTCGGAAAATATTTTGAGAAACTTCACGGCAAAGAGCTTTCGTACAATAATCTTGTCGATGTTGACGCAGCTCAGAGACTTATTCAGGAGTTTGACCAGCCGGCAGCAGTAATCATCAAACATACGAATCCGTGCGGTGTGGCGATCGACCATGACGTTCATCAAGCTTATATACGCGCATTGAAGACCGATCCAAAGAGCGCTTTCGGCGGCATCGTCGCATTCAACCGGAAGGTTGAAGCGCCGCTTGCTGATCAGCTCAATCAGATTTTCTTAGAAGTTGTAATTGCCCCGGAATTTTCAAATGATGCACTCGATCTGTTGAATAAGAAAAAGGACAGACGAATTATTTTAAACAAGAGCAAACTTTCTGAAAGTGTTCTGTTGCGCTCCTCTTGTGGAGGGATACTGGCACAGACTGTGGACAAAGTTGTTCTCAACGAGAACGACTTGAAGGTGGTTACCAATCGGTTTCCGACTGAACGCGAACTCAACGACATGAGATTTGCATACACCGTCTGCAAGCATGTTAAATCAAATTCGATTGTGTTCGCAAGAGACGGAATGACGCTTGGCTCCGGCGCTGGACAGATGTCGAGAGTTGACTCAGTTAAAATTGCGCGCATCAAGGCTGAAGAATCTGGACTCGATTTGAAAGGAAGCGTCGCCGCTTCGGACGCGTTCTTTCCGTTCGCCGATAATGTTGAAGAGATTGCTAAAGCCGGTGCGTCGGGAATAATACAGCCAGGAGGCTCTGTAAGAGATGGTGAGTCTATCGAAGCAGCAAATCGTCTAAACATCTCGATGGTTTTCACCGGGATCAGGCATTTTAAACATTAAAAGAGTGAACGATGGGATTCTTCGGACTTTTATCAAATGATTTAGCAATTGATCTCGGAACTGCAAACACGCTGATCTGGGTGCGCGGAAAAGGCGTCGTCCTTCGCGAGCCTTCAATAGTTGCATTCGACAAGAACACAAAGCGCATCGTCGCGATAGGTCACGAAGCGCGGGAAATGCTCGGACGAACTCACCGGGACATCCAGGTAATCCGTCCGATGCGCGACGGTGTCATAGCGGATTTTGAAATCGCAGAAGGAATGCTTCGTGCATTTATTAAGAAAGTTCATGCCGGAATGATCCCAAGCCGAAGAATTGTAATAAGTGTTCCAAGCGGAATAACGGAAGTCGAGAAACGCGCGGTGCGTGATGCATCCGAACATGCCGGTGCAAAGGAAGTGCACTTAATTGCTGAGCCGATGGCGGCAGCAATCGGAATCGGACTCGATGTCGATGCGCCGGTGGGCAACATGGTTATCGACATCGGTGGCGGCACGACCGAAATTGCCGTTATCGCTCTATCGGGAATTGTTAACGAAGAATCAATTCGGATCGCCGGCGACGAGATGAATAATGCGATCATTCAATTTTTCAAAAAGAACCACAACATATTGATCGGCGAGCGAACGGCCGAAGCTATAAAATGTGAGGTCGGTTCTGCGATGCCCTTGAAGGAAGAGATTACGATTCAGGTGAAAGGGCGTGACCTCGTTGCCGGAATTCCGAAAACAACGGAAGTCAGCTCGGCGGAAATCCGCGAGGCATTAAATGAGCCTGTCGGTGCGATAGTGGATGCCGTGAAGATTTCTCTCGAGCGAACTCCTCCCGAGCTTTCTGCGGATATTCTCGACCGGGGGATAATGCTGTCCGGTGGAGGTGCGCTTTTAAAGGGTTTGGATGAACGAATAAGAATGGAGACAAATCTGCCGGTCCATGTTGCCGAGGATCCATTGACTGCTGTCGTCCGGGGCGTTGGTAAAGTGCTTGATAAGATAAATGAGTTCAACAAAGTTTTGATTAAGAGCAGACGGTATTGATGAGAATTTAGTTTATGATTTACGAGAATGCTTAAATGGGTTTCCGAATTTTTTAGTTTAGCGAAAAATTATATAATTTTTGCTCTTCTTCTATCTCTATCTTTTTTCCTTATCTCGATTAATAACAACGTCCACACTCGAGGCCTACAAACTATCGGCTTAATCACTACATCCTATCTCGAAGATGCGGCTAAAGGGATTATTAATTATTTCACTTTGGTTTCTAAGAACGAGGAGCTTCAAAAAGAGAATGCACAGCTCATCGACTTAACGTCAAAAATACGCCGTGCTCTTGCCGAGAATGAGCAGCTTCGTGCGATGCTCAAACTGCAAAACGAAAATCCAGCGCCGCTTATTCCAGCAAATGTTGTCGGCCGAACATCTGAAGGCGGCAGATATTTTATTACGCTGGATGCGGGAGAAGGAAGTGGTGTCAGTGTAGGTGATCCGGTGGTCAGCGGTAGCGGCTTGGTCGGAACAGTCACTGCAGTCAGCGGCAATTTTTGTTTAGTCCGCACATTGCTTGATAGCGATAGCAGGATCGCCGCACGACTCATGAATGCTTCCGCCGACGGAATAATTGTCACAGGTGAAAACGATAATCTTACCATGAAGAATGTTTCTAGGAGGTATGATGTAAAAAAAGGAGATGTTGTCGAGACGTCATCCTTGAGCAGTCTCGTGCCGCCAGGGATTGTGATTGGTATAGTCATGGAGGCAACCGACCAGACGGGAAATATCTTCAAGCAAATCAAAGTCCAGTCTGCGGTAGACTTCTCATACCTCTCGGCTGCATTTGTTA
>JBAPNE010000082.1:0-4169 GCA_049278975.1 Candidatus Kryptoniota bacterium
ATATAATATCTCGATCGAGCGAGTAATTTAATCCAAAATTTACTGCATAACCCTGAGATTCGTACACAAATAATTTTTCGTAGAGGTACATTATAGAGACGCCAACATCTACCTTGTCGAAACTGTGTGCCCCTCCAACTGCGAACGCGAAATCTTTTGCGGAGAAAGTGGATTGTGGATCATCACTTGGTACAGTTCTGACCTCGATGTCAGGCACGCTCGAAAGTAGCAGGCTTGTTCCAAAAGAGATGTCGCCGGCTTCGAATCGGGTCCCGAACATATCTATGGTGGTTCCGCCAAAATAAGTCCGATGAGTCAGCATGAAGTCGAGAGCATTTTCATTTTCCAATGCAAGTCCTGCAGGGTTTGTGAACACGGCTATCGGTTCCTTTGTGACTGCGTCGGTCGAGTTGCCAAGCGATAAGTCGCGAGCCGAGTAGCCAAGCATAAGAATTTGAAACCCTGCACTGCCTGCTTGTGGAAAAGCCGACGACGATGCGAAAAGCAAGAATGCGAAGATTAATCTTGAAGATTTCATATAAGTTAAAACCCGATTATTAGTGAGAGTGTTTGAATCCCGTATGGTGTGAACGGCTCTGAAACATATGCATAATTTATCTCCGGCGTAAAATTAAGAAAAGGTACTTTAGCACCGAATCCGAACGACGGAGTGATTTGCGTTCCGACGAATTGCTGGTTGCTTGATGAAAAGCCGGCTCTTAGTGAGAGTATGTCGATTGGTGAAATTTCCAGACCGGCTCTGACGCCGCTCAATGAAGACGAAGTTGCGATATCATACTCGGCAGAAATTGTCGAATTGATGATCGGTAATTTGTAGGAGGCCCCAATTTTGAAAACGTTGGGAAATTTGCTCATGAAGTTAGAGCCATCTGTTCCATAAAGACTTGACGAGTCCCAGTGATATTCTTCTCCTAAATCAGTTGCAACTAATGCGACAGATAAAGCATCTGTCAATTTATACGCTGCTCCCAAATCAAATCCGACTGAGGTTGATGTTATTCCCGAATAGAGATCGTAGTAATACACTTTTATGCTCATCCCAAACGATAGACCTTCGGTGAACCGATTGGAGAAGCTGAAGAAAATTAAGTTCTCACTTGTCGAAAGATTGGAAGTATGGACGCCGTCGATGTCGCGTCCATCAATGTCGGACACTGTTGCGTTTATTATCCCTAGCGATAATCCGGCAGTAGGCTTCAATCCTTGTGTATAAGTTAAAACGTTCAACTGCCTGTTTAACGAAAGCATGGCGACGGAAGCTGCAATGCTACCACCATCCTGGAACGAAGCGAGTGCAGGATTATAGTAAGTGTACACATTCCCTGATGTTACAGCAGTAATAGAATTTCCGAGCGACATTCCTTCCGCATTAAGTCCGATTCGAGCGAAACTGCCGGGGTCGCTTTGTGCAAATGAAGCTGAACAAAGGATCAAGATTAAAAAAAGAGTCTTCATCTCACCACCAATATTTTTCCCCATGAAGGAGATCCACCATTCACGACAACGTTGTAGAAATAAACGCCGTTGTCGACGAGTCCACCATTGTCACTTGCCCCATTCCACTGTTCATCAGTTTCGCCTGCTCCGCGCGGTGCATTTTGGAGGAGTGTTCTGACTATGTGCATCGAAAAATCATATATCCTGATTGTCACCTGGCTTCCCGCATTTTTTACATCGTAGTGAACCCTTCCGATATCAAGGTGAGGTGAAAATGGATTTGGATAAAAGTAAGTAGAGTTAGTATTTGCTACGCTTACATATGTCCTGAAGACATTCCACCTGCTCGGATCGAATCCGTTCCCATTATCAACTCCCATTGCAGCGCCGTCGGATGATCCGATCCAAACCGAATCACCGCTTGCGGCGACAGCGTAAAAAGCTTGTGATAAGATCGATTGTCTTTTAGTTGGATCATAAATGTTTGTGATCACCTGGCTGGTGCTGCCAAAGTCGGCTGTTCTGAAAAGTCCATCATCTGAAACGCCATAGATTATCGCATTCTGAAACCCAGCCGCATGGAAAAAATGTCCAGCGAGAATATAGTGCCAGTTTGCACCGCCATCTGATGAATAGCTGAGCGCCTCAACTTCGGTTGGGTCGTTCGCATTTACTGTTGCCCCCCAGATATTATGGGTCGTTCCGAAATCCTGTCCGGCCAATGAAACCACGAAATTTCCGGAGATTGGACTTGACTCGTTCTGATGATCGAATTTGTACCATGAATAGCCGTTATCTGTTGTCTTGTCAATTCCGCCTGCAGTGCCTACATACAAAACGCTATCTCCATCGGAAAAAAGGGAAAATCCTTCATGGTTAAAGTTTGTCTCGTCTGTTATACTTCCTGCAACCGGCGAAAGCTGGAATGTATAGTCGGTGCTATCCTTCGTAATATAATTCAGATAATCCGGCGGCATCACCACGCGGTCCCAAGTTTTGCCGAGGTCGTTGCTCCTTCTCAACCCACCTGCAAAGTTCGCGGAATATAAATAGCCCTTGTGAAAAGCTAAGGAAAAGGAAATGTTATTTATTGCTGTAGTTACTGGAAGTGCTTTTAGGACATTCTTTCCGAAAGTGACTGTGGAATCCGCACGCGAATCTATGCTTTGAGGTTCCCGAGTCCAAGTTGTACCATCATCTGTCGAAGCAAAAAGGCCTTCGCCGACAGGATAAGTAGTGCCGCTTATGGTCGTGTCAGACGAGACGGCCGCGATTATTGTGTCTCCCGAAACCGCGACTGCATTTACACCTATTCCAACCGGGCCCTTTATTCCGATTGAGTCTTGGAAACTTACGCCGCCGTCCGTTGTTATGTTTAGTCCTTTTCCTGTTGCTAAAAACACTTTTCCAGCAGCGATCAGTATTTGTGAGACGGAATTATCCGATGGTTGAACAGCTGCCGTACCATCAAGCTTATAAGTCCTCTTGAGGAATTGCGCGTTCACGCTTGATGCAATGAGAATAAATGCGAGAGTGATTTGTAATTTCATTGATAAACCTTGATGTTATGAGAAACCGGCGCACTGGTTACGCCGCTGCGATTGACAGCATAAAATGTAAATTTATAAATTCCCAATGCGTTGCTCGGATAGAGACTGATTCCGAGAGTGTAAATCCCGTCGTTTGCGTACAAGTCCACATCTCCAGGTGCACCGCTGGCGCCTCCATCGTCGTACATACTAAATGGATTGCCCGTTGACGGAGTTCCGTCGGGTTTCGTCACATTGAAATACACTTTTTCAACGTCACTCAGTCCCGCAGGATCGTGGACCACTGCGTATAAGGCGAAAGTTTCCACCGTGTCTGTCGCTGTTGAAAGTGGAATTTGAACCGAGTCCGGTACAATGACGCTGTCTATTACCGGGGGAATGACCGCCGAGTTGAATAGTCTTACTGACTTGGTCGCGTAATTTCCGGGTGTTCCGTCGCTGTTGTAAGCTGTGAATGTGTAAGTAAGATTGCTGACATAAACTGAGGTTGGTGAAAATGAGAATTTGCCGCTGATCGAATTTCCGACAAGTGTTGAAAATGAAACTTCAGTTAACGTAATACTGGAATCGTTTTGTACCATTACAGCAAGATGGCTAAAGCGATCTGACGAACTTATGGTTACCTGAAAAGAATCACTGATCGTCGGCAAATTCTTTGTGCCAATATACGCTGCAATGTCAATGCTATCTTTGTCGAAATATGTGAGCTGCGCACTGATTAGGGGTGAGCTGTCTATTACAACGTTGTCGGCTTTTTGACACGCTGCGATAGCGATACTCAGAAAAAAGACGAAGAGGAGTTTTTTCAACATTACCTCGATGAAATTGTGAAAGGGATTGGTGAAAAAGATACGATGAAAATTAGGATTGTCAGCCAACCGATTAATTTTCTTTTTGCATCGAGCGGAGTTGTGTCCGTGAGTTGCGGATGATCAATCTTTATGATGAAGAACAAGATCAGACACCAAAACAGCCAGCCTGTCCAACCTATGTTGATGTTGACCCCTACAAGGGGGAGCAATCCGAGCAAACCGATGGCAAGTATTATCGAGAAAAAAACTCTAGCTATCTTCTTGTGGCCGTTGCCGAACATTGCGTAGATCATGTGGCCGCCGTCTAATTGGCCGATTGGAAGCAAATTCATCGCCGTCACAAATAATC
>JBAPNE010000083.1:0-5896 GCA_049278975.1 Candidatus Kryptoniota bacterium
ATTTCGCGGTATGCAATTGAAAGTGGAGATAAGAATACGCTTTCAGAGAGGGTCGTTTTGTACAAGCTGTTATATGCGACGGCGGTGGAAGGACGGACAGATCATCAAATCATGGGACTTAAGAAAAAAGATACTTTTTCCGAGTTGGTTCGCCGCTTCCAATGGAGCTTGGACTTCCGTACTTTTACCATGAACAAATTCTGCGCATCGCTCTTGAAAAAGTATGATGTCGATGCGGCGCGACCTGGCATTTTCTTCACGGATATTGATGGAGTATTTGATGTTGAAGTCCTCGGTTTTCCTCATACCACTATGAGCGGTTTGGAAGCTCTTTCTCTCTTGCGTTCGAAAGGATACTCAGTTGTTCTAAACACGGGCAGAAGTTGTCTGCATGTTAGGAATTATTGTGCCAACTACTGTTTTGATGGTGGTATAGGCGAATATGGAAGCGTGATCGTGGACATGGTACATGACAAAGAAATTCCTCTAATCAATGGCGAGGTTGTCGATGAGATTTCAAGATGTAGGAAAATTTTTGAAAATCTCGACGGCATTTTCGTAGATTCAGGTTATCATTATGCAGTGCGAGTATTTCGATATACTGCTCAAGGCACTCGTGGTTTGGACAAAGATGAGGCGAATAAACTGTTGAGAGAATACGATTTCAAAAAACTTAGGGTAATAACGAGAGATGCCGACACTTATTTTGTTGGAAAGAACGCTAACAAAGGTGAAGCAATTGAACAGTACAAGAATCACATTGGTTATTCCGGTGATTCAATAATTGCAATTGGCGATTCTGACGAGGATATTGCTATGCTTGAAAATGCTACTCTTGCATTTGCGCCTCGAAATTGCAGTGATGGAATTCATAAGATATCGAAACGAGGGAAATGCGCAATAGTTTCTCGGCCTGCACAACGCGGACTCCTGCAAGTTGCTAAGAAGTTAGTGACTTTGGAGACAGGCGGGTCACTCCAACGGTCGGATAAAGTCCGGGCAAATGGCATGGTCTCTAATTACATTAACTCCTACGATGAAAATTCATTCCAGCATATAATGGTACGACTATTGACGATAGCTGAATACCCTCTTTATAGGAGAATTATATATCTCTTTACATAAGGTGGTTAAACGATTCCTGGGATCATTGTTGCTTTTCGTCGTTTGGCGAAGAGCATTCTTCTATGCGATAATTTTGTGATTGCTTTTGGATTGTCTTGAAAATTTTGATATGAGAACTGCCATGGGAAAAATTATGGTAGCGGTGATAATCCGGTTAATGCGCTGCGGCTGATTGATCAGTCGGTACAGCCACTCAAGTCCTAATTGTCTCATCCAGTTTGGAGCATACGGAACGGTTCCTGCAATGTAATCGAAAGTTCCGCCGACCCCCATTGCCACTTTCATTTTCAATCTACCCTTGTTAGCAAAGATGAATTTATCCTGCTTAGGAGCGCCAAATGCCACGAGGAGAATATCGGCTTTCGAGTTATTCACGCGTTCCACTATTCCAGTTTCATAAGGTGTTCCTGAATAAACGCCGGCTATTCTTAGGGTCGGGTAAGAAGCTTTAAGACGATGCGCTGCTTTCTCAGCCACTCCTTCGGCAGCACCCAAAAAAAATATTGAATATCCATTCTCAGAAGCAAGTTTTGCCAATTCCCATGTTAAATCAACTCCGGTAATTCGAGCACCGATGTTGATTCCCAAGATTTTCGCTGCTAACTGCAAGCCCACTCCATCCGCGACATTTAGGTCCGCACTGTTCAAAGTCTCTAAAAAGTCCGGATCCTTCTGCGCGGTCATTATGAATTCAGGATTGACTGTCGAAATCTGGTGAAGCCTCTCCTTGTTTTCTGAATGAACCCGTTCGGTTAAGAATTGCGTTATTTTCGATATCACGCCTTTTAAATCAAGTGAATCGATTCTTACTGACAGGATAATTTCAGACATTGCCTCTTTTACGCCGTGTGGTTTTGTTCGTCGATTTTATCTCTTGCAGTTCGCACCCAATGTTTGTCGTCCCCGCTCAACAACGTTTTAACATAAAGTATTAACTTCCACGCCGCGTATTTGGGAAAGTTTATAAGAGCCGTATATGCATCGTGATCAGCATGGGCGGCAATGAGTCCGCCGATTACGTGGAAAATCTCTAAGAGGATAGCGGCTGTCCAAATTAATGAAATGCCGGTGAGCCATGATGCGCCTAATTCGACAGCAATAATATTTACAGATAATGAAAGAGCAGTGAATAAAAAAAGATTTACGAAGGCGGGCGTTATTAAGTCGATCATTGAATCCAAAATCATAACGGACCTTTGCCTCATTGCCGCGAAGATAAGTCGCAGAGTATATTTCTTTATCAATGCAAATCGCCCCATTTCCCACCGCTTCCTTTGAGTTTCAGCATTGAGCGGGTCGGTCGGCATAATTGCACGAACGGTAGCCTCAGGGGCAAATTGAACTCTTACATTGTCCAATGAAAGTTGGAGAGAGTGTTCTAAGTCTTCAACCCGCGAGTAAGCGGTCCACATCCTATTCTGGATCAATTTCCTTGAAAAACACATACCATTTCCATTCAGCCCTGCGCTGCAGCCAATAACCATTTTCCCCAATGGTCTTACATAATTGTGGAGAATGAATGCGACGCGTGTCATCTCCGGGCTCCACGAGCCGGGCCGAGGTACAACCATATCGCTGCATTGTATGCACTCCGCACCATTTTCAAGATGGCGGTTCATTACCGATAATAAGTCCGTCGAAACAACGGTATCCGCATCGATAACTACGAACGCATCGTATGACACATTCGAGTCTATCAGTTGATTCATACACCATCTCAGTGCATAGCCTTTCCCAATGTTGTTCGAATCGAATCTTTCGAATACCATAACGTTCATGCTTCTGGCGATAATTGCGGTTTTGTCGTTGCAGTTGTCTGCAATGACGACGATTTCGAACTTGTTTCTTGGGTAGTATATCTGTTTTAAGCTGTGAAGGGTTTTTTCTATTACCGCTTCCTCATTATGCGCTGGCACCATAACGGCGAAGCGTCTTAGTGTTTTAGGAACGGGAAGTAGTTTGGGTCGCCGAGACATTGCAAGTAGGGTGAGACACGCCAGATACGATGCAAAGAACATTGAGGGTATTAAAAAGATTATATCAATAAAGACTATTATCGTTTGCATTCGCATTTACTCAATCTGTGGTCATAGTTTATCTTCATGAGTTAGAATTGATTGACTCATTTTTAAAAACGCTTTGCACGGGACTTAACCGTCTTTTCCCTCGGAGGAAATAAATAAGTAAGTTATCGCCCTTCATTTCGACCATGGCTTTTTAGGCCTGAATGCAAAGTCTGCAACCATCCATGCCGCAATACTTGGGCGCGTAAGTGCAAACCTCACATTATATGGCACGCCCGGATGTCCATAAGCAACATATATACGGTAAGGGCGGCCTAATTTTTTAGCGAGACCAACTCCGTTCAAGGGAAGGCTGAAAAACTGTTCTAACTCGCAATAAGTATCGGAAGAAGACAAGCAGGTCAATGATTTTTCTGCGAGCGGCAAATCATGAGTTGCTATTCCGACATGGCTTGCTCTGCCGGCCAACTTCCGCACGATCGCAAGGTAATGCTTCTTGCAGTCCAACTTGCCGTTGCTTGGGTCTTCCCATTGTCCTTTCACAATTCTTACGGGTATGCCGAGAGCAACTGCTCTGTCTGCGTCGGTCAGACTTCGATGCCATCTTGATGGGAGTGTGCAGCCTAAAATTTTATTGAACTCCATCGCCTTTTCTAAAAACTGGAATTTTTTCTGAACTGAATCCGGGCCGAGAGAATCAACATGTATACGAATATTGTACATTTGTCCGAGTTCAAGAATCTCTTTAAACATGCCGTAATCGTAACCGATGGCGTCTAATTTTACTGACAGAAAACAGTTGAAATCTTGATTGTGCAGTGTAGCGACGCCTAGTTTGTAGCGCTCAAACATATTTCTTGAGCTTTCATCTGTGCCTGCCCAGGGAGAGAGGATCGAATAAAAACCTTTTCCATTTGCCCATCGACAAACTTGAAGAGCGTCGCCAACTTCAGCGCCCGCTATGTGTCTTGAAGCAACTTTCTTAACAATTTTGTTTTTGAGTGTTCTCAACATGAAGTTACCCTTTAGTCACCTTTCCAGATCGAGATTTAGAAGGCTTTTTCTGTACCATCTTCCTGCGCAATAACGAAGCGATTCCGAAGAAATAAGTTTGCCCAAGGTCCCACCATAACTCTAAGATTCCCTTTGCGGATTTTGAATAGATTCTGTACGTGACAAGGCTGTGAGATTCGTTTGCCCAAATGTGAAGCCATGGTTCATCGCTCCCTAAGAACTCGCAACCCTTCAGTCCTTTCTCGAAACAGAACTTAACCACCTGATGCATTAAAAGAATACCCGGGGAACACCACGACCATTCTTCATCATGACCTATTTTGTATATCCATAAACTGTTCGCATGTTTCACGGTTAGTTGAACGGCCACGTTTTTTTCGTCAACCTTGAGAAAGAACAGATGAAGCTTCTTTTGTTCTGCCGCTTTCCGTGAATATAACTTAAAAAATTTTCCGAGCATCGTGCCCGTCTTCATTGCGGTCCCATTTCTCCCTTTCCAGTTTGCCGCCTCGACTCTGAAGACTTCATCTAAATATTCGTCCAAATTTTCCGGCGTCGGACAGATTGCTTCGAACCGCACTTTTCCTCTCGATTGTGCCAGGCGTTGGAGGCGACGTAAGCTTGATCGGCGGCTTGAGGATATTTGTTTCTCGAAGATTTCCCACTTTCCTCTTATGGCAACCCATGGTATTCTTTCTTCCCTAATCAATGACACCATTCGTTTGGCTCTCAATTCATTTTCCAGGATTTGTATCTCAGGGGAAGAAAACCTAAAACCCTTCAGAAAGATAGGCATTCTTAAATCGAGGAGAGCGCGAACAAGTTTTACCAATGAGCCACGATCCTTGTAAAGTACCCCTCCGGGTTCCTCGAGGGTTGAGCTACCGACAAGTTCGGCCCTAGGCATCAACTTTCCTTTTACACTTAGTGGAATGATGGCGCTTAGTTTGCCGTCAAATCTCACCGAGATCATCTTCAAGAAGTCAGGTGGACAAAATGCTTGTGCGGACGATTGGAACCATTCACTCGCAAGCAGAGGAGTGTTGAAACAAGATTCGAGTTCATTCCACTCTTCACAAAGATTAATGACCCCTTCTTGAGTAGTAATGTATTCCACTACAAAGTCTTTGTTCGGCATGCCTACGTAGCTTGAACCTGCGCCCGTACCAGCATGAGTTTCCAATGGTGGCACTGCGTCAGCCAGGCTTGTTTTCCTCCTTTCCTTCCTTTTTCTTTGAAACGATTGAAAAAACGGAGAGGAGTCTGTTAATATCGAGGTGTGAAAGAACGCCTTTAGAAATTTCTAGTAAACGTCGCGAAAGGTGAGCGACATAACCGGGCAAGGCAAGCACAGCACCCTTTTCATTCGCGATTATTCTGATGATCGTGGCTTCGCATCTCATTCGCGATCTTAGCCGCAAGAAAAAAGAAGAAATTTCAAATATCGTGATCTTTCTCTTTGACATGGATTCATGGATACGGACAATTATTTCCCAGTTTTTGGTAACTGTGGATGTTAATTGAAACTTATAACTTTCCTCACCCCGTCCCATATCGAATACCTGACAATTCGATTTGATCGCGTCATCGATCATGGCCAAAAGCACAGCCGACCCGGCTCCCGAATTGCCGCGGTCATAACCGCTCATGTAAGTGCATATTTGTTTGTTGAATTGGAATCCAAAATACGCCACGATAGTTTTTTCCTTGTTGCGCAAAAGTTTAAAAGATAG
>JBAPNE010000084.1:0-2935 GCA_049278975.1 Candidatus Kryptoniota bacterium
GAACAAATCCAGCAAACCTTGAGGCGCTGTCGCAAGGAACTGTGGTAATAGAATTCATCCCATTAGGCGTTAGCGCAGGTTCGGATTTTATGAACTTGCAACTTTACAACGATTACTTCACCGGCACCGGCCAGGTTGACAGTGCGGGCAATAAGGTAGGGACTTCTCTCTCTCAGTCCGATAAACAAAAGATTCTCGACGCATTTCCGGACGGTGTCGGAAATGTGCGCACAGATGTGAATTTCCGCGACTTTGGTGTCTCTATAAGGAATCTTGTCTTTGCACTAGGATTTTCCGTTGATGATAAGGTAGGCACACAAGTGGCGATTCCAAACACGTTCGCTTCATTCGCGTTGAATGGCCTGAATTGGGGATCGAATTACTCGTGGAACGCCCTAGCCTTGAAATCATTCTGGTACAGGACATATAACGCAGATTATGCGATGAGGCTTCCGGATGTATTTCCAATTCCCAAAGAGATAGCGAAGAATTTCGAGGTTGGAATCGGGATTAAGTATGTGACCGGGTTTAGTTACACTTCGATGCAATCCACTAATACATCCATCTATGCGGATTCCGTGAGTCACTCCTATGTTGTGAACATGGGATTCAATGCAGCGAGGGCAGGTTTACTCAGCCAAGTCATATCAAAAGCGGTGAAGAGCAATGTTGGCGACACAGTGGTACAGTTTAATCCATTTGCTCCGCAAGGAACCGGCTTGGGACTTGACCTCGGCGTAACCGGGATCGTGATGAATTTCATCAAGGTCGGAATAAGTTTTACTGACATCGGTTCCATTTCCTGGTCGAAGAACGTCGTTTACACACGCGGCGACACAACGATTAATTATGCCGGATTTTCCCCGGCGCAGACCAACGTTCCGGGATCACAAAGCAATTTGGACAGCATAAAAAATTCATTCAACGATTATTTCAAGAATAAAGATACAGTCGGTTCAAGCTTCTCGACCGCTCTTCCAACCAAAATGAATATAGGCGCTTCGGTTCAACTTAACGATCTATTCCCGACAATTCCGGGCGAATTGTTAGTTGCCATGGATTACCATCAAGGCTTCAATAACTCATTGAATAATTCCACAAATCCGGAATTTATTTTCGGTGCGGAATGGAAGCCGGCGCAAATTATTCCGTTGCGGACGGCGTTTGGTTTCGGTGGCGAGTACGGTTTCAGATGGTCGGCCGGGTTTGGTATTAACCTTCCATCATGGGATTTCGATATTGGACTTGGTACATTCAACGCAATCGTCGCGCCGATGAGTGCGAAAAATGTATCCTTCACCTTTAGTATTCTGAAATTTAGATTCTGACCTAAATTCCCCGATGGCTTATGGTTCATAGTTCATACTATTTGCCATAAGCCATCAGTGATGAACAACTTGTTGTTCCATCATCCTTGACTACGCCTTACCATCTAACTATTATATTACTAAAACAATCATAATATCGTGAGAGCACCCTATTGATAATAGTTACCGCCGATATATTAGAGTTTATTATCGTAATACTACCGACTATTTTGTTGGCCCATCTCGCTTTCAAAATCGCATTTGTACTTGGGAGATCTAAAGGCGGAAGTTTACTTCTCACCGGAACATCAATAATAATTTTTTCCCTCCTTTTTAAGATGTATTTCGATTTTGTTTTTGGAGGCGTTGACACTTTTTGGTATTTCATTCTAACTTTTGGAACGGCAGTCGGCATCGTTTTTGCGTTTGCCGGGACGAGTGGTGTTTATTCCTTTCTTATTTCGACAAGATCAGGTGAGGGGCGAATCACCACTGATGCCGCAAGGATAGCCGGCATTATCGCAATTGCCTTTACGGTTATTTTTGCTTCATGCTTCATCACACTCGCTCAACCAATTTATTGGCGCTTAGGAGCATTGTGCTATGTCGTAGGTCAGGTGGCGCTTTTTGGGATTGGTATTTTCATTGGGGAATTTTTCCATTTGGTTGGCAAACCATCGGCCTCCGGCAAAATGCGATATGCTAGAATTCTTACTTCATATTATTTAGTCGGGCCGATTTTATGGTGGGCATGCATGAGATTTTTTCAGAATACGGATTCATATCCGCTAGCGCGATTGCTTATAAATTTGCCTGGCGCGGTTGTCTCTTTTTTCTTCGCTGCAGCCATCATGCAATATGTTCATCGCTATCTTCCGATGAATTTGCGCCAAGCGAAGACTACTTACTTAGACATCCTTAGAATCAAAGTGCTTCGCGATTTTTACATAATCGGCATTTGCATGATTGGGTTTGTATCCATAGTCCTATTAACCGCGGAGTCTTTGTATGAAAATTTGAGACTCTCCACAATCGAAAGCCATGCCGAATCCAGATTGTCAATGAGTAAGCTTGCTGCGGCGCGAATACAATCCTCTCTTGAAGATGTAATGCTCACACTGCAAAGGTCGGAAAGTTCAGCAGATACTAGCTTTGTTTTGGAAAGCCTTGGGAAAAATGATGGCTACGTCGATGCTGTTGGGGGCGCGGGCAAAAAAATGAATGTAGCATTCTTCCATTCGAATAAAATACTGGTGCCGGATAGCGAGATAACATCGATGCTGAAGTCGAGTAAAGAGTTTGAAGAGAAAGGTACCAAGGTTTCTTTGTACTATGGCGCACAGACTTTAGAGTTCTTTGTCTTGATAAGGAGAAATGGCAAACTCGACACCGATCCTTACTCTTTCGCATTTGTAAATGTCCCAAAAATTATGTCAAGCAGCATGATTGGCCTGGACGGACTTTCGCTTCGATTGATCTCGCCGGACATGAAAATTGCTTACTCAAATAATGAAGATGAAATCGGTGAAAACTTTCAGGACGCAATTTTGGCGGACCATAAAGTAGCAGCGAAAAGTCTCGGTGAAAATCTACGATCTCTATCGGGTTCACAATTCAAGGGCTATGAC
>JBAPNE010000085.1:0-2319 GCA_049278975.1 Candidatus Kryptoniota bacterium
GATTTATATTTACAATTCGATGCCTGCTGTGGCGATATTGTTCGCGGAAGGGGCAAAGAACTTTTTTGAAAGTTTCCTGAAAAACCGGGGTTCGAAGTTCATTGGCATCTTGTTAGTCGGATTACTATTTCTGAGCCATAGCTATGCCGACTACTCAAAAAGTAAGTTGAGCATCGCCGATGGTAACAGGGCATCTGAACTTATTAAAGAGATAGAACCTTTTGTAGATCAAGTCCCAAATAATGGAACACTTATCTTATTAAACCCCGAGACCCAAAATACTCAATACTCAATTTTCCTGATGAATGGGTTCAATGTCTTGATTTACGGAACCAATATTATAAACCAGCTTTCAGGCAGATATGATATGCATGTTTGGATTGTAGATGAAGAAAGCCGCGGAAGTGAATTGATTCCACCTAATGCGCTGGTCTTAACACTCAGGGCGGGCCGCGTTCAAAGAGTGAATCCATGATCAGCATCCAGCTTTATCATTTATTGGTTTTTAACTCTTGTATTAAAACAAAACACTTTAAAAGGAGATCAAAATGAAATCGACGTTCAGGTACTCATGGGTTCTTCCCGTAATTTTCTTATTGAGTAATGTGACATACGGTCAATGGGTTTATTCGGGAAGTAACATATACTACAACAGTGGCAATGTCGGTATTGGGACGCCTGCGAATCTGTCCCTTGGGACATTTGTGATAACCAGTACGGCTAGTGATAATATCGCATGGTTTGGTGGAAAGAATGGCTGCATGGTCGTCGTCAACAATGAAAGCGGCTACGCAGAATTAGTAGGCCGTACTGGCGGCAACACCGGTTATCAGTCTTTGGATTTCAGAACAAGTGCAACCCCGGGACAGTTATTCTTAGCGTCGAACGGCAACGTTGGCATCGGAACGACGAGTCCGACGGAAGGATTGCTTCAACTTTTCGGCACAGAGGGCAACAGCGTGGTTCTGTATTCTAACAGTGCTAGCCATGACTATGGACTAGGCATCAATAACAACAATTTGAATGCTTTTTTCCCAAGCAACGCTCATTTTAGTATCAGGAGAGACAATTATAACGGCGCTGAAGAGGCATCCATTGATTATTCAGGGAATGGTTACTTCGCCGGTAATGTTCTCATCCAAAAGACAAGCCAGACAAACACAGCCTACCATCTTGATGTTGCCGGTGGAATCAGGGCAGACTCTGTAGTTGTGAATTCCACAGGTGCCGATTTCGTGTTCGATGAAAACTACCAGAAGCTATCGTTGGACGAGCTTGGACAGTATGTGTCAGCGCACAGGCATCTTCCCGGCGTCGCCTCATCAGAAGACGTGCAAAAAGATGGAGTTAGTGTCGGTGCCTTGCAGACGAAGCTGCTGCAGAAGGTTGAAGAGCTGACTCTGTATGTCATCGATCAAAACAAAAGGATCGAGAAGTTAGAAAAAGAGAACGCAGAGCTGCGATCAAATAAATAAGTCAAGTGTCTATCAAGAAAACCGATGCGCCTTTCGATAGTCCAGATGGCGAACGTGTCGTGACAAGAATAAGTTAGAACGATGGACTATTGAGATGAATGTACATTGGAATAGCAGAGAAGTAAGAGAACAGAAAAATTTTAGTTGCTCGTACAGAGTTCAATAACGAAATCTAAGGAGACCTTCTATGAAGAAGTCAGTGGTTATCGTTGCTTTATTTGTTATGCTGTTTAAGAACAGCGTTGTGTTTTCTCAATCAAATTCACCAATGCCGCAGATGGGGGGCGATTTCCGTCCGAGTTACGAGAGCTATCGCCTCGATAAATTCATCGAGCAGGGGGATGCATCGTATTCCGGCGATATGAGCTTCTCCGTACCTGTTTTAATAGTACCTGGGAGGCACGGCCACAATTTTGATATCAAACTGACTTATAACAGCAGCGTTACGCAGCGACAATCTGCCAGCTGGGTTGGCTTAGGCTGGAGTCTGGAGCCGGGATGCGTAGAAAGGACAGTCAACGGAAGAACCGATGAGCCAACCCGAATAACGACAGATCCTAACGCTAACCTTGGAGGTCAGGATGGCGACACATACAGAGGGAACTTAGGCGGACGATTCGATTCTGGTTACGTTTATACTTTTAGTCCTAATAATGTCGGTTTCGATTCAACAACATACGAGGACGACGCAGACCTGTACCAAATGTCAATCGATGGCGGGGGAATGGAAATAATGCCATGCAATTACAAAATAACTTCCGGTGTCATTGTGTCTCAGTCTAATTTCAACACTTATACTTTCATTCCCGTTCAATACAAGCCATGGAGTATCGCAGCAACTGTT
>JBAPNE010000086.1:0-2134 GCA_049278975.1 Candidatus Kryptoniota bacterium
CAATGGCGCATAACGTCCTGCCGGACAAAGTCGTGGCACGCTCCTTCTTCATATAATGTGCGTGCCATGAAGCGAGCTCCATTTATAGAAATGATGAGCGTCTTTGTCCCGCTTGTTAGGCGTTCGTCGGCGTTGTTAATTTCTTCCATCGTTACTCTTTTCAGTCCCAAAGAAAGTTTAGGCTCCGCGGGCAACTGCAACGGGTCTTACATCCTGGACGAGAACATCGAGGAACTGCTTGCCGTGTGTCATGAAGGCAAAATGTCCTCCGTCTATCAGCACTAGCTTCTTCACCGGCGCTTTCACCTGCTTGAAGTAATCCACCGCCGCCGTAGTCGCCGTGACGGCATCGTTGCGGCCCTGGATGATGAAGAATGCCGTCTTTATCTCAATGGCCGTTTTCGGAAGGTCAGTGGCCATCTGATCAGGGAGCAGACGTTCGCTGGAGAATATCATGCCGTCAACCAAATTCTTATAGTCCTTTGGACTGATACCCAACGAAGCAGGAGTGACTTTACGCAGATTCTTTAACCAAGACTGATCGGACGGTGCCATGACCGAGAATAGATTCTTGGAGAAGCCGAAATACTCGTTGGCATTCTTTGGATCGGGCTTACCGATGGCTTCAAGCATCTTGACGCTTTCGGTATCCTTTTCGGATCGCGCCTTGGAGAGTAGAAGATTAAATTGGGACTGCACTGACGCCGACCAACTTGCCACCTGTCCAGTGCCGACATACGCGGCAAACAGGTCGGGCCGCCGCTTCACCATGTTCACGGCGACAATTGTCCCCCAGGAATGGCCAAGAACAATGATCTTCTTTTTGTGGTAGGTGCGGCAGAGATACTCGGCGACCTCTACGCCGTCCGACACGATCTGCTTAAGGTTAACGTTTGGTGTTTTCGTCTTGTACAGACCATAAGTGCGCCCAGCACCGCGTTGATCCCATTGGACAACCGTGAACTCCTTCTCCCACGGTTTGTACCGCGCACCTTGAGGCCATTGTGCTTCCCCCGGTCCACCGTGCACAACTAGGATAATAGGATTTCTGAGGCTATCGCCTATTACACTGATCCATTGGTCGATGCCACCAATCCTCACGAAACCGGATCGATTTACGGGGGTGGCTCTGGCTGTAACAATACACACCAGCAATGTGGCTATTACAATGAATGTCTGATTCCGATTCACTAGTATTCCTCCGTTTCACATTTCCTGCAGGAACTGGACTTATCTGTTTCGACAACAGGTATAAGTTTTGAGGGGGCTGCAACGCCGATGACGCCTAACGTCATGCAGAAAGAAGTCGTTTCGATTTGGCGCTATGGATGCGCGAAGCTCCGATACTGGCGACAAATCGGAATGAAGCGAACACGAAATATGTTCCATGATGAGCGTCTTCTTTCTGCTTGTTATCTGCATGTGTTTTTGCGCCCTGTTGCCAGCGCGTCAAGATTCTTAGGGCTAATTTTTGTTATCACTAAAAAGAAGTCTCGCTCTCTCCTTCGCCTCTTCAAGAGTCATAAAAATCTTTTCTTCATCCGAGAACCTTACTACGATGTCGCAACTGAAGCATTTGCATCCTGGACGAGATTTGCGGTTCCTCGTGAGATAAAAAGCATAGTTGCCCAGAGGTTTTCCGCAAGAAGGACAAAGTGGGTTGAATTGTCCATCCCAAAGTACGCCGCAAGCATAGAAGGTTTTCGGCTTACACGTACTGTGGAGATATAAGATATATGTTATACCTACTATCAGTAGAGATGATAACAATGCTATTGTCCATCCCATTCCTGAGATGGTACTGGATTGGAGAGGCAGAAGGTATCGTACCAAAGCCGTTTGGAAGATTGACCACAATCCTAATATTGCTAATCCAATTGCGCCTAATAGGGCTGATGCTAAATGCCTTGGGATGGCTTCAATCAACTCCTTGACAAAATTAAATTTCATGAACTACACTCGGAAATATTTTGGCGCGCTGGCGATGCAGTTGAAGAGTTTGGGCGCAAAAACATTTCAGATAACGTCCTGCCGGACAAAGTCGTGGCACGCTCCTTCTTCATATAATGTGCGTGCCATGAAGCGAGCTCCATTTATAGAAATGATGAGCGTCTTTGTCCCGCTTGTTATTTGC
>JBAPNE010000087.1:0-15834 GCA_049278975.1 Candidatus Kryptoniota bacterium
AATGGCATAGATATCACAAACGACGTTTTTGGTTTAATAGCAAGTGTGGGGTTCTAAATTAGGTAACAATTTGTCGTGTGACCGTCACCAAATGGCGGTCACATTTTATTTAACGACCGTGTTTCAATTTTTCTTCTGAGCGACTCTTCCAAGGTGGCGGGGTAGAAGGGGGACACATTCTCATTCCTTGACTTATCTTCTGTCATGACTTTGTAATTTCTTTTTTCATTGGTTAAATTTTGCAGTATTTCTTTAAGAAGAAACCGATTTGGACTACGAAAATTATTATCATATAATGCCTGACGGCACAACGAAACAGCTCAATCCCTTTACGGGGACGGAGGTCTGGGCTGTTCCCGGGAGAAGCAGCAAGCCGGTTTCGACGAGCCACACTGTTTTTCCGAAGAAGATCGAGTTGAAAGAAAAAGAAGATTATTGCAGCTTCTGCGAGACAAGGTTTTTCGAAACGCCGCCGGAAAAGACCCGGTTGGTGAAACAGGGAAACAGTTATGTTAGAATAGAGCTCCTGGCGCCTGACAAATATTCCGAAACCGTTGCGGCATTCAGAAGGATTCCGAATTTATTTGAAATTGTTACGCTCGATTACTGGAAAAAAAATTACGGCTATAAACTGAATCAAAAGCAATTGGGGTGGCGTGATAATTATCTGAGCAATCCTGTCGGGCTGCGGCATGTTACCGACATTATAAATTTCAAGTTGAACCGGCTCGGAAAATCTTTTGAGGAAATTGAAAAGATTCCAGTGGAAGAAAAGCTTCAGATGGCGGATTCATTCTTTGGGGGAAGCCACGAAATGATAATCGCTCACCGCCATTTTGTGCCGGATGCAAAGCTTGACAATCAAATAGTTTCATCCGGTGATCTAACTGAAGTTGAGCACTACCAGTATATGCGGTTCGCTATAGAATCCATGGAAGATATTTTCTACATGAACAGGTATGCGCGGTACGTTAGTGTTTTTCAGAATTGGTTGAGTCCGGCTGGAGCGTCAGTCGATCATCTCCACAAGCAGGTTGTCGCGCTCGATGAGTGGGGTGCGTCGATTGCAGCGCAAACGAAAATTGTCATGCAGGATCCAAATATCTTTAATGAGTATGGCCCTAATTTCGCCGGACACCATAATCTCGTTTTTGCTGAAAACGAACATGCGATAGCATTTGTCGGCATCGGTCATAGGTTTCCTACGATAGAAGTTTTTTCTAAGTCGCAGGCATCGAGGCCGCAGGAACATAGCCAGGAAGAAATCCGCGGCATGAGTAATATGGTACACGCAATTCATGCGGCAACGGGATCACAAATTTCCTGTAACGAAGAATGGTACTACACTCCGATAGATTCGGTCTATAAGATGCCCTGGAGAATTTTGATAAAGTGGCGCATAAACGTACCAGCCGGTTTTGAAGGGGGAACAAGCATTTATATAAATCCGATGACACCGGTTGAGCTTCGCGATAGGCTCGTTCCGGTTCTTTACAAACTTCGCGATGAGAGGACGATTGGGTTTATCAGGATTGCGGAAGAGTGCAAACTGCAACCCAATCCATTGAAGTATTATTTAAAATAAAAAAGGAAAACATAATGGCACAGCACAAATCGGCGGAGAAGAGAGCTCGACAGAGCATTAAACGCCGAACGGTGAACAAAGAAGAAAAATCGGAAATGAAAACGCTCTTGAAAAAAGTCCGCGTTGAGGAAGACAAAGAGAAAGCGTCTGCTGCTTTGAAAGAAGCCGTCTCGGTTCTCGATAAACTTGCTTCAAAAGGACTGATTCACAAAAACAAAGCGGCAAATCAGAAGTCGAAATTGACAAAGCATGTCAACAAATTAGGCGGGACAAAAGCTTAGGTTTTAGCCCGTTCCAGTTATAAATGGACGGGCTGCCCCGAAGGGAGAGGAGATTATCGTGAACAAGACGGACATTCTTGAGCTTTTGGAATACGGCCGCTGGGCGAAGGATCGGCTGCTTGGTTCGCTTGAGCCGATGAAGCAGGAAGACTTCGAAAAAGATTTACACTCGAGCCATGGCGGGGTGCGCGGGACTTTGCTTCATATAATGAATGCTGAAAACATTTGGTCGAGAAGATTGTCCGCAGAAGCCGCTAAGCCCCTTGACGATTCAAAGTTGAAAGGCGTAAATGATTTCAGGAACGAATGGGACGGGCTCGATAAAAAATTTTTAGATTTGGTAAATGGGTTTACCGACGAGCAGCTTCAATCTCGCTTGGAATATCAAGATATGAAAGGGAATAAGTACTCTCATCCGCGCGTCTGGGCACTTCAACAATTATTTAATCACTTTACATATCATCGCGGACAAATTGTGACGATGCAGAGGCAGCTGGGCTACAAGCCAGCGAACACAGATTTGATCGGATTTTATAGAGAGAAGAAGCACTGAGCGTTGAATATTTTTCTCATGCGGGAAGAAAATCAAGGTTGTTAATATGGATCACATCAGAAAATAATCAGCGTTTTTGTCGTTAAGTCAGAGCAGAGATCAAAGGCATTGAACGAGAGGCGAACGTTCTCCAATTTGCGACGTAGATGAGTTGTCGCACATACAGTGCCACGCAGTGCGGGCTATTTGACTTGTACAATCCGAATATTTGAATGCCGCCCATTACAGCATCCCGCATGTCACGTACAAATAATTGAGTGGGATAAATTGCGTCGGGACTGTGAGCTAAATTTCCATAGTGATATGCGTAATTGCAATTATTGTGCTATTTAGTTAAAATATTTTCTAACATTGCCTAACTAATGCAAATCCTTCTTGTTGACGACGATACCGAAAATAGTCTCGCCCTTTCTGAAATACTGAAAGGCGCAGGACATTCAGTCGAGACTGCATCCGACGGGTATGAAGCGCTTGAGATAATCGGTAAGAGTAAGTTTGACGCTGTTGTTTCAGATGCTTTGATGCCTCGCATGGACGGCTTTGTGTTGTGCAAAACCCTTAAGAGCAAAGAAGAACACAAAAATCTGCCCGTAATCATTTTGACGGGAGAATATACCGACGACTCCGATGAGAAGTTCGCGATGGGTATCGGTGTGTCACGAATTCTGAAGAAATCTGCTAATCCCGATGAACTCCTCGCATTTCTCTCCAAGTTAAAGGAAGATCGGATTGGCGGTGAAGTTGGAAGCGGTCTGTCTGAAGGAATTTTCCTGGAGGGGTACAACGCGGCTCTTATACGAAGGCTCGAGGCGAAAATGGTGGAGCTTGAAAATCTCAATCGTAGGTTAGTCGAGCGCAACGATCAACTAGATCGTGAAAAAAGGAAATATAGGCAGCTATTCGTTTCGGCAAATGACGGCATATTGTTGGTTAGTCAACTTGATGGTACAGTCATAGAATCGAATGTCCATGCGCGGAAAATTCTGAAGTTGAACGAGAAGGTACTTTCGCAGAAAAAGCTGGAAGAACTTAAACCTTTCGGCGAGCTTCTGCTCGACAAAATCTTACGCGGGGAACATGTCCAGTTTGAAAGTTCATACGAAAACAATGCGACGAAAATGTTTCTCGACATCAGCGGCGCTCCAACCGGAACGGATGATAATCTTTACCTGATAATTTTGAGAAACGTAACACGACGTAAGGAATGGCTTGAAAGATTTATTGCGCTCGATAAATTGCGGGCTCTTGGAAGATTGTCACAAGGTCTCGTCCATGAAATAGGTAATCCCCTGAATGTCATTTCGGTGAATTTACAATTCCTTGATCGCGGTTTAAATGAGAATTTGCCCGAAAAAAAATTTACAACGTCGGCACTTGCTGGAGTGAAATCGATTGAAAAGGTCCTCCGTGAGACAATGAATTTCGCGCAACCGCAGCCGCCGTCGAAATCAAGGCTGCAATTAGGGCTTCTGCTTTCAGAGATTGCCGGATTGGCGAGAACATCTCTGCAGAAATACAAAATCGCTTTTGAAATTAAACAAGATGGTACAGATGACATTGTCTTTGCAGACAAATCACAGCTTCTTCATGCTATCCTTAATATCGTGCAAAATTCGATCGAGGCGATGCCGGGGGGCGGCAAACTATTGTTGAAACTTGAGGATTCGGGCGATAAGAGTGAAATCATTTTGAAAATCATAGATACGGGCATCGGCATGGAAGAAGATTCTGCGAAGCTTGCCACGGAACCGTTCTATAGCACGAAAGATGGTGCCTCAGGGATGGGATTATCGATCTCAAACCGATTGTTCGAATTGAACGACGCGAACCTCGATTTTGAATCAAAGCCGGGTGCCGGTACGACTGTCAGGATTCATTTCCGGTCGCAAGTCACGACCGAGGGGAAAGAGAATTAATTTTGCCAAACAAAGTACTGATAGTCGATGATGATGAGCTACTTAATAATTCACTGAATGCCGTTCTTACCAGAAGCGGGTATGAAGTTGATTCGGTCCTTAAAGGCGAAGAAGCTTTCCAGCATGTTGTCGATTTTCAACCTGACGTTTTACTCCTCGATCTTTATTTAGGCTCGATAACCGGCTTAGATATTTTACAAAAACTGCGCAGTGAAAATAACGATACCCCGGTAATTCTCATTACCGCTTTCTCCGATGTTAACAGTGCCGTGCGTGCCATGAAGTTGGGTGCGGAAGATTTTGTTCTCAAGCCTCTCGATCTTGAGCAGCTTGAAATTCTAATTAACAAAACTTTGAACCGCAAAAATCTCGAACGCCGGTATGAACTACTTAAAGACGAGATGCAGCAAAAGTTTGGCCCGTACGCAATTGTTGGGAAGAGCGAGATATTGCGTAAGGTTGTTTACACGGCAGAGAAGCTTGCCCGTGCGGATACGACAGCGCTAATAGTTGGAGAAAGCGGATCGGGTAAGGAACTCATCGCGAGACTTATTCATGAGAAGAGCGACAGGGCGGACGGCCCGTTCATTTCGATTAACTGTGGCGCAATTCCGAAAGAACTTGCCGAGAGCGAACTTTTTGGATATGAAAAGGGCGCATTCACAGGTGCGATAGACAGAATGAGACAAGGAAAATTCGAGCTTGCAAACCGCGGAACAATTTTGTTGGATGAAGTCGGCGAGCTAACACATGAATTGCAGGTGAAACTTCTTCGGGTTCTGGAAGCAAAGCGGTTCTACCGGCTTGGCGGCTCGAAAGAAATCACGGTCGATATAAGAATAATTGCCGCGACAAACAAGAATTTGAAAGCGGCTGTCGAGAAGGGAACTTTTCGCGAAGATCTCTTTTACAGGCTCAACATAGCGCAGCTTGCTGTGCCATCTTTGAGAGAAAGGGTCGAGGATATCGCGCTGCTCGCAAATACTTTTCTTGAAGAGTTCAATAAGAAGTTCGTTAAATCAATCAAGGGTTTTACTCCCGATGCCGTCAAGGTGCTCGAAAGATATCCCTGGCCCGGGAATGTGCGGGAGTTGAAGAATGCAATCGAAAGAATTGCGCTGCTTGAAACAGATACGGTCGTCAAGCCGGAGCATCTTGCTTTTCTGAGTTATCATCCTGGTTTCAACGAAACAAAAGTATTGGAAGATAAAAACATCGTCTCCGTTCCAAGCCAGGGCATAAAGATGGATGAGATTATGCGCGAGGCGATTCTGCAGACGCTCGACCTTACCGGTGGAAATCAAATTCAAGCTTCAAAAATTTTGGGACTGACCAGGTCACGGCTTCGCTACAGGATGCAGCAGCTCAAGATCAAATATGAGCCGAAGAAAGAGGCGTGAATCTTGGGCCATGGACTCATCCGCCACTAGCGGGAAGTTTAGAATTGTGAATGGTAAATTTTAATTCATAATTCAAAACTAAAATTAAGAATACAAGGTTATGGGTTTTGATCAAGTCCGAGTAAGATTTGCGCCGAGTCCAACTGGTTATCTGCATGTTGGGGGGCTTCGCACTGCTCTCTATAATTTTCTTTTTGCACGGAAGAACAGCGGGAAATTCGTTCTGCGGGTCGAAGACACGGACAGAGCAAGATATGTGGACGGTGCGGTCGAGAATTTAATCAAGACGCTTCAATGGGCTGGTTTACAATATGACGAAGGGCCGGGAATCGGGGGAGAATTTGGTCCTTACATCCAGAGCGAACGAACGAATATTTACAAGAAGCACCTCGGTGTTCTCATTGAGAAGAAAACTGCATATCGCTGCTTCTGCACTTCCGAACGGCTCGAACAGATGCGGAAAGATTTAGAGAACCGAAAGTTAACTCCCAAATATGACCGCACATGTCTGCGACTGTCTGAAACAGAAATTCAACAGAACGTGGCTGCCGGAAAATCTTTTGTCGTTCGGATGAAAGTTCCGGATGACACGGTTATCCATTTTTCTGACATCATTCGCGGTGATATTGAATTTTCGAGCGGGCAAATCGACGATCAAGTTTTGTTGAAATCCGATGGCTATCCGACGTACCATCTTGCGAATGTTGTCGACGATCATCTAATGAAAATCTCGCACGTCATTCGCGGCGAGGAATGGTTGTCCAGCACCCCGAAGCACGTTTTGCTCTATCAGTTTTTCGGTTGGGAGCTGCCGAAGTTTGCACACCTGCCGCTTCTTTTAAATCCCGATCGGTCAAAGTTGAGCAAGCGGCAGGGCGATGTGGCAGTTGAAGACTACCAGACAAAAGGATATTTGAAAGAAGCGCTTGTAAATTTCATTGCCCTTCTCGGATGGAACCCTGGCGACGATCGGGAAATTTTCACGCTTGATGAGCTAATCGAAGAATTTTCTCTGGAGCGCGTTGGGAAAGCGGGAGCAATTTTCAATCTCGAAAAATTAAATTGGCTGAACTTCCAGCACCTGCGCGGCAAACCGGATGCCGAAGTTCTTGCAATGCTGAAACGTTGTCTTGACCAGTCTCCGATTGAGCACAAAAAGTTTACAGATCAATATTTGCTCGAGGTTGTCGGGGCCATGCGCGCGAGAGTAACATTTGCCAAAGATTTTGTTGAGAAGAGCCCATACTTTTTTCAGGCACCCAAGGAATATGATTCGGCTGTCGTAAAGAAAAGGTGGAACGAACATTCGATGGAGCATTTAAAAGTTTTGGCAGGTGAATTTTCTAAATTGGAGAATCCGCAAAGGGGAGATTATGAAGCAGCATTGAAGCGCACAGCAGAGTTATTAAAGATCGGAAATGGCGACTTGATTCATCCCTTGCGGCTTGCCGTGTCGGGAGTTGGAGAAGGTCCTGGCGTTTACGAAATTGTTTCCATCATCGGCAAGGAAGAAACTGTCAGAAGAATCTATTCTGCAATCGAAAGAATGAAATAGCTTTTATGGAAGACGAAAAAAATCAAGAAACTTCGAAAACAACTGATGAGACGCCGGAAAAAAGAAATTTTATCCGGGACATTATCGATGAAGATCTGAAATCGGGGAAACACAAAACTGTTCATACACGTTTCCCTCCCGAACCGAACGGCTATCTTCACATTGGTCATGCAAAGTCTATCTGTTTGAATTTTGGAACGGCGAAAGATTATAAGGGGCTTTGCAATCTGCGTTTCGACGATACGAATCCGACGAAGGAAGAAGTAGAATATGTGGATTCAATCAAAGAAGATGTGCATTGGCTTGGATTCGATTGGGAAAAAAGAGAATTCTACGCATCTGACTATTTCGATAAGCTTCGCGAATACGCGATTATACTAATCAAGAAAGGCAAAGCTTACGTCGATGATCTCAACGCTGATGAAATACGCGCGCATCGTGGTACACTGACTGAGCCTGGCAAAGACAGCCCTTATCGTAATCGTGCGATCGAGGAAAACCTGGCTCTATTCGAACGAATGTATAAGGGCGAGTTCGCCGATGGCTCGAAAACGTTGCGCGCAAAGATAGATATGGAGTCGCCGAATTTAAATATGCGCGACCCCGTGATGTACAGGATTTTACATTCGACGCATCATCGCACCGGCGACAAGTGGTGCATTTATCCAATGTATGACTGGGCGCATGGTCAATCCGATTCAATCGAAGGGATTACTCATTCGATCTGCACTTTGGAGTTCGAGGATCACCGGCCGCTTTACAACTGGTTCGTGGAACAGCTTGGAATTTTTCATCCGCGGCAAATCGAATTTGCGCGGTTAAATTTGACATATACCGTGATGAGCAAGAGAAGGCTTCTCCAGCTTGTGCAGGAAAACTATGTGAACGGTTGGAAGGATCCGAGGATGCCGACACTTTCCGGATTGCGGCGGCGCGGATATACTCCGGAGTCGATCCGGCTTTTTGCAGAGCGAATCGGAGTTTCGAAAGCAGACAGCATGATCGATGTGTCGGTGCTCGAAGATTGCCTGCGTTTCGATTTGAACAAACGTGCTCCGCGCGCCATGGCAGTGCTCCATCCACTTAAACTTGTCATCGAAAATTATCCCGATGGAGTTGTTGAAGAGCTTGATGCCGTCAACAATCCGGAGGATGTCTCGATGGGGACGCGCAAGATTCCATTCTCGAAAACCCTTTACATTGAGCATGATGATTTCCGCGAGATTCCGCCAAAGAAATATTTTCGGTTGTCAGTCGGAGCGGAAGTAAGATTGCGGTACGCTTACATTATCAAATGTGTGGGTGTCGTAAAGGATCCGAAGACAGGTGAGATTATCGAAGTGCACTGCACGTATGATCCGGAAACAAAGAGCGGTTCACCAGCAAGCGCGCGTAAGGTCAAGGGAACGATTCATTGGGTTTCTGCTCAACACGCGATCGATGCGGAAGCACGTGTGTATGACCGACTCTTTAGCGTGGACGATCCGGCAGGTGAAAGCTGGAAAAATTTCATCAACCCGAATTCACTTGAAGTCGTGAGAGATTGCAAAGTGGAACGGAGTTTGGCAAATACGAAGCCGCAGGATCGATTTCAATTCGAGCGGCTCGGATATTTTTGTGTGGATGACGAGTCTAAGCCGGGCAAACTTGTATTCAATCGGACAGTGACGCTGCGGGATACTTGGGCGAAGATCGAGAAAAGATGAGCTTGTTGTCTCCCATCGCTTATGGGAAGTAAAAACAGTTTTTTCTTTTTGATGTGTATTAGCTAAGTTCTAAGGTCAAAAACAAAAGTCAGAGGGCAATATGCTTTCCAAGCTGGCAAGCGCTGCCACTTATGGCGTGAGCGCATTCTTAGTTGAGATCGAAACGCACATCGAAGGCGGACTCTTCAATTTTTCCGTTGTCGGACTTCCTGATAACGCGGTCAAGGAAAGCCGCGAACGGGTCTCGGCGGCAATCAAGAACTCCAATCTTAAATTTCCTTATCATCGAATTGTCGTCAACCTTGCACCTGCCGATATTAAGAAAGAAGGAAGCGCGTTCGATCTCCCGATTGCAATCGGAATCGTAGCGGCTGTCGGTGGCTTGGACCAATCCGACCTTGCGAATTTTGTGATCCTCGGCGAACTTGCCCTTGATGGTACAGTGAGGCCGGTTCATGGAATTCTTCCGATAACGGTCGAGGCGCGCGATAAAGGGGTACAATCCCTGATCCTTCCCAAGGGAAACGCAAAAGAAGCTGCCATGGTTGATGGAATCAATGTATATCCCGTCGAAACCCTGAGTGAAGCAGTCCAGCTTTTAAGCGGCGAGTACAAGCTTCTCGAACCATTCCGTGTTAGTAAAGAGGAAATTTTCTGCAGAGAACAATCATATACGATTGACTTCGCGGATGTGAAAGGGCAGGAAAATGTGAAACGCGCGCTTGAAGTAGCGGCGGCGGGCGGCCACAATGTTATCATGATCGGTCCACCGGGAAGCGGAAAGACAATGCTGGCGAAACGGCTGCCGACAATTTTACCGGATATGGTTTTCGAAGAAGCACTGGAGACGACCAAGATTCATTCCGTCGCCGGGCTTCTTCCGATTGATTCCGGATTGATAGCAATCCGCCCGTTCAGGTCGCCGCACCACACGATTTCGGACAATGCGCTTGTCGGAGGGGGCGCCATACCGAGACCCGGTGAGATTTCTCTTGCACACCATGGTGTCCTGTTTCTTGACGAATTGCCGGAGTTCGACAGGAATGCGCTGGAAGTTTTGAGGCAGCCGCTTGAAGATGGCCATGTGACTATCAGCCGGACAAAGATGTCCATAGACTACCCGGCAAAATTCATGCTGGTGGCTGCCAGTAACTTGTGCCCGTGCGGAAACCATGGCGCAGCAAGTTCGACCTGCAGCTGCACTCCCGTTCAAATACAAAGGTATATGTCGAAGATCAGCGGTCCATTGCTTGACAGGATCGATATTCACATCGAAGTACCGGCGGTGAAATACGCCGAATTATCCAGCAAGCGTTCCGGTGAGCCATCAAAAGTTATACGCGGGCGAGTGACGAGAGCAAGAGAAATACAGAGCAAGAGATTCGGCGGGCGAAAGGGGTTATTCAAGAATGCAGATATGCAGAGCAAAGAGATAAGGGAGTTTTGCCAGATAAATTTGCAGGGCGAGGACCTTCTAAAGCAAGCAATAACTAAGTTGGGTTTGAGCGCGCGAGCATACGACAGGATCTTGAAAGTTGCGAGAACGATTGCGGACCTCGCGGAACAGGCAGACATTTTGCCGGAACATATCGGAGAAGCAATACAATATAGGAGTCTCGACAGGCAGTTGTATCTGGAGGGATAAACAAGATCGGTTTGTTCTCCATCATGTCTATTCATTGATCCGGGAACAAGCGGCGCTGAAGTTCTGTTGCAGATGTTGTCGAATAAACCGGAGAGCCGAAATGAAAGCCCCAATCACTTGTGCTGTTGTCTTGCTTTTTACAAGTTTGCTCCATGCCCAGTATTCATGGCGGGCACAATTCCCTTCACTTCCTGCATTTCAGTATCCCACTGAACTGATTCCTGCTAATGACGGCACCAACCGGCTCTTCGTGGTTCAACAGTACGGCATTATTTACGTTTTCAATAATTCTCCGGCGGTGGGCACACGGAAAGTATTTCTGGATATCTCCGATCGTGTGTCGCAGGATGGAGGCGAGATGGGTCTGCTTGGCATGGCATTTCATCCGGACTACCGGCAGAACGGATATTTTTATGTTGATTATACCAGCAGCAATAGTGGTACACTCCGATCGTACATTACACGCTATAAAGTGAGTTCGTCGAATCCGGATTCGGCGCTCCATGATAGCGAGGACACGATACTTGTTGTCGATCAGCCGTACGATAATCACAATGGCGGCAAACTTGCGTTCGGCCCGGACGGCTATCTCTACATCGGTTTCGGTGATGGCGGATCTGAGGACGATCCGGAAAACCGTGGACAGGATCGAACTACTCTTCTCGGTAAAATACTTCGTATCAACATCGACAGTAGCGAAGCAGGATTGAATTATGCGATACCGGCCACAAATCCGTATTACAAAAATCAACTCGGCTATCGACAGGAGATCTATGCTTACGGAATTCGAAACCCGTGGAAGTTCAGCTTCGATCCCGTGACGGCCAGTCTTTGGCTCGGTGATGTGGGACAGGATACAAGAGAGGAAGTAGATATTGTCCGAAATGGTGGAAACTATGGGTGGCGGCTGATGGAAGGTTTTATCTGCACTCCGGTTGTTAATCCAACGTGCCAGGATACCGCCGGGTTATTGCCTCCAATATGGGATTATCCTCACAACGGCAATAGTGCGGCAATAACAGGCGGTTATGTTTACCGCGGCGTTTCGATTCCCTCGCTTTACGGTAAATACATCTTTGGCGATTATGTAACCGGACGGACGTGGGCACTTGCTTACGACGGTGTAGATTCTCCTTCCGTCGTGCAGCTTTCACAGGAATCATATTCGATCTCGACATTCGGCGTCGATACGAACGGAGAAATTTATCTTTGTTCCTACAGCGGTAGCGCTGGAATCTACAAGTTGACAGGACCTTCAACCGGCGTAAAGGACGCGGTGGAAGAATCTGCGGATGAGTTTGGTCTTTCCCAAAACTATCCGAACCCATTCAATCCATCAACATTGATTAGCTATCGTCTTCCGTCGAACGGCTTTATCACTCTGAAAGTTTATGATTTGCTCGGGAGAGAAGTTGAAACATTGGTGAGCAAGTATGAGTACGCCGGACAGCATGTCGTTTCGCTTGATGGTTCACATCTTGCAACCGGTGTTTATTTCTATCAGCTAAAGTCGGAAGCCCATGTCTCGACAAAGAAACTTTTACTCGTGAAATAGTCTGTGTTGGGAGGAATTACTATTAAAGCAGATTTACATTGATTCATAATACCATGTTGCGTTGGCGAAGCAGAATAGTTTAAGATGTTGCAACGAGCATATCCGTATCGAATTTAAACAATTATAATAATCAACATTAAGGAGGAAATTATGAAACGTAAAGCTTCTGCTGTTTGGAATGGCGGTTTGAAAAGTGGTCGTGGAATAATCTCGACCGACAGCGGAGTCCTTTCCGCAACGCAGTATTCGTTCAGCACACGGTTCGAAAATGGCAAAGGGACCAACCCTGAAGAATTGATTGCCGCCGCTCATGCTGGCTGCTTCTCGATGGCTCTTTCGGGCCAGCTTGAGGCCGCAGGTCTGACTGCCGAGAGCATTAACACGACAGCGGCTGTTACACTTGATAAAACAGATGCTGGATTCGCTATTACAGCAGTACATTTAGACGTAACGGCGAAAGTGCCGAAGGCGACTCGTGAAGCGTTTGAGACGGCAGCGAAGAACGCAAAACAAGGCTGCCCTGTGTCGAAAGTATTGAATGCCACGATCACCATGGATGCAAAGCTGGAAGGTTGAAGGCAAGGGATACTTATTAAAAGGCCGCTCTCTAAAGTTGTCCGACTCGTATCGAGATTCTAAGAATCGCCTTGATCCACGATATTGTTACTCACTCCGCTGGAGCGACACTCCACTTCTAAGGCCACAGTGGGGCATAGATATTTACCAGTGCACATGAAGAGCTTGCAAAGCTAAACTTATCCTGTTTTGTGCTGTTGCTTGAGAGAGGGAAGCCGCATTTCCACTTTTCCTTAACAAGTCGAGTCATTGGCAGAAGCCATTGAACTCCAGGGACGGACAGTATGACCCTCCAAGGAAATGATGGAAAAGCTTGACAAGAATGAAGTTGTGGACTAAATTGAAACATGATGATTCAAGACATTAGATCATCATTTGCAGCGGGGGAGAATTCGCGGGAGTGCTAATCTCCTTTTGTGCCAGAGGGCTCGGCGGAATCATCTCCTCTCTCTTTCATAACTTGATAGAGAAATTATTAAACGCATTAGCCGATCACCATTTCGTGAATGGAGTAACAAATGAAAAGCATTTACCAATTCTTATTTGTAATGTTCTGTTTATTAACTTGTGCGAGTTCATTGCGCGCCCAATGGGTCCAAACCGGGCCGCTCGGTGGCAACATCCATTGTTCTGCAATCAATGGCACAAATCTGTTTGCTGGAACCTCTGACGGCGTCTTTGTTTCGACAAACAACGGCTCAAGCTGGTATGCGATAAATGATGGTCTCACAAACTTAAATGTCGCCACCCTTTCTTTCGGTGGAGGATATCTTTTTGCCGGGACTGGCGACGGTATCTTCCTTTTGACAAACTTTTTATCAAGCTGGACGGTGGTTGACACCGAACTAACAACGAACAACACAGTCATGTCTCTTGCTGCCGTTGCTTACAATTATGTTTTTGCCGGAACTTCCGCTGGCATCTTCCAATTGGCCAACAACGGAATAAGCTGGACTGCGGTCAAAATAGACTCGACAGACACTTATGTTTATAGTCTTGTTTTTTCCGGCGAATTTGACAATGGAAGCCCAGTTCTATTTGCCGGGACTTATGCCGGAGTCCTCAATTTGACCAGCGCGAACGGCACAACTTGGACTGCGGTCAATACTGATTTGCCATCATACGCTTATGTCACCTCCCTTGCTATTTCCCCCAACGGGGCAAGTGGGACTAATCTCTTTGCCGGGACTGATGGTGACGGCATTTTCCTTTACGCCAACAATGGCTGGACTCAAATCGACTCCGGCTTGACTGGCCTGGATGCTTATGTCGCGTCTCTTGCCGCTTCTGGGACGAATCTCCTTGCGGGTACTTATTTTGGCGGCGTCTTTCTATCCACCAACAGTGGCACAAGCTGGACCAATGTCTTTACTGTCGGGCCACGGACTCCTGTAGGGGAGATCCCTGTACGGGAGACTCCTGTATGGGGGATCGCCATCTCCGACACATTACTTTTTGCTGGGACATCAACTGGCGTCTTCGTTTCGACAAACAACGGCTCAAGCTGGGCTACGGCCAACTCAGGATTGACAAACCTGCAAGTCCCTGCTCTTACTGTCTCTGGCACTAATCTCTTCGCCGGGACTTCAAGCCCTGGACTTGCAATTCCGGTTATTGCTTCTTATTCGCCGTATAGCAATAATTACTTTGATGGGTCTTCTGGCGGCGGCGTCTTTCTATCCACCGACAGCGGCGCAAGCTGGAGTGCAGTCAATACAGGCTTGACGAACACTGCTGTCTCTGCTTTTGCAGTCTCCCCGAACGGGGCAGGTGACACAAATATCTTTGCCGGGACCTACGGCGGCGGCGTCTTTCTTTCCACCAACAACGGCACAAAGTGGACTCAGGTCAGCAAAGGCTTGACAAACACCTATGTTCTTTGTCTTGCCGTATCCCCCAATGGGGCGGGCGGCACGAATCTCTTTGCTGGGACTACTGGCGGGGTCTTTCTTTCCACCAACAATGGCATAAGTTGGACAGCGGTCGATTCAGGTTTGGGAAACCCTGGTGTATATGCTCTTGCTGTCTCCCCCAACGGAGCAGGCGGCACGAATGTCTTTGCCGGGACAGGTGCTGGCTTCTTCCTATCAACTAACAACGGCACAAACTGGACTCAAGTCAGTACCGGCTGGGGAAATATTTATGTCGAGGCCCTTGTCGTCTCTGACACGAATCTCTTTGCAGGAACTAATATCGGGGTCTTTCGTTCCACCAACAACGGCAAAAGCTGGTATAGGTACATTACAGGTCTGACGAACACCGATGTCTATTCCCTTGCGGTCTCCGACACAAACCTCTTTGCAGGGACGTTTGATGGTGGTGTCTTCCTGTCCACCAACAACGGTACAAGCTGGACTCAAGTCGATACAGGTTTGGTGGGTTCTTTTGTTTATTCTCTGGCAGTCTCAGGCTCAAATCTCTTTGCGGGGACTTTGGGAGTGTGGAGACGACCGCTTTCGGAGATGATAACAGCTGTGAAGCAAAACGAAAACAATGTTCCATCACAGTTCTCTATTTCTCAGAATTATCCGAACCCGTTTAATCCATCTACTGTAATCGGCTATCAATTGCCGGTTAACGGTTTTGTAACTCTGAAGGTCTTTGACATTCTCGGCAGAGAAGTAAAGACATTGGTGAACGAACACCAGAATGTCGGAAGTTACACAGCAAAACTTGACGGTTCACGACTTGCAAGCGGAGTATATTTCTACCGAATAGATATTCAGGGCAGCGACGGAAGAAATTTTGTTTCGACGAAGAAAGCTTTGCTAATGAAATAGAAGCATCAACGAAGCGGCCGCCGGTAAGCAATTGACGGCCACTTCCACAAAAGTCTGCCGATTGTTTTGCCAATTATTGCTTACCGGAAACCTGAATTGTATTGAGATTTATCGTACCCCCATCAGTCACGTGGACATTACTGATGGTAGTGTCGTTCAGCATTGTGTCCGACGGCACAACGCGCAGCGTGTAAGTGCCGGGCGGGATCTGCATGAGCATGAATGCCCCGGTTCCGTCTGTTTTGGTTGACACTGTTACAGTTGAGTTGAAGGCTATTACTG
>JBAPNE010000088.1:0-2951 GCA_049278975.1 Candidatus Kryptoniota bacterium
GGTCACTTCCCCACTAGCTGGGGACCAACAAACGACTGGATATAATAATCAAGATTTTTTTTGAGAGGGACAATGACTTGCCATTTCGTTGCAACTTTTGCGACATGAGCAACAATCTTCTTCTCTATAGGACGTATATCCGAAGAATGTATTCTACCCGTAATTCTTCTGGTCCCATTATAGTTTCCCTTCCATGCTGACCACAAAATTCCGAATAGGTCCGAGATTTCCTGGCAGTTGAACATAATTGTACTGGAACAAATTGTTAACATGCAACCCGATACTCACTGGGAACCCCCATTGCGTCAGGTCCACCGAGGCACGAGCGTCAACAACTTCAATCGGAACTTGACTATCCCAATCGGCAATGAAATACTGCAGCACATCATCGAGTCTCTCCATTTCACTTATATATCTGAAATCGACTCCGAGCGAAACCATCTTGTAATCCATGGTCGCAGAAGCGTAGAACTGATTCCGCGAACGAAATCTGAGAACTTCCCCCGTATTTAAATCTATCGGCCAACTGTAAGTGTAGCCAAGATCGAAACGAAGGAATTTACCGAACAAGTCCCCTTTGAGGTCGATCTCACCTCCCTGGACCCGGGCACGGGACACGTTGTCAAACTTAATCCTCAAGCCACCTCCGGTAGAATCAAATTCCGCCTCTATAAGATTCCAGAATTCACTTTGGAAGAGTGCCCAATCCAACATGATGTTCTCGGAGAAAAAATGCGTCCCACCAATTTCAAATGACCAACTCTGTTCTGGTTCGAGATATGGATTTGGAACAATGGGCACGTAAGGCGTACCAGCATTGACGTATAGCTCCGCGATCGACGGCGCACGGAATCCTCTCCCCAGCGAAGTGCGAAACGTAGTGGCAGGATCTGCCGAGAAGACTAGACCTAATTTGGGGCTGACGCTTGCCCATATCGGTAAACCAACGATTCTCTGTTCGTCATACCGCAAACCTGCATCAACTCTAAGCGGCTCCACCAAACGTGCTTCATCTTGAACATAAGCGGCCAGACCATACCCGAAATGATTGCCGTACTGAAAAGCGATAACTTGATCAAGATTTCCCACAACGCCAAATGTCAGCCTGTTCGATTCGGTAAAATCCGAGTTGCCTTGAAATTCAAGTGTACCAGTGTTTGCCAATGAGGAGCTGCCCGGCACACCTGAGCTGTCATATCTGAGGAAGCTGTTGAAGTATTCGCCTCTGAGGTTATACGAGAACATGTCGCTTACAAAGTTCCTCAGAAAGAGACTGGTGTTCCATCTTGTTGTAGTAATATTCGAACCTATTTGGGCTGCGTCTGGCTGCAGGGGCTCGGCTAAACTTTCCCAGTAGTAAAAGCTGGCTTCCCTTTCGTGGACGACATTGGAAACCAACCTGAGTTGTTCAAATGGGGAGAAATCATATTCGAATTTGCCAAAACCATTCCATCGGCGGTATGAATCATTTTCTCGATAACCATCGTCAGCACCATAACCACCATAGGCAAGTAAGCTAAAGTTTCCAATTCGTTGAGAGTGGCCTGCGTAGATTCCTTCCATCCCACGCAGCTTATCGCTCCAGCGCCACTGCTCGTAATATGGCTGATCGTAAAATCCGGAGTAAACTCGAAAGTTGGTTTGCGCCGTATCCGGAATGTCCCGCGTTATGATATTTATGACGCCGCCAAGTGCGCTCGAGCCATATAAAGCAGAGCCTGCGCCCTTGACGACCTCAATTCTTTCAACCTCATCAACGGGGATCGCCTCCCAGACACTTTCGCCCGTGTCTCCGGTCAGCAATGGCAGACCGTCAATTAGAACGAGGACTCGGCTGCCCACGCCCTGGCTATAACCGGTGGAACCGCGAATGTCGATCTGGTCCTGGAGCATCCGCACGCCAGGGACATGCTGCAGGGCGTCTTTTACGGTAATGGCGTTTCTGTTCATGATGGTTTGACCATCGACGACACTGACACTCGCCGGAACATCCGCCAGTGACTCTTCCTGTTTTGTTGCTGTCACAACGATCGGTTCAGTTTGAATAGGACGGGGAAAAAGTTTGATGACAATATGAACTGGTACACCAGGTCTGACTTCAACGTCGGGAATGACCTTACGATCGTAGCCAACCAAGGCAACGACCATGGTATATTTGCCGACCGGCACTTTTCTCAGGAAGAATGTTCCGTCGGTAGCTGTCACGGTTCCGAGGACGGTGTTTTCAAGATGGACACTCGCACCGGGCAGATTTCTTCCGTCATCTGAAGCCGTGACAATTCCAGTGATCAAGCCCATGGCAGGCGGGGTCTGAGCCACACCGAGCTTTGTCTGGGCAGCGGTAAGAATCAGCAGTATCAAGAAATTTCTCATGCACTCGAAAGTAATTTAGTTCTCAAGACTCTTAGGTGCAAATAAGTGAGAGCAACTGCGACCGGATCATTCTCGCACTTGAGGCTCCTCTCGGATGTTAGATTGTTCTTCAATTCGCCAAATCGGATCCAAAATGATGGTTACCGCGCTTCCTCACTAAGACTTACCTTAATCTTTGAGGGATCAGGGTCAAAAGTAACAAGGTAGTAGTCATCACCAACTTTGCAAATTACATCCTTCGAATCTTTCCATTTTAAAATTTTGACATGTACGCCTTCGAAGCCTGGCTGTGATTTTCCTTTAAATAATTCACGACCTAGCATGGTTGAGTAGCGAATTCTGACTTCACTCCCTTCAGTTCCACTAAATTCGACACATTCGGCAGATAGCGATTCGTAGATTTCGGACACGGTAACAACGGCGCGATACAAAAGGCTGACCTTCTTCAAATCCACGGTGTTCGGTGCCGCCAGCAATCGCGTTGCGCGAGCATATGTTTCAAGATAATCACGTTCTCTAGCCGAGTTTGACGTCTGAGCCTGCAAATCTGCAGCAAGTAGGTCAATGAAAGCCATGAT
>JBAPNE010000089.1:0-31070 GCA_049278975.1 Candidatus Kryptoniota bacterium
ACCGATTAGAGGCGAAGATGTTCTTCCCGCAAACCAGAAAACAATAGACGCGTGGGCACATGATGGCTGGGTTGATTTGCGTGTGAAAAACATGAGCTTGTGGAAAAGTAGATTCGATGAAATGAAAAAATTGACTGAGCCGATTCCCGCCGACGAGACAAGTTCGCGCTACATTTATACGAAAGAACACTGGAACAACTTCGAGACAATCGAGCCGGGAAAAATTGTCGGTTGGATTTTCTCGTACGAGGAAAAGGGATTGAGAATGAAGGCGTGAGAAATACTCAACAGAACTCAATCGTAAAATTCAAATAATATGTGAAGCGATTTTAACAGTGAACAAACCTGACAATAGTGTTGCCTAGCCCGTCGCTCAAGCTGCCTGACGGAATAAGACCCTACTAAAGAACAAGAATGTGGGGGACGATAACCACGGTATCATGGATGAATGGAACGAACATGGTTCTATAAAATAAACGAGCCTGCATTTGAGAAATCCTTTTCGCAAATGCAGGCGTATTTGATTGTGACATTAGTTGCAGTTGATGTTATTTCAAAAGCAACAGTTTCTTTGTCTCGTTGTAAGTACCTGCTTGAAGCCGATAGATGTACACTCCGCTTGGCAGGTTGCTTCCATCAAAGTTTACCGAGTAGTATCCCGCATTCTGTTGATCGATGACCAGCGTCTTGACTTCTCTTCCAAGCATATCGTAAACTTTCAATGATACAAAGCTGTTTACCGGAAGCTGATATCCGATGGTGGTTGTTGGATTGAATGGATTGGGATAATTTTGTGAAAGACCGTATGTCGTCGGGAAACTTCCTCCGTTTACTGCAGTCTCAGTATTGGCCACTGTGACTGTTATGGAATCAGAAAACGAGTTGTTCGACGAATCTACTGCAGTAGCCGTCAATGTATAGGAGCCATCCGTGACAGTGGTGCTGGACCATGTCATCGTGTATGGTGGAGTTCTCATAGTACCAATTCGACTTCCATTGACATAGAATCTCACTCTTGATACTCCTGCGCGACTCGCGGCATTTGCTGAAAATGTGACATTACCCGACACCTTTGACCCATTTGCTGGTGAAGTTATCAAAACGGCTTGAGTATCAACTTGGGAATTCAATGTTGTTATTGTTATTGACGCAGTTGACGAATTGCCTATGGAATCAGTGGCTGCAACAGAGATGGTATGTGATCCGTTTGATACAGCAGCTGAGTTCCATGACACAGTATATGGCCCAGATACAAAATTGCCGACTTGAGTTCCATCGACATCAAATACCACTTTGGACATCCCTTGACTATCGGAGACTTTAGCTGATATGGTGACATAGCCTGAATCGGTCGATCCGGTGGCCGGCGATGTTATCGCTATTGTCGGCTTCGTCGTGTCGACGGCATTTAACGTATTTATCGTGATCGAAGCGGTTGATGAATTGCCGACACCATCAAAGGCAATCGCGGCAATTGTATGTGAACCGTTTGATACAGTAGCGGAGTTCCATGACATCGAATATGGAGCCGACGACACAACGCCGACTTGATTCCCATCTACATCAAATATCACATTGGCTATCCCCGAACTGTCGGAGGCAGTGGCTGATATGGTTACATGACCTGAATCCGTAGATCCATTTGCCGGAGATGTTATCGCTATTTTGGGTTTCGTCGTGTCGGTTGACCTTGTACCACCCCAGTTGGCTTTCACAGCGTTGAGAAGCGGGTCTTGTCCGACTGTGCCGGTTTTGTGATCCATATCCAATGACCAAATAATAAGGCCGCCAATTCCCTTGTTCAGTACGTACCGCATCTTAGCTCCAACATCAGCGGTATCATCGTATGTTGCCCATCCCTTACTGCTGACTGTGTATGAAGCCTGAGCCTGTGGATCCCAAGTATATGTACCACCATATCCTTTGATTGTATTGTAGTCCACGTCGTAAGACACGGAACCACCTGGCGTTTGATTCGGTCCTGTAACACCAGACCATACGGCGCCGCCAAACTCAGAACCAATTCCAATTTTGCTTGCTGGAACACCTGCTTTAGTAAGTATATCAACCATTTGATCACAGCATGCCGAAGCTTCGGCACCGTTTGTAGCCGCCTTTCCGTATTCATACAGCGAACCATTGTACCACGATACCCATCCTGACCAATTGCCTGCAACATCATAGGTCATCAAATTTATTTGATCGAGGTATTGATAGCATTGACCAAAGACCGCATCCCCTGTAGATGTCGCGGTAATTAGATACGTTGGACTTGGCAATTGAGCTCTTAATGCCTGTACTAAACTGACAATCCCCGATCCAACGGGTTCCATATCGATGTCGCATCCGTCAAATTTGTTGTTTTTGACGTAAGCCACGATATTAGATACAAGCGTGCTTAGATGCGATGTAATCGCGGGAGCGATGCCCCCATCACCTGCGCCTCCAAAGCAAACAATGACTTTATCTCCGGCGGCGTGACCGGCAGCGACCGAAGAGGCGGCGATTGAGCTGACTCCGTTCCCATTAGGATCTAATGAACCATCGGAGTTTATTACAACTGCAAAATCAATGACTACCGACACCGCAGAGTAATCAATCTGGCTCGCCGTAAGACCATATCCACTGTAGCCAGTATAGTAGCCATCAACCCAGGGTTTGGTTTGTGCAAATAAGGAACTAGCGGTAAAGGAAATCACGAAAAGGAATACCGCTGCTATGGGTTTGTTATATTTGTTCTTCATTATGCTCTCCTTTTTTCATTCGATACCTAATCTATTCGATTTTACTCCCGGCGCTCTCTTAAAAAACCTGTGACTTCCCCGCGTTGTAATAACTGTACCATTAAGATACATCATTCCTCAATTAGCGGCAAGAGACTGAATGCCAGCACCTGCTTTGGACCGAAAGGTTGAACAATACCAAATCAACAGGTTACGCTCATTATGCCAGCCGAACTTCCAGTGCTCCGCAAGATGATCTGCGCCTTGATGATCCACAGAATACTCATATCAATAAACTTAGGGCATTCTGTGAGCCAGGTCACAATCGTATATAGGTCAATTTCTGTGCCGAAGCAAAACAGGCATCCATTCAATAGATTATGCAGACCCCTAATGCGATACGCAAAAGACGCCATGGAGGGCGCATACTATGCACACAAATTGAGATTGGATGCGCCGCGCGTGTTTAGAAAGGGATAAATTTATGATTATGCAGGAAAAATCCTCTTATCTATAAATCGGGCAATCTGCCTTCTGCTTCGGTGCAATAATTGTTCTCAACCAGTTTCTATCGAGGCCAAAGCCAGCCGAAAGTCGCAGCCATCAAAAGCGCGTAGATCAAACCGTCGATTGTCGTTCTTACAGTCGTTCCTAAAGAGCGCCAGTACCATATTGACATTTGCCATAACGCAAGTGAGTATCCTATGAACGAGGTGACTCCGACAAATCGAAAAACCTGGAGATATTGCGCACCAACAGGCAGCGCGTGTCCGGCAACATAAGCCGCAAAAACCCCAACCACTACAGAATAAATGAACCAAAATAAAAGCATTCTCCCCATCGACGCCATACCATTGGGCCGAACAGTGAGCATCATAACAGGCCCCTCTTTCAATTTCCTGGCAAACTCCGGCGAGCGCATCTCCTTCGTGCTCGATGCCAGGGGGACCATGTAATCGCCGGGAGGGACAGCGAGCGGGCGGAGCGTGTCCATCAGCTTGTCTTCGTTCGGCACTTTTAAATAATCGTTCTTGTGCCACGGCAATAACATGTGTATGATGGAACTGGCAATGAAAACGAACACGGCCGACAGCAGGATCGGAAGCCACAGCAGTTGTATATAGATCATGATACTTCTCCTATCTTTTTTAAGAATTGGTGAATGCCTCGTGGCATTTCGGATGAACACACATCCAGGGTAACACAATCGAGAAGAGAAACAGTTCCATGTGCTTCTCTTGAGCGTTATATTATCAGCCCCCTTTATCAAAGGAGAAATGATCTCAATATGATCGCAAACGAATGTTTGTTATTACCACGGCGGCCATGGTAACAGGAAATCAACCTGCTTGTATTTAACAAGACGCTTTGCGTCTGCCAGGTCGTCTCGAAATAACCACTTTGTTCACAAAATCGGATTTCTTTAAGCCGTGAATGCTTCAACAGGCTCTTCATGCTCAACATGGCACACCGGAGTTTCACCCATCATGACCCGGAGTGTGTTCTTTAGTTTCATTAATTGGATGAAAAGATCATGCTCCGGAACCGCATTTGCTTCATGGAGCGGGCTTTTAAAATAAAATGAAAGCCAGTCCTGGATTCCTTTGAAACCCGATCTCTTCGCCAAATCGGTAAAGAGTACCAAATCGAGAGCGAGCGGCGCCGCCAATATCGAATCTCTGCACAAGAAATTAATTTTCAGCTCCATCGGATAATTCAGCCAGCCGAAAATATCTATGTTGTCCCAACCCTCTTTGTTGTCGCCTTTCGGCGGATAATAATTGATCCGTACTTGATGATAATATTTCGAATATAATTTCGGATAAAGCCCCGGCTGAAGTATCGAGTCAAGGACAGAAAGTTTGCTCTCTTCCTTTGTCTTGAATGAGGAAGGATCATCCAGCACTTCGCCGTCACGGTTGCCCAATATGTTCGTCGAGAACCACCCGTTCAAACCGAGCATCCTCGCCTTAAGCATTGGAGCAATCACAGTCTTAAGCAGCGTCTGTCCGGTCTTCAGATCTTTTCCGGCAATCGGTACACATTTCTCCTTCGCGAGTGCGGCTATCGCTGGGATATCATTCGAAAGATTAGGTGCACCATTAATGAATGGTACGCTTTCAGAAACGGCCGCGAATGCATAAATCATACTCGGTGAAATGTCAATATGATTTTCTTTCATCCCTTTTTCGAAAGCTTCGACGGTTTGATGTACCGAACTCGGCTTGATAAAAATTTCAGTGCTGCCACACCAAATCACGACGACTCTATCTAATTGATTTTGTCTTTTGAAGTCGCGAATATCATGGCGCAATTGTTCCAGCAGCTCAAATTTACTTTTTCCGACTTTAACATGTGTTCCCTCCAAACGCTTGACATAGTATCGATCGAACACGGCCTTCATCGGTTTGATCGCCTCCAATTTATCTTTGACCGATGTAATATCTTTCTCAGCCAACACATGAGCATACATTGCCGCGTCGTAACAGCTCTGATCGTATATATCCCAGCCACCGAAGACAAGGTCGCTAACGTTCGCAAGCGGAACAAAATCCTTTATAAATGGGAAATCGTTATTCCTTCTGGCGCCGATTCTGACGGTTCCCATTTGAGTCAGCGAGCCGATCGGATTTCCTCTTCCACTCACGATACTCAACGTACCAGCAACAAAAGTCGTGGAAACGGCGCCGTTAAGTCCTACAATCAATACCCCCAATTTCCCTTCTGGCTTTTCTATATTTAATCCGCTCATTTCCTCTCCTTAATATTTTTCATTTCCCCAACTCGGACAAGCCGCATTCAAGATAACTACAACAGTATTGCACAAAACTCACTTCGGTAAAAATTCAAGAGAACGTTCCGCAAGTCTCAACTGCTCGATCAGCTCATCTAAATTCCCATCGAGAACGGAATGGAGATCATAGATCGTATAGTTAATGCGGTGGTCGGTGATCCTATTCTGCGGGAAATTGTATGTCCGTATTTTATCACTCCTATCGCCGCTGCGTACCATCGTTTTTCTTTTCGCGGCTATTTCGGAATCTCGCTGCTGCACCATGGCGTCATACAAGCGCGCCCGGAGTATTTTCATCGCCTTCTGTTTATTCTTGAACTGGCTTCGCTCATCCTGACATTGAACGACCGTTCCGGTTGGAATATGCGTGATCCTGATTGCGGTTTCCACCTTGTTTACATTTTGACCGCCGTGCCCACCTGCTCGATAGACGTCTATTCTCAAATCGTCTGGATTAATTTCGACTTCAACATCTTCAACTTCCGGCATGACGGCCACGCTCGCCGCCGAAGTGTGAATCCTTCCGCTTGATTCCGTGACAGGAACTCTCTGAACTCTGTGAACACCGCTTTCGTATTTCAAGTCGGCGTAAACATCTTTTCCGCTCACGCCGAGCACGATTTCCTTGAAGCCGCCGATTCCGGTATCATTGAAATCCAAAGTCTCCATTCTCCATCCGCGCTTGTCGGCAAGTTTGCTGTACATTCGATACAAATCTGCGGCAAATAGGGCCGCTTCTTCCCCGCCGGTGCCGGAGCGAATTTCTAGAATAACATCTTTGCTATCGTTCGGATCTTTCGGGATCAAGAGATTTTTCAGGCTCTCTTCTTTCGCGGAAAGTTTTTCTTCAAGCTCCAGCGATTCTTGCTTTGCGAGCTGTCGCATCTCCAAATCATCAGCGTGATCTGAAAGATCGAGTGTTTCTTTAAGATTTTTTTCCAAACTCAACAACTCATCATAAGCCTTTACCACAACTGTGATGTCGCTAAGTTCTTTGCCCAACTCTCTATATTTTTCCTGGTTTGAAATTACAGACGAGTCCGAAAGGAGATTTGTAAGCTCTTCGTAGCGTGCTTTTAATTTTTCAAGTTTTTCCTTCATGCCTAATTCTTCTCATGATTTTGCGAACCTGGTGTATGAAGTAAAGCGATATTATCAGACTTATCGCCGACCACACGATCGACGCAGAGGTTATGACGATCCCAAACGAAGGAAGCCGCTCCACCATAACAGATTCGAACGTCAAGCCAAAAATAATCCAAAGAGAACCGATAATGAGATACATCGCCATCATCATCATAATGCTGCTCGTAATTAATGTTTTTGCCGGATGAAAACGCATTCGCTACTCCGTATGTTGCACTTCGGTTAAATCGGCTCGTTCAAGTTTACATTAAAGATATTGAAATGAGTTGTAAACTAAAATTCTCCGCCTGATGCGGATGAGCCTATGCCTCAAAGAGTCGGAACGCGAAAGTTGGAAGTAAAATGCCAAAATTAATCGTAATCCTTTTTAACTTTGACTTGTAGTCTTGGTTTTTGACCGTTTACTTTTATCACCGTTCCTTGACCTTGGAACACTTGATGGTTAACTTTTTGTTGAAGTGATGCAATGGCGGATTTTCCCCGCCTATCGAAGATCCTTTGGGCGGGAAATGAAAGAATATTAAAATGAGTACCATCAAAAACATTGATATAGATTTAATCAAGAAGTATGACAGACCGGGTCCACGCTACACGAGCTATCCTCCTGCGCCGGCGTTCAGTTCAAGTTTCACGGCTGACAATTTCCTTCAGTCTCTGAAAGAAAATAATACCCCGGCCGACAACTCGGAATTGTCTCTATATTTTCACATCCCGTTCTGCGACACGCTGTGTTATTTCTGCGGCTGCAATATGCTGATAACCCATAGCCGCGAACGAATCTCGGAGTATCTAAAATACTTAACAAGGGAAATGAAACTTTCCGCTCCCTTTTTCAACAAGAATAGAAAAGTCGGACAGCTTCACTGGGGCGGCGGCACACCATCTTACCTCAACCCCGATGAAATTATTTCGCTGACAAATTCCATCAAGGAGCATTTCGATTTTTCGCCTGACATCGAAGCTGGAATCGAGATTGATCCGCGGGGCTTAACTTTTGAACACATGGCAGCGTTCCGTGAATCTGGATTCAATCGCGTAAGCATGGGGGTACAGGACTTCGAGCCGAAAGTTCAGGAAGCAATAAACAGGATCCAACCGGAGGAAATTACGCGGGATGCAGTCGAATGGAGCCGCAAGTTAGGTTTCAAAAGTATTAACCTTGATATGATTTACGGCCTTCCTTACCAGACTCTCGAATCGTTCGAAAAAAGTCTGAAGAAAATTATCGACATTTCGCCGGAGAGAATTGCAGTCTTTAATTTTGCGCATGTGCCATGGTTGAAGTCGCATCAGAAATTAATCGACAAGAATACCCTGCCGCTGCCTGAAGTTAAATTGGAAATCCTAAAGATGACAATCGAGCTGCTAACAAGTTCCGGCTACATTTATATAGGTATGGATCATTTCGCGAAACCTACCGATGAACTTGCAATCGCGCAGCGCGAGAAAACTCTCTACAGAAATTTCCAAGGCTATTCGACTCATGCTGGCGCGGATTTGTATGCGTTCGGAAATTCCGCGATCAGCCAGTTCAATCACGTTTATGCGCAGAATTACAAATCGCTCAACGATTATTACAATGCGATAGATGCGAATCGGTTTCCGACGGTACTCGGATATAAAATGACGGACGACGACATAATCCGCCAGCATGTGATCACGCGGCTGATGTGCGACATGGAGCTGAACAAGCATGACATCGAAGGAAAATTCGGAATAAAATTCGATGAATATTTCGCTCCAGCGTTTAAAAAATTTGGAGAATTTGTCCGAGATGATTTACTTGAATTAACGGACGGCAAAATCATTGTAAAGAATGTAGGAAGATTGGTCATAAGAAATATTGCCATGGCGTTCGATGTCTACCTTGAGAAGATGATGAAAGAGAAGCCAATCTTCTCGCGTACAGTCTGAAAATTAAGCGGTTAGTCTTCAGCGACTAACCCGTCAATTTATAATGGTGACTGCCGGCACGGAATAACCGCAACAAAGATAAGAAAATATAAATCGGAGGAGGAGCACCACGGGGTGAGTCAAAAAAAATCTACGCCGGATTTTCTCAAAGAACGAATCGAGATGTTTCACAGCGCGTTCGAACATTCTACTGACGCAATATTAATTACAAATGTCAGGGGAATTATCGTAGAAATTAACGATGCTTTCACGAAAATTTACGGATACCGGCGCGATGAGGCAATCGGAAAATCAACGGCGCTAATTCAATCAAAACATTCCACCCCTGAATTTTACGAGCAAATGTGGCAATCGCTCGACAAACGCAATCAATGGAAAGGTGAAATAATAAATTGCAAGAAAGATGGTACAGAGATTCCCGTTTGGCTGAGTATAACTCCGATTTTTCTTGATGGCACAAGAATCGGATACATGGGAATCGAATCCGACATGAGCGACAGGAAAAATCTAGAACAGCAGATAATCCATGCTGAAAAACTCGCCACTATCGGGCAACTGGCCGCCGGAATCGCTCACGAAATCGGGACACCGCTTAACGTCATTTCCGGTAATGCTGAGTTACTTCAGTTAGACATGCGGGAATCCGACAAGGGCTACCAGGAGTTAACAATCATCATCGACCAGACGAAACGGATATCGGTGTTGATGAGACAGCTTTTGGATTTTGCGCGACCAAAAATTCTCTCGTTGCAGCCCGTCGACATCAACTCAGTTATCACCAGCGTTCTTGAGTTTGTTCACCTCCAGTTTTCAAAAAATGGAATCGACATCGAAACGGTTTTAGAAAACGATTTATCAAAAGTTTACGGAGACCCAGCATTGCTCTACCAGGTTTTCCTGAATGTCTTCATCAACGCTTTCCAAGCGATGAACAAAAATGGTAAACTCCGCGTAAAAACTTCGATGGAAAACGAAAGCGGAAAAAATGTCGCCATCACCATAACAGACACGGGTGAAGGGATACCGCCTGAAAATTTGGAAAAGTTATTTACACCTTTCTTTACTACAAAGGATCCCGGAAAAGGAACCGGGCTCGGGCTTGCGGTAACATACAGAATAATTCAGGAACATAGTGGAACAATCAATATCGATAGCGAGGTCGGAAAAGGAACTGTCGTCACAATTCGGTTCAACGCGTTCAACCACGAACCAAAAAATGAACCTAAACAAAAGCCATAGTTGTATTTCTAACTCCTCGAGAATAAATTTCAACACACATGGCTAACGACAATGAGGTTGAAAAGGCATTAAAAGAGATCGAACTTTTTCTTCGACAGGAGGCTGAATTATTTGGAGATGATTTTTTCTTGACGGCTGATTCGGCAAGCTCAACGCAAACTGCTCACAGCGAACCGGTCTCTTCGTTACCAGGATTAACTTCGATTCAAGATGTTGCACAACGAATAATTGAGACAAAAACGCAGAGTCAAGCCGATAAGAAAACAAATGATGAGGCGAATCTGAAACAGAAATCTCAACTAAAAGCTGATGCGCCTATGCCGCAAAAAAACATCAGAGTTATGGAAGACCATGGCTTATTCGAAGGCGCTGTCCTAAAAGCCGAATGGAAAATCGATCCGCATTGGCACAAAAGCGATTCGCTGCAAGATTTGAACTCTAAAATTTCAGGATGCATGAAGTGTTCACTCGGATCGACAAGGAAGAATTTCGTGTTCGGCGTCGGAGATCCGAAAGCGAAATTAGTTCTGATCGGCGAGGCTCCCGGCGCCGACGAAGATGAACAAGGCGAACCTTTTGTGGGACGCGCAGGGCAGCTTCTGAATAAAATTCTTGTTGCTGTACAGCTTCGACGCGAGGATGTTTACATCTGCAACATTCTCAAATGCAGGCCGCCGAACAATCGCGACCCGCTGCCGGAAGAAGTTGGGGCTTGCGAGCCTTTTTTGAAAAAGCAGCTCGAAATTATGAAACCGAAATTGATTCTTTGCTTGGGAAGGATCGCTGCACAGACTTTGCTGAAAACCAAATCGACATTGTCGGAATTGCGAAACAATATTTATGAATATCAGGGAATTAAAGTTTTGGTCACATTCCATCCGGCGGCTCTTTTGAGAAATCCAAATTGGAAAAGACCTGCATGGGAAGATGTCCAAAAAATGCGCAAATTGTATGATGAGCTATGAATCATTTGTTGGAAATTAGCATTTAGCTTTTAGGATTTCGAATTTAGGATTTAAAGGAGATATGGCAACAGACTTTGATCAAAGAGGAATAAAAGATTTCGAGAGTGGCACAGAGAATCTTGTGGGCGGAAGAATCCCGCCGCAGAATGTTGAAGCCGAGAAAGCCGTGTTAGGTGCGATGCTGCTTGACAAGCACGCCATCCCGACGGCAATAGAGCTTTTGCAGGCAGATTTTTTTTATTCCACGGCTAACGAAAGAATATTCGGCGCGATGATTTCGCTTTATTCCCGGAACACGGAGGTCGACGTCATTACGGTTCGCGAAGAGCTGAGAAAAGGGGGACAGCTCGAAAACATCGGCGGGTCGGCATATCTCAATGAACTTGTCTCATCGGTTGTATCATCTGCAAACATCGAGGCGCACGCGCAAATAGTCGCCGAAAAATATATGCTGCGCACTTTGATCTATACCATGTCGCAGGGTGTGCAGAAATGTTATGATAACCGCGAGGACGCGTTCGGTTTGATAGATGAAGTCGAGAGAGACATTTTTAAAGTGTCCGAGGCAAGACTCAAGAAAACAGTCGTTCCGCTTCAACAGGCTATTGTAAAGACCATGGAGATCCTGGAAAAAATCCACGGCTCCAAGGGCGGCGTAACAGGAGTGCCGACCGGATTCAGGGATTTGGATTCAATGACAGGCGGCTTGCAGAAATCCGATTTGATAATTATTGCCGCGAGGCCGAGTGTCGGCAAGACGGCGTTTGCATTGTCGATTGCACGAAATGCGGCGGTAAAATACAGCGTGCCGACCGCTGTATATAGTCTCGAGATGGCACAGCAGCAGCTTTTGATCAGGCTGTTAGCAGCAGAGGCAAGAGTTGACGCTCACGCACTTCGCACCGGCACTTTGCCAGAAAGCCAATGGGCATACATTTCAACGCGCATACACAAACTTGCGCCTGCGCCGATCTTTATCGATGATACGCCTGCACTGTCAATCCTCGAGCTTCGCGCTCGCGCCCGGAGACTGAAAACTGAACATGACATCGGGTTGATCATCGTTGATTATTTACAGTTGATGCAAGGTCCTGCAAAAGCGGAAAGCCGCGAAAGAGAAGTCTCCATGATATCAAGAAGTTTGAAAGTTCTCGCAAAGGAACTCGACATTCCGGTTGTCGCGCTTTCCCAGCTACGCCGGTCGGTTGAAGAACGTGGGGGCGACAAACGGCCAATACTTTCCGACTTACGAGAATCGGGAGCGCTCGAGCAAGACTCCGACGTTGTCATTTTTATTCACAGGCCTGAATTATATGGCATTGAAAATTATCCTGATGGCGAAAAGACAGAAGGCGTAGCAGAAGTTATGATCAGCAAACAGAGAAATGGGCCAACGGGGGAAATTAAACTTGCGTTCGTAAAGCAGTATGCTCGATTCGAGGACTTAGAAAAATTTAGGATGGGACAAACGGGACCGGCACTCGAGACTGACGAGAAAGTACCATTTTAAAACTTAAGGTCTGCCGTCAACGTCAGCTGACTTCAATCTGTAATTCCTTCATCCATTTATTCAATATTTCACAAGCCCGAGCCAATAATAACCGAACCGCTCGCCGAACGTCTCCTGAAATATCTTCTCCATATCCGAATGATTCCCCTTTGACCGATAGCATCACTGCTTTGGGAATATTTCCGTAAAGTGCACCGGAAAAAGCAAGAAGCCCTGCAGGGCCAAGTTGGTGAGATTCGAGTGAAGGAAAATTCCCCTCAGGTACTACAGATTCTTCGCTGACAACTCCCCGTTCTGCTTCGCCGAGATCCCGTTTGCGGGAGAGACTTGCATCCACGAAAAGTGCATATTTAATACCGAGAAACTTTTCCGAAAATTCCGGAGTAAGCTCCCGGCATTTTACAAACTCTATTTTTCCGTCCGTATATGATTCAGATAATTGATCTACTGCGTACCATCCCACACCATCATCTCCACGAAGTGGATTTCCGCAGCCAATTACGATGATCGATGGTTTATTGCTCATTGTTGATCGCTCATAGCTAAACGCTGGAAACTAACGGATAATTTTGTCGAGGAGTTCGCCGTCGTATTTTCGAAGCTCGACTTCGAGCGGCATTTGCCCGACGGCGTGAGTCGAGCAGCTCAGGCAAGGATCGTACGCTCGGATCACGGCTTCAATTCGGTTAAGAACTCCCTCCGGGATTTTTTGTCCGTCGATGAAATTTTTCGCAACCTGTAAGACGCCTCGATTCATCGCGAGATTGTTGTGCCCCGTAGCAATTATTAAATTTGCCCAAGTTATCAAACCATTGTCGTTAACTTTGTAATGATGGATCAACGTTCCGCGCGGAGCTTCGGAAATACCTATTCCTTCAGACCTGTTCGGCTCTGCGTAAGCCCTAATCCGATTGCTCAAAATTTCCGGATCTTCGAGCAACTGTTTTATTTTCTCGAAACCATAAACGATTTCAATTAGCCTCGCAAAATGATAATGGAACGAGCTTAACACAGCATCATGGCTCAGTTTTCTGAAATCTTCCAACATATTGTCCGCACGTTCAGTACCACATTGACGGGAAATATTTAATCTCGCAAGCGGCCCGACGCGGTAAATTCCGTCATCGTATCCAAAAGGCTTGTAATAGGGAAATTTCAAATAAGTAAACGGCTCAACCGCTTCGCCTATATATTGCTGATAATCATCCGGCTCCAACTTGTCAGCAATTATGCTTCCACTGGCGTCCATGATCCTTATTTTGCCGTCATAATGCTCCAGGTTGCCGTCTTCATTGACCAAGCCCATGAACAATGTCGGGAAATTCGCGAATGTTTGGATTTCTCTCTGAAATTTTTCGAGCACGCTTCGGAACCAATCGTAAGTCCGCTGGACGATGAACAATCCTTCGGGAACCATCGCAAGGATTTGGTCACGTTTCTCGACGGTGAGAGGTTCGTTTACACCGCCGGGAACAATCCATGCGGGATGAATCCTTTTTCCCGCCATCCACTCGATCATTTGCTGGCCCATCTGCCTCAGACGAACGCCGTCGCGCGCAAGGGTCGGATTTTTCTTGAGCACACCAAAAATATTTCTCTCCGCTGGATTGGAATCCATTCCGAGCAGCAAATCCGGAGAAGCGAGATAAAAGAAGCTCAGGGCATGGGACTGAATAACCTGTGCCATGTTCATGACCTGCCGCAATTTTACCGCAGCGCTCGGAATTGTTACACCTAAGATCTTATCGCAAGCCTTCGCGGAAGCGACTAAATGGCTCACGGGACATATTCCGCAAATGCGAGCCATCAACGAAGGCATTTCATAAAACGGCCTGCCTTCGCAAAATTTCTCGAAGCCCCTTATCTGCGTGACGTGAAAGAAAGCGTCTTTAACTCCGCCGCCTTCGTCAAGCTGGATCGTAATTTTGCCATGACCTTCAATGCGTGTAACCGGATCTATTATGATTTGTTTCGACATAGCTGATATTTCTTAATTATAAATTCTTAATTCCTAATTCAAAATTTTAAGTCTCTACCTTCCGAACCGCGTTTGCTGTTCAAGGTTTGGAGTGCGTCCTGCTAACAATTCCGTCAGCAAATAATAAATCGCATCGGCGGGCGGCGGACAGCCAGGAAGATAAAGATCCACTTTCACAACCTCATGCACCGGCCTCACTTCTGGAAGCAGAACGGGCAAATCAACATCGGGTATCTTCCCGCCGACCGTCACATTCTCGACATACGCCCTTCTCAGTACGGCGTTCACTCCGAACTGATTTCTCATTGACGGTATGTTTCCGGTGACGGCACAATCGCCGAGTGCGACAAGCAGCTTTGTCCTGCTTCTTATGTGTTTGATCTTTTTCAAATCTTCGTCACTCGACACCGAGCCTTCAACAAGAGTTACATCGACTTTGTCGGGAAAAATTTTATTGTCAACCAAAGGGCTGAAAACCACATCAACTTTATCTGCCAGCTCGAGCAGCTTTTCATCAGTATCCAGGAACGACATGTGGCATCCTGAACAGCCATCGAGCCAGACCGTTGCGAAACGCACTTTCTTCATTTTTAACTTTTCACTTTTCAGATTCCACTTATAGCTATTCTCTTCCTTCCCTCATCGCTGTAAGATAAGGAAGAAATTGTCTTCGCTTGGACATTTCGGCAACCGATTTTCCTTTTTCGGACAGTGCGCCAGTCGGACAGACCTGCACGCATTTTCCACAACTTGTGCAACTTTCGGATGCTCCCCATGGCTGATTGAGATCCGTTATCACCTGAGATTTTATCCCGCGCCCCATCAAATCCCATGTATGCGCACCTTCGATTTCGTCGCAAACTCTGACGCATCGCGTGCATAGAATACACCGGTTCTGATCGATGACGAATCTATCATGTGAAGCGTCCACCGAAAGCTTCGGATAACGATATGGAAATCGAATGTGGGTCACACCAAGTTCTTGATCCAGAGATTGGAGATCACAGTGCCCGTTAGTAACGCATACGGAACAGATGTGGTTGCGCTCGGACATCAGCAATTCCAGAATCATCTTTCTATACTTTACAAGGCGCTCGGAGTCCGTGGAGACTTCCATCCCTTCGTCGACAAACGTTGTACAGGCAGGAATAAGTTTCGGGATACCTTTGATTTCCACCAGGCACAGACGGCAAGCCCCGACATCTGACAATCCGGTAAGATGGCACAGAGTTGGAATATTTATGTTATGTTCTCTCGCAACTTCAAGAATAGTTTGATCGGCTCTGCCGCCGATATCGATGCCGTTTATTTTTAGAGTTTTTACTTGTGTAGGTATTGTCATTTTGAAACCTCGTTCGAAAATTTGCAGACGCCTGCGGGACATTTCTTGTGCAATATGTGCTCTTCGTATTCTTTCTGGAAATATCTTAGCGTGCTCAAGATCGGATTGGGTGCAGATTGACCAAGGCCGCATAGGCTTGTGCTTTGTACCATGTCGCACAATTCCCTAAGTCGGTCAAGATCTTCCATGGTCGCGTCGCCTTCCGTGATTTTGCAAAGTATATCGTACATTTGTGCTGTTCCGACGCGGCATGGGACACATTTTCCGCATGATTCCGTCATACAAAATTCCATGAAAAATTTTGCGACATCAACCATACAAGAAGTTTCATCGGCAACAATCATTCCACCGGAACCCATTATCGAGCCGACTTGCTTGAGTGTCTCGTAATCCACTTTCATATCAAGATGTTTGGCGGGAATACATCCGCCGGATGGTCCACCAGTCTGTACAGCTTTGAATTTTTTGTTGTCGGGAATCCCGCCCGCAATATCATAAATGACTTCGCGCAAAGTAATTCCAATCGGGACTTCAATTAGTCCGGTGTTCTTAACACGCCCGGCAAGCGCGAATACTTTTGTTCCTTTGCTCTTCTCCGTTCCAAATGAAGCAAACCAATCGCCGCCATGTCTGATTATTGCCGGAATGTTTGCGTAAGTTTCGACATTATTAATCAAAGTGGGTGCACCCCAAAGTCCATGTTCGGCCGGATATGGCGGGCGCGGACGAGGCGTACCACGTTTCCCTTCGATAGATGCAATGAGTGCAGTTTCCTCTCCGCAAACGAACGCTCCTGCGCCAAGACGAATGTCAATCCTAAAACTAAACGTCGTGTCAAGGATATTATTTCCGAGATAACCGCTTTTCTCAGCCTGGCGGATTGCAGTGCGAAGTCTCTTTACAGCCAGCGGATATTCCGCACGAACGTAAATGTATCCCTGGCTCGCGCCGATTGCATAAGCCGCGATCGTCATCCCTTCCAAAACTCTGAATGGATCGCTTTCCAATACGCTGCGATCCATGAAAGCACCGGGGTCACCTTCATCGGCGTTGCATATCACAAACTTTTTGCCGTTGGATTGAGCTTTGGCTTTTGCAACCGTACTCCATTTAAGTCCGGTGGGGTAACCGGCGCCGCCTCTTCCACGAAGTCCGCTCTTCGACACCTGATCGATCACATCATGCGGGGAAATTTCCGTGAGCGCCTTCGTTAGCCCGGCATAACCATCGACGCCAAGATAGTCCTCAATGTTTTCAGGATCGATCAAGCCGCTGTTTTCAAGTACGATCTTTGTTTGACGTTTGAAAAACGCAGATTCGGTATCACATTTCAAACGCTTAACCGGCTCTTTGCCTAAACTTTCCACAATCTCTTTTGCATCAGCCGGAGTAACTTGCTGGTAGATTATTCGAGATTGTGCGGCACCATCAGACGGCTTTAAAAGATCCGCGGCGACCAACGTACCTTGCGAACATAAGCCTAGACAACCGACACCTTTCACTTTGCATTTCTTTTCAAGTCCGTGTTCGAGAACTTCCCGCCCGATAGCTTCCTTGACCTTGTCGCTCCCTGAAGAAACACACCCGGCAGCGACGCAAACATTTACAGAATATTCCGCCCCATCTTCATTTATCGAAACTGAAGACTTTGCGATTTCTTCAGAGTTCATTCTCGACCAGCCTCCCTATTGTCTCCGACAGCTTTGCTTCGCTTACGCTGCCGAGAACTTCATTGTCAACCACTACCGCTGGAGCCAATCCGCAAGAGCCAACGCATCGTGCCGTCAACAATGAAAGCTCATCATCAGATGTTGTTTCGCCCGGCTTTATCTTCATTTTATTCTCAATAGAGTCCAAAAGATTTTGTGCACCTTTTATATAGCAAGCAGTTCCCATGCAGATGACGCAGGTATGCTTACCCTGCGGTTTCAAAGAAAAAAATTGATAGAATGTAGCAACGCCATAAACTTTGCTTAATGGCACACGCAGAGAAAACGCGACATACCGCAGTGCTTCTTCTTCTAAATAGCCAAAAGACTCCTGAACGGTGTGCAAAGTCTCAATAAGCGAATTCGGCTCGTGACCATGACGCCGCATTGTCGCATCCACCAATCTCCATCGCTTATCGTCCGAAGGACGCTCTGCTTTCATGAAGTCAATAGACATCAATTCTCCTTCTATAAATGTTCCATCCCATCCGGATAAAATGTTGCAGGCAAAAATCTGAAGTGATGCAAGTGGATTTAAAATAAGAAAATCCCTCCGTCCATGATTTGCAGAGGAATGGTGTTTATATAAAACTACCACCCGATGTACTTCTTAAGCCAAACAAATCCTGCAAAGTGTATGCCGATAGGAATTGTAATCATTCATGAAATTTTAAGGCAGATTAAAATAAGAAGAATGACCTTTGTCCAATAATTACCCCCTATAAAAACTTTCGCCACAAATCAGACTTATGAATCCGTTTTTATATTTCTGATTTCGGTGCGGACAAATTAATCGCGAATTTATTTTTGCGCCAGCTCGCGGAGTCTTTTCACATCTGTGATGAAGATTTTTTTCGATACTTCCCTGATGATTTTACTCTCCTTGAACTTTCGAAGCATCCGTGAAAGTGTTTCAGTCGCGATGCCTAAATGTTCGGCAAGATCTTTCTTACGGATCATCAAATTGAAATGCGGCTCAGGCAGTTTTACCGAATTATTAAGCTGGATTTCGTTCAGCAAATAACGGGCGACTCTTCCCTCAACATCCGCGGCCAAAATGTCGAACCTTTTATTGAGCTCCATTAACCTTACTGCAAAGGCTTCTGAAATCCTTATCGCAAGTGCCGGATTGTTTCCGAGAAGAGACGCAAACTCATCACTTGGGAAAAAAAGCAATGTGGAATCCTCGATCGCTTGCGCGCAAGTCGAATAGAATCTGGAGCCGGAGAACAATGCCGATTCGGCGAAGCTGCGGAAGGAGTCCAACTGATGCTGCGTAACCTCGTCACCATGGCTGTTGAGTTTATAGAGTTTCACCGAGCCGGCCAGAATCAGATAGAACCCGGAGAATGTTTCTCCCTCAAGAAAAATTATTTGACTTTTCTTGTAACGCTTTGTGCGGGAAATGTCTGTTATAAGCTTAAGCTCAGTCGGAGACAACTTCTCAAATATCGGAACGTCGTGAAGAGTATGTTTGTGTTCCATCTTTTCGGATTTACTGCAGCAATCGTAACTAATAAAGCTAAAATAAAATTTACGAGAGGTCGATAGAATTTCAAATAGTTGTGGGTGGTTTGGTGCCAATAACCAGATGTATAAATCAATAATCGATATTAGAAATCCCAGCCGAAGAAAAATTGATAGAAAAGTCCCGGCTGAAGCTTCTGGAAATTATCCTGGATCGTTTTGCCGACATCATACCTTAAGACCAGCACTTCACCAAGATTGAACCGCAAACCGGCGCCGAAATCACCAAGCGTAGAATCATAGACATCATCCCACGCGGAGCCTGCATCGAAATATACTGCACCTCTAATTGCAGTGAACAATATTCCGCCGAACGGAAAATTTATGTTAAGCGCGTCGATCAACGGAAACCGCAACTCCTCGCTCGCTATCCAGAGTTTCTCTCCGCGAATTCCCCAAAGTGGCCAGCCGCGCAAATCCCAACTGCCACCCATAAAAAATATTTTTGCCTGCGGTCCCTGATTGAACAGCAGCGCCTCACGAGTCGCAAATGCGACAGTCTGACTTAATCTGAAATAGTGCCGATAATCGAACATCACCGTATAATAATTCACTGAGCTATATTCCACATCGCTTGTGTAAGCAAGGCTAACAAGAAACCGATGACCGTCAATGGGACCAGTCGGCCCCCACAAAGAATTGTCCATGACATATCCTATCGAATTTGAAAAGAGAAGCGATGTCCTTTCCCCGATCCCATAGTAAAGCTCCTTGTAAGTATTTGCCAAACTCGTGGTCGCTTCAATGCGATCGAATCTCGAAAGCGGATAACTCAGCGTGAAGTACCCGCCAAAAGATCTCTCGTAAAAATAAACGTCGGGGTCGGAAATGTCGTAATCCGGTCCCGCGAAGTTAAAAATCCCGTATGCATAGTTCATTCGATGCCCGAGCGAAATCTTCGAGATCGCAAGGTTGAAACTTTTCAGAATCTCATCCTGCGTCTGGGCGGTATTGAACAGCAGAAAATAATACTGATCGTTTCCAAGTATATCACTCAGGGCCATTGCCGCGCCGCCGGCAGTTCCAAACACCGGGTCTGTAGTTATCTGACTTTCTGCAATATCGACACTGTACCTCGGCACATAAGGAGTCACCGAAGCACCGGCCGTGGACGCATAACTCTCTGCGTGCCATGATGTATCATAGTCCGTGATGCGGTAAGTGAATTTCGTTTTCGCGGCCATCATTCTCCGGCCGACGCTGTCGATCATTCTTATTTGAAAGCTGTAATTCTCAAATCCGCTGAAGAGGATAGCAGAATCTGCCCCCGCAAAATTTGTGTTGAAAGCTGCTGTCGGAAAACTTGTAATCTTGTATGACGATACCGAATCAGAAAGCTCGGATAAATTCAGAGGCATGACAAAAATATTTTGAGCGCCATTTTCATCGCACACGTAAGTAATTTCTTTTCCATCCGGAGACCAAGCTGGTGAATAATCAGATTCACGTCCTTTAGTCAGGTATTTAATTATATTCAAAAGATCGTGGGCACCAGGCTCTAAACTTAACAAGAAAAGATTATAATACCCTTCGTCTCCGAAAATTGTTCTGTCCGAAGAAAAAACAATCCATTTTCCGTCCGGCGACCATGCTGGATCTCTGTCGTCGTAATACCCGTTCGTCAACTGCGTTAGAGAATCGGATTCCAAATCGCAAATGTAAAGATTGTAGTACCCTTCCATGGTGGCACACGAAAGTACGATCTTTCTGCCCTCCGGTGAAAAACAAGCAGAACCTATTCTGCTTACTCCCGTCAAACGCTTATCTGCCACGATCTCTTTCTTTTCGACATCATATAAGTGAAGAACATCGGTTTCGCCGCTCTTCGAGACAAAGGCGAGAATACCGTTTTGAGAAATTGCCATCTTATATGAAGGAAGCTGAAAAGCTTCGAATTCGTTCGTGCGCTCTCCGTTGATCACGGCGACGGGTTTAGAGATACTATCCAATCGCTGTTCGTAAATGTCGGTGTAACCGTTGTGGTTGCCGATGTAAAAAACATATTGCTTGCCGTTGTGTGCTTTATAAAAAACCGGAGAATCATTGAAGCCTTCGGAGCAAATTGTCTGCGTGATTTTTGACGGCATATCTTGCGAAGAAAGAAGCGGATAATATTTCTTCTGGAGATAATAAACCCATTTCTTGTCGAACTCTTTGTAATTCATTCCGATGGTCATCTTCATGTCTTCTTCAAACGAAGAGCTTTTCCAGAAATTTTCCATCAGCAAAAGTATTTTGTCATCGCCAAAATTTTCGGAAATAAATTTCAGGACGTTCTGTCCTTCTTTGTACATGAGAAAGGTGCCGTAAATTCTTTCCATTTCGGAAAGTGGTACAAGATAACCGCTAAGCACGGCATCTCGCATAACCATCTCCGCCTGATCGTCCCACTTCGTTGACCAGAACTCGGCCAGCCCTTCCTCAAACCAAAGCGGCGGTTCGCGATCGGTCGACATCCGGTGATCGTGAAGTACGCGCGCAAGCTTTGCCGCGGTGAACACATGGGTCAACTCGTGCCTTATGACGTGCTTCAACTCAAAGATTGAGCCGTCATACGGAATCACGACGCGTCCTTTCACATATTCAAAAAATCCGCCGACTCCTTCCGGAATGAATCCGGGCATCGTGTTGGTTTGCTCGAAATAGAGATGCGAAGAATAGAGTATCAAAGGAATTCGCTCTTTGATGTTCAAGTCGAATTTATTTTCCAGGTAGCGATAACCGTCCTCAGCCATTTTCGCGCTCCGATTTGCAAGGTCGGTCATCTCCGGATAATAATAGATTTCAAAATGCGGGGTGCGCAAAGTTTGCCAATGAAAATTTGTGTACTGAACTTTATTCTCATTGAAATAATAAAACTGCGCACGAAGAAGGGAAGTAAAAAGAAGCGTTGATAATATAAAAAGGATAACTCTGTTCACCGATAGTTAAAATCGGAAAAGGACATCATTTCCGCAAGACCAAAGGGATGGAACTACAGTGTAATTGGAGAAGGTGCCGGTAGCAAAGAGACTACAGAACCGAGATGCTATATTTTGTCTTGAAGTTCGGCAGAAAATCCACTGAAATGTTTCAACAGCAAAGTGATTGCAACTCATAGCCCACCCCGCGATGAATGGACGGGCTATGCACTATGAGTTGACTTATTAAACCTGCGTGAAGTTGTGTACCAACAAGTCTTTTAGCTCTTCAACCGGTGGCACATATCCGGTTAAAACAACTTTTCCATTTATAACAAGCCCGGGCATATTCATGACCCCATAATGAGCAATCTCTTCAATGTCCTGGACTTCCCTGATTTCCAGCGCCAGCTTTAATTCTTCTGCCGCCTGCTTTGCACGGTTTTCTAAAGCCTTACAGTTTGAACAACCTGCACCAAGTACCTTGATAAACATTTTTCAAGTCTCTCCTTCCGAAACATTTTAATTCCGAAATTTTGTCCGAATCTTCAAACAAGAAGCAATATTTGAAACGCTCAATGTCTAATTCTGAAAAGTTTTTTCATCACTTCGCAGTCTTTCCACATTTAGAACGTAAAACTATTTTCGCTCAACCAATCGATGCATAAATCATTAAAATGTAAAAGCATTCCGCCAAGTATTCAACCCTTACGGCGGTTAGCACAGTCCAAAATTTTTTGCACGACAGCCGCGGCAAGGCAGGTCTGACAATGAAATTTTAAATACGCCTGGAATGTTAAGTTGCGAATTTTAGTAAATTGATTTTCATGCGTTCGGCGATTATATTTTTTGCCGCATAATAATTTTGAATAATCCCGCCCAGCATAAGTTGTGCGGGGCAATTTTGTTCGAGAGGAAATTTTCTTAAAATGCCAATAATGACAAAAATGCGGGATAACATGCCCGCCATCCTGGTTGGACTCGCAGTCCTTTTCATTGCTATGATTGTTTTTGAATGGGGCATGGACATTACGGGCCGCCAAAGCAGACAATACACGAGCAATGTAGTCGGCAAAGTGAACGGCGAGGAAATCAGCTATCCACAATTCGAAAAGATTCTGGATAATGCTGTCGAAGAGTATAAAACTAATTCGAAGCAGGATCCCGACGATCAGATGATGGAACAATTGCGCAGCCAGGTGTGGCAGGAACTTGTAAATCAAATTCTAATTAAGCAAGCCGCCGAAAGACTCGGCATCATGGTCACCGATCAGGAAATAGTAAATTGGGTAACGAACAATCCTGAAACTCTTCCCGATCCTATCAAACGAAATTTCGAGGATTCAACCGGGCAGATCAATCGCCAAATTCTTCAAGGGGCTCTCGAATCGAACGAGCCTAAAGTTCAGCAGTTTTGGTTGAGCGTTGAGGAATATTTGAAGGAACAACGCCTTCAGGAAAAGCTAACGAGCCGCCTTTTCAGTGCCGTAAGAATCCCGGAGAGCGCACTCGATATGCAGTTCGAACAGCAAAGTGAAAAACTTGATGCCGGCTATATTCTCTTCCCGCCTGCAACACTATATCCCGCTCAAAATATCCAGGTTACCGAATCCGATATGCACGACTACTACTCTTCAAACCAGGACGACTACAGAACCCAGCCGACGCGCCGGCTAAAGTATATACTTCTACCGATTGCTCCCTCGACAGCCGATTCTACAGACGTCAAAAATGAAATTGAACGTGTCGCTGGGCTTGCAAAAAGCGGCACCGACTTCCTCGAGTTAGTCAAAGAATACTCTGAAACTCCCTATGACGACAAATTTGTGAGCCATGGACAAATTGATCCTCAGATCGAGAGCGAAGCATTTGCTGAAAAAGTGGGAGACGTGATAGGGCCATTCGAATCAGCCACCGGATATCACTTGATAAAGATCATGGATGAACAGACGGCCAAAAATCAATACGTACATGCTGCTCACATTCTTATTAATGTTCCACCCGGCCCTGATTCTACCGCGGCATACAAGCAAGCACAAAATATTTTGAAACAGGCAAGATCGGGTGCGGACTTCGCTGCACTCGCAAGACAGTATTCTCAGGATCCCGGCAGCGCGGCTCACGGTGGGGATCTCGGCTGGTTCGGCAAAGGTATGATGGTCAAGCCGTTTGAAGAGGCGGCGTTCAAAACAAACCCCGGGCAAATCGTGGGTCCGGTGAGGACACAATTTGGCTTACACATTATAAAAGTCCTCGGCAAGGATTCGCGCGAATTGAAAATTGCCGACATCAAGATGAGTATCAAAGTTTCGCAGCAGGCAAAAGACGACCTGAAGCAGCACGCGGAGGATTTTGTTTACATAGCAAAACAAGATGGTTTCGATAAAGCGGCAGCGACCATGAACCTCACTCCGCGGCAGACGCCTCGATTTTCAAAAGGGAATTTCATTCCGACTGTTGGCAACAACGAAGATCTCATGAAGTGGACCTATGATGGCTCACTGGGAAATATCAGTGACGTGACTACCCTCAACCAGGGTTATGCCGTCTTCATGATCAGCGAAGTAAAAAATGCCGGCGTAACTCCGTTCGATCAAGTTGCAAACCAGATAAAAGACATCGTCGTGAAACGGAAGCAATTTGATATGGCTCTTTCTTATGCCAACCAACTGAAGACAAAACTTGCTACAGGTGATAACCTAGGCAAACTCGTACAATACGACACGCGCCTTCGTTTCGACTCAACAGGAATTTTTGGTCCGACAGGATTCGTCCCCAATGTCGGCAGAGACTTCGCCTTCGCAGTGGAAGCATCCAAGTTGAACGCCGGACAAATCTCACCAGCATTCAAAGGCACAGCGGGAGTTTATATCATACAGCTTCTTACCAAAACACCGTTCGACTCAACTGCATATAAGATTCAGCGGATGACATCAATGCAGCAGCTCATGCAGCAGGAGAAGTCCAGAGTCGTCAGTGATTGGCTTCAACAACTCAAAGATGACGCGACGATCGAAGACAACCGGGCGAAAATTTTTAGGTAAAGTCAATTGTGCGGCAGCTTCTGGCGATTGGATTAGTCACAATATTCTCCTTCGCAGAAGCATACGCGCAAACATTCGAAGGACTTAAGTTTCAAGTCGGCGGATTTCTTGACTTCACAACTTCAGCCCGCATTTATCCTGCCGCACGAGATGACGATCCAAGCATAAGCAGTTCGTACAACAGCTTTGGCGGTTTCCTTTCTGTAGGCGGTGACCTCAGGGTTGTTCTCTCGCGAACAAACGCAGTCGGCGTAACGATCCAATCGGTGAATCTCAATCAAAACATATACACGATTTACGGATACAATTCCGCCGGCAACTATGTTGGAGCACCAGTTCAGGACGGGTTCAGCTTGCAACTTCTGGAATTAAACGGGTATTTTAGCATACCAATTGTCGGTGAAAGTTGGGATATTTATCTGGGAGGTGGACCGGCACTTTATCTCGGTAAGAGAAATTTACAAATCGGAAATACTGTAGCAAACACGCCGCTCGTTACAGCGTTCGGGATTCAAGTATCCGCCGGTGTTGTTTACAGAATTGCCGCTTGTTTAGGGGTTCGCGGAGAAATGAAATTCAGATCGCCGGAGTTCAACTCAACTTCTTCATTCAACACAGCGACAACAAGTTATCAGGGATTAGAAATCACTCTGCCGGGAACGCAATACGGAAAAATCAACATCGACGGCACTGACTTCACACTCGGCATTTTCTACGAATTATGATTTGAAGCAGCGAACAGGCGTGGACAAACTCACAAAACCTTCCGACGCTGCCGCGTTGCGGTCAAAACCTTTAGTTCTCATCGACTTATCGTTTGCTCACGCATCGCGCCGACTGAAATTATGCTGAGCTTTGCATCTAAATATTTTTCGATGAAGTCAACATACATTCGGCAATTAGCGGGAAGTTCTGAAAACTTTTTTGCGCCTGATATTTTTGTTTTCCATCCGCGCAAAGTTTCATAGACGGGTTCTATGTCCTCAATCATGCAAAGGTCTAACGGAAAAGTTTTCAGCGGCTTCGTCTTGTAGTTGTAACCCACGCACACTTTTATCTCATCGAATTCGTCCAGTACGTCCAACTTCGTCAGCGCGATATCTTCGATTCCATTTATCATCACGGAATATTTCAGACTAAACAGATCGAGCCATCCGCAGCGGCGAGGTCTTCCCGTTGTGGCACCATACTCGCTGCCTATTTTCCGCAGGCTCTCGCCGACCTCGTTTATTTGTTCAGTCGGAAAAGGACCATTGCCCACTCTCGTCGTATAAGCTTTTGCAACGCCGATTACGGAATCGACCACCGTCGGCGGAATACCGAGCCCGGTACAAGCTCCGCCGCTCGTCGGATTTGAAGAAGTGACATAAGGGTACGTTCCAAAATCGACGTCCAGCATCGCACCCTGCGCCCCTTCCGCCAAAATTTTCTTTCCAGCTTTCAATTGTTGATTTATGAAGAGAGATGTGTCGGTAATAAACTCATCGAGCTGTTTGTCGTATTGCAAATATTTATCGACGATCTCATCGACATTGACTTCGGATGAATTATAAATTTTGCTGAACAACCGGTTTTTGTCTTCGATATTCGATCTGATTTTTTTAACGAGAACATCGCGATGGAGCAAATCAACAATTTTAATTCCGACTCGCGCGAACTTGTCGATATAAGCCGGACCGATTCCGCGGCCGGTCGTTCCGATTTTATCCGCACCTTGTTCCTTTAATGAATCGATCAGCTTGTGATACGGCATAATTAGATGGGCATTGTGAGAAATGAAAAGTCTGCCGCGGACTTTTATATCGTGTGATTCCAGCAAAGCTACTTCATCGAGAAAGGCTTGGGGGTCAAGCACTACTCCGTTTCCGATTACGCAAACCACTTTGGGATGCAAAATGCCCGATGGAATCAAATGCAGAACGTAAGTTTTTCCCTCAACAACCACGGTATGACCGGCATTTGCGCCACCTTGGTAGCGTGCCACTATATCAACGTCTTCGCTGAGTAAATCTACAATTTTCCCTTTGCCTTCATCGCCCCATTGGGCACCGACAATTATTTTTACTGACATCTGACTTAAAAATTTTGTGAGGGTCTTGCGGCATGCCGCGTACTTACATAGAATAATTGAACGGCAAATGTTGAATTATAAATCTTATCCGAGCGGCCCTGCTGGGGAATGGACAATTCAAAATTCATAATTGGGAATTGATAATAATTATGCGAGGCCTTTTACAGCCTCATCTACAGACTTGTATGATTCAAAGATTTGGCTGAGCTTTGTAATCTTCAGCAAATCGAGCACGCGCGAACTTGCATTGGCGATCTTCAGATCACCGTTAACTTGATGCACAGCATTCAAGCTCGCGATCAATATTCCTAGGCCGCTGCTGTTGATGTGCTCAACTGACTTCATGTCTATTATGATTTTTTTTGTCCCGCTGTTCACCAATTTGTGAACTTCTTCGTTCAGGCTCATGGCGTCAGGCCCGCCGACGATGTTTCCTTCGATCTCGATTAGGACAACGCCGCTCTTAAGCTCTTTTTGCCGCAACTTCATATGGCTTCTCGATTTCCAGAACCGGCGACTGCGCTTGTGTTAATCGCAGGTCGGCTTTCTTGATGTACACGTTATAATCAACCACGATCGCAGACGCAACGTAAATGGAGGAATAAGTTCCGGTAACAACTCCGATCAGCATCGAAAATGCAAACCCTCTGGTAACTTCTCCACCGAAGATTAGGAGCACCAGCAAAACAAGGAAAGCTGTTCCGGATGTAATGATGGTGCGGCTTAAAGTATCGTTGATGCTGCGATTCATTACGCGAATCAGGTTCTCGCCTTTAAATAATTTCAAATTCTCTCTAATCCTATCGAAGATAACGACTGTATCGTTCATCGAATAGCCGACAAGCGTAAGGAACGCTGCGACCATGGTCTGATTAATCTCAAGATTCAGCCATGGCACAAACCAGCCGAATATTGCCACGAAACCGAGGGTGATCAGCACATCATGGAACAGCGCGAGCACCGCCCCCACCGCATAGATAAACTGAAATCGCAGCGAGACGTAAATCAAAATTGCGATCAAGCTGTAGAAAATCGCCATCACCGCATCCTGTCTTAACTCCTGACCGATCTTCGGTCCGATCTTATTTTCTTGCAAAAGCTGGAGCTGTGTGTTCGGCAGGGATGTTTTTAATTGCGCGATTATCTTATCACCGGTTACCACTCCTTGGTCCGTCGCCTTAACACGAATCAGCAATTGGTTTTCATTGCCGAAAGTTTTTATTTCAGCATCACCGAATCCGATTTTGTCCAACGAGGAACGGACAGTACCAATGTTTGGAGCCGGATCAAAATTAAGTGTAAGCTCCGTGCCGCCTTTGAAATCGATTCCGTAGTTTAAACCTCGAAAAGCAACTGTGATCAGACCAAGCAATATCAGAGTAGCCGAAACGGTATACCAAATGTAACGCTTTCCGATAAAGTCAACACTTGTCCTTGGAAAAAAACGCATCTATTAATCCTAATTTTAAATTTTAAATTCTCGAATTTTTAACTAAGAATTCAGCGCTCATAATTCGATATTTCCATTTAACCGAAATTGATTGTTGTCGCGCCGCGCTCTATCATTACGTCGAAAATGACGCGCGTGATTATGATCGCACTGAAAAGACTTGCGACGATACCGATCATTAGAGTGAGAGCGAACCCTTGGACGGGCCCCGTTCCAAACTGGTACAGTATTGCGCCGGTGAAAAGCGATATGATGTTCGAATCAAAAATCGCCGTGAACGCTTTGGAATATCCCTGGTCAATTGCCGCCCTTAACGTTTTTCCCGTTGCAATCTCTTCGCGGATACGTTCATATATAAGCACGTTCGCATCGACGGCGACCGCAATCGTTAGTATCATACCTCCTATGCCGGGAAGAGTCAGCGTCGCGTGGAATGCTGCAAGTACTCCAAGTATAAATAAAATATTCAGCAGAAGAGCCGAATCCGCCGCGATACCACCCGCGCGGTAATAGAATGCCATGAACAAAACTATCAATGACAAGCCGATGATTCCCGAAGTAAACCCGTTCCTGATCGAATCTTCACCGAGTGAAGGTCCGACAGTTCTTTCTTCAACTATATCGACTGGAGCCGGAAGCGCACCAGCACGCAGAACTATTGCCAATAGATTTGCTTCATCAATATTTGCCATACCTTCGATTTCCGAACTGCCGTTTGGAATTTTGTTCCTAACAACAGGCGCAGAATAAACAGCATTGTCAAGCACAATAGCGATTCTCTTTCCGATATTGGCTCCGGTGATCCTTGCCCAGTCACGTGAACCTTCTGAACTCATTGTCATTTCAACGATGGGCGAACTAGTCGTTGGCGAAATTTGCGCGCGAGCGTTTGTCACGACCCCGCCCGTTAATTCCGGATCCTTCTTTACAACGAAAAGTTCGTAATATTTTTCACCTTTTGCTACAATCTGCGCCTTCGCGCCGAACACGAATTGAAAATCACTCGGGATAGCACGTTTAACATCTTCTCTACCGAATATCCGCATTAGCTTGTCGCGATCATTCTCAGCCACGTAAGTATCGCCTGTTTGGGAATTGACTCGCACGATGGTAAAGAGAGGATGCTTCTTGGCAAATTGTTCTTGTGTCAAATTGGAATCAGAAGCGGTCGTGTCACTTTGAGATGCGAGACTATCAGTCTTTCCAGCAATAATATTATCCACACTCTGAAAAACTTTTATAACAACATCCGGAGGTTTAAGCAATTTAAACTCGAGGAGCGCGGTACTTTGCATAAGTTGCCTTACTTCCGACTCGTTGCTTACACCGGGAAGTTCCACGATAAATCTTGTGCTTCCTTGTTTTTGAATCGAAGGCTCGGAGACACCGAACTGGTCAACACGGTTCCTAACGATCTCCATCGCGCGATCAACTGCGGTTTTTGTCTGGTCGCTCAAATAAGAGATGACTTTGGAGTTATCATCGCGAATGTCGCCATAGTAACGACTCAGCCTGATTCCACGTTGATCAAATTGTTGCTTCAAGAGATCGAGAGGGTCCGCATCGGTTTGCTTCGCTTCGGCTGTAACCTGCTGCATGATCTGTTCGAAAACTTGATCTTTGTTCTTCGCCATGTCATCAAGCATCTTCACGATGTTAACTTCAAGGACTATATGCATACCACCTTGCAGGTCAAGTCCTAATTTGATCCTTTTGAGTTTCGCGTCAACGATGTTTTTAACATTTGCATCGTAATAATTAAAACTATCGGCAGAGAAAGATGTGTTGAGGCTGTCGATGTAAGTCTGCTTGAGCGAGTCGGGTAACTCAGGAATAGGATGAGACTTAAGATAGTCTGCATACTTTGTTTGACCCGACAGTTCCGCTAACCTCTTTTGGTAAGTCGCACTTTGGTACGTGGGGTAAAGATAAAATAGTGCGAGTGCAATAGCGGCAATGATAAGAATAATTTTAAAGCGATTCTTGCGCAAAAAATCCCTCCGGAATTTGAAATTATAGAAAAACCGGAATTAATATATCAACCGTTGGAGTGAAAATCAATTTACGGAAAGCATTATAGGTTCGTCAGAAAGAAATTTGAATGCCCTGACCACATTTTGAAATGAATCGAAATGATGGAGCGCCCCGACAACATCGGGACGCTTCACCAAAATTATCAGACTCAGAATCTGCGCCTGCCTCCACCGCCGCCGCCGCCGTTGCCGCTGCGTCTCGGACCGCCTCTTCCTCCTCCACCGCCGCCGCGACGATCATCGGTCTTCGGACGGGCTTCGTTGACATTCAACGCTCTTCCCTTTAAATCTTTTCCGTTCAGACCGCTTATTGCAGCTTCGGCCTCTTCCTTCACAGCCATCTCCACAAATGCGAATCCACGATACTCGCCTGTGAATTTGTCTTTGATAATATTGACTGAAGATACCTGCCCATAGGACGCAAACGCATCGCGCAACTCATCCTCGCTCAGGTCTCTAGAAATGTTTCCTACATAGATGTTCATGATAACTCCTCATGAAAGTTTAATTGAAAATTATCCCGCTCAACTACTTTATTCAAGTATGCGGGATGCCGCAAAACGGCATTTATCCCATGCGTCCGTTTGGGATCATTAAGGGCTAACGAAAAACGAGAATGACCAGTCATGGAGAGGTTGGCGCGAATCCCGTTAATGGGATTTTCGGGAGGACTCATTTGAATTGAATTTACTCACGCAGCGTTACGCCTCGAATAGGGCGCGTTT